>DVDV01000364.1 GCA_015296075.1 Leptolyngbyaceae cyanobacterium M33_DOE_097 | reverse complement strand
CTGCGTTCGATTGGGGCACGCAGTTATCCAGAACTTGCCAAAGCCATTGATGAAGCGTTCTCCCAAGTGTCACTAAGTGACCTAAGAAATTGGTTCTCTCATTGTTGTTACTGTGCCTCACTAGAGTGAAAAACGCTATAGCGAGTCTCCATTTGGAAAATTGCAAAGCCTATGGGCTGCCTGTGAGTCGGCCAGCGATCTGAGTGATGTTAATCAAGGAGTCGAGCGCCTAACTCAATTGCTAGAGCAAGTACCTTCCTTAAAGGAAGATTACAAACGATTTGGTCTGATCAGAATTGTGGACAACTACTTTAAGTTGCAAGAAAACCGAAGGTAAGTGCCAGTTAGGAAGTCAAATTTCCTGGGCACATAATTCTTGCTGATTTCAGTTTCAGGCATCCGAGATTAAATCAGAATGCTTTTGGTAAGCCTACCTGTTTGAGAACAGCATTAGCAGTATGCCGAGATTTGATTGCACTGTCTACAACAAATCGCCGTTCCGTAATGGGGCTGTACCAAATTTCATGATCGCCTTTGCCCTGTCGCTCGAAAACACACCCAGCTTCTGAAAGAAGTTTCTTGAGCGCAGGTGTGAGAGATGCAGCCATTTATGAAGCAACCTCAATCAGCTCTTGACGATGACTGGTAAGGTGAATCGCGATCGCCCCTGTGTAATCGCCAGCAATAACCTGATTGCTCACCAACAGATCGGGCACGATGTCTCGCAATTTTTGACTTAAGGCTTCAATGGTGTCTGCTTCAGTGGCTAAGCCGGGAATATCCTCACTGGTTGCGACCCAAACGGCTGCTTCGTCATCCCAAAAGGCACTAACTTGATAGACTGCTGACTCCATGTGTGCCTCCCACTGTTCAATGGCTCGTCTGTGCCCGGATCTGCTCTTTCCCCCAGTTTAAGGCATTCGAATTTTGCTCTGTGCTTGGCTGTGGTTTTGAGCGGGTTAAGAGTCTGATGCTCAACCATAGCGAAAAGATCAGCTGCTTGCTGTGCGGGATGCCTGCTAAAACAGAAGAAATCCCGCTGGTTCCAGCAAGATAACCGCATGAATGAAGTCTCACCGCCCTGGCAAATTCTCTCTGTTCAACCGCCTGCGGATTTTGTTGTAGCAGTGCAACAATTGCTGCCCGAAACGAAGGGAACATTTGCAGCGCAGTTGCTCTGGCAGCGGGGCATTCGAGCATTCGAGCAGCTACCCGGCTTTCTTGACCCAGCGTGTTACCAACCGACGAGTCCGTTTGCGTTTGGGGCAGAGATGGAGCAGGCGGTTGAGCGACTCCAAACAGCGCGAGATTTGGGTGAACAGGTCGCGATTTGGGGCGACTTTGATGCAGACGGGGTGACGGCAACCGCTGTGCTGTGGGAAGGGTTGGGACAGTTCTTTCCGCAACAGCAGATCAGCTATTTCATTCCCAACCGATTAACCGAGTCACATGGACTATCGATTGCGGGGATCGATCGCCTCCATCAAACGGGCTGCAATCTCATCGTCACCTGCGACACGGGCAGCACGAACCTGGCGGAGATTGACCATGCCAATCGTCTGGGCATTGATGTGATTGTCACAGATCACCACACCTTGCCGAGCGATCGCCCCCCGGTTGTTGCCATTCTCAACCCGCGATCGCTGAGTGCCGATCATCCCTTGGCGCATTTGTCGGGAGTAGCGGTTGCCTACAAGCTTGTAGAGGCGATGTATGCGGTGTTGTCCGATGTGCCCCAAAAACCGTTGGAGTCACTACTTGACCTGGTGGCGATCGGGTTGATTGCCGATCTGGTTGAGCTGCGCGGTGATTGTCGCTATCTGGCGCAGGTTGGCATTCAACAGTTGCAAAAGCAGTCTGACCCAGCGACGGCCACTCGTCCCGGTGTGGCGAAACTATTGGAGT
Source organism: Leptolyngbyaceae cyanobacterium M33_DOE_097 (assembly GCA_015296075.1). Lineage (GTDB taxonomy): Bacteria > Cyanobacteriota > Cyanobacteriia > Leptolyngbyales > Leptolyngbyaceae > DSRU01. Next base: position 28,392 of record DVDV01000364.1, on the reverse strand, counting down.
ATTGCAAGCGTACGGGCGATCGACCAACCGATATTTCCTTTGGGTTGGGGCCGCGCATCAATGCGGTCAGCCGGATCCAGGGTGATGCTCATTTTTGTATTGAGTTGCTCACCAGTCAGGATGAAGCGTTGTGTCAGCACTTAGCGGAGGCAACGGAACTCGCGAATACACGCCGTAAGGCACTGCAAAAAGATGTGATGCAACAGGTGAAAGCGCGGGTGGCTCAACTCGATCTTTCGACAACGCAGGTGGTTGTGTTAGCCGATGAGCAGTGGCAGGTGGGCGTGCTGGGCTTAGTCGCGGGACAAATTGCGCAGGAGTATGGCCGACCCACGATTCTCTTAAGTCTGGAGGGGGACACGGCGCGTGGTTCGGCGCGATCAGCGCATAACATCGACCTGTATCAGTTAGTGAAGGATCAGGCGCACCTGTTGACGAAGTTTGGCGGGCATCCCTACGCGGCGGGTTTAGCCTTGCCGATCGCCAACTTAGACCTGTTCACCGACGCGATTAATCAACAACTGCGGCAGGCACCCGAAATTACCGCTCTCGGGTTGCAGGTTGATTTAACGGTAACGGTTGCTGATTTGGGTAAAGCCCTATTTCAAGAATTGAAGGCACTGGAACCCTACGGGATTGGCAATCCGGTGCCACGTTTGCAGGTGAAAGAGTGTTGGTTTGAGACCGTGCGGAATCAACGCCTCCGCGATCGCAAGGGAAGCCGCGTGGAGTACATCAAGACCACGTTTGATTTGCGCGATGAGTCCACCCAGATGAAGTTTCCCGGCGTTTGGTGGGGGCACTACCGTGATGAAGTGCCGACTGAGCGGTGTGATGCGCTGGTCGAGCTAGACTTTAACGCCTTTCAACGGTGGTATGAGGTGCGCCTGATTGCAGTCAGTACCCCACAACAGAGCCTCAATCAGGCAACTGCTGCTTCCGATTGGCTGCTCGATTGGCGCGGTGATGCGCTGGCCTTTGCCACCACCGATGAAGATGTGCTGATGGTGCCTTACTGTCTTAGCAGTTGGGCCGAGCTGCAAGCCTGGGCGCGCCGATCGCAACAAGAGCAAAAAAAGCTGGCGATCGCCTACGCGGCACCGTTGCTGACTCCCCCTGCCGAAATCTGGACGCAATTGCTTGGAATTGCAAAGTATTTAGATCGCACCGGCAAATCGGTTACTCGCCAACAAATGCTAGAAAAATTGGGTGTGAGCGATCGCACGCTTCAATTTGGTTTTCGTGCCCTGACTCTGATGGGCTTTCAACTGAGCTATGCCGAAAATGCCTTACAGATCGGCTGGCAAGCAACATCCAGTTCCGACAGCGAGTTGCTAAAAGCGATTGACCAACTCTACAACGCCATCAAAGAAGAACAGTTTCACCGCCAATATTTCTACCGTGTGCCATTGGAGACAATTCGAGCGATGGCAGAACGAGCGATCGCTTAACCATCGCATCTGTTCGGGATTGCCCTCTCAAACCAAACAAGCTTCAGGAAAGATTCCCGAAGCTTGGACTGTGTGATTCGCTGTAGTCTCGTCAACGGTTAGCGACGATCAAACTCGCGAAACGAAATGTAGTAGTTCTCGCGATCGTATAGATGACACTGATCCGTGATGGTCTTCATCAACTGCCAGGAGAACCGCGTCTCACGCAAGTGGCTACCCCAAGTTTCTCGCAGGCTGTTATGTGCCATTCGCAAGTTGTAAGAAGGAATCGCGGTTGAAAGGTGGTGGGGCACATGCACGTTGATGTGGTGGCAGAGAAACTCAACCCATGCCGGATACTCACAATGTACCGTTCCAGTTAACTGAGCTTCTGCTTCCTTCCATTCTTCAGGCTCTTTAAAGGGAATCTCAGGATCGCTATGGTGAACCAGAGTGAAGGTGCTCATCCAGAAGTGGTAGACCAACCAGGGCAATAACCAGAATTTCACAACGCCCCAGATACCTGTGGTAGCGATCAAAACGGGAAAGAAAATGGCTGCAAAGCCAATCACAACGAGTGCCGAAAAGCGGACTTGCTCCCGTTGCTTGCCTTTAAACTGGTTCCAATCAAAGTGCAGCAACGCCCAGTGCAAAATCGAGGCCAGCCACCACAAGCGGCCCCGCGTCACGCGGTAGCCCCACTGTCTCACCCCGTCCATGCTGGTAAAAACTTCGGGGCGGAAAGGCTGCCAGGCATTATCGATATCCATCTTGTTGGTGTACTTGTGATGGATGTTATGGAGATGACGCCATGCATGAAATGGATAAATCAAGGGCAAAAATGCGAGATGCCCGACCAAATCATTCACCCACCGCCGTTTCGCAAAAGAACGATGCCCACAGTCATGCCCGATCACAAAAAAACCAGTCAGGGCAGTACCCGTAAAAATCCAGGCGAATGGCAGAAGAAACCAGGGGGAAAACGCGATCGCAGCGTAACCTAAACCGACCATCAGCACATTGGTTCCAACCATTGCCCAGGCTTTGGTCGTATTTTTTTGAAAGCACTCTTTTGGTAGCGTTTTAATAATGTCTTTGAGGCGTAAATCGGGCGGTAGAGAATCTCCCTTTGCTTGGCGGGGAGGCAATATGGTCACTGTCATGCAGATTTGTTTCTCCGGAAATGATTATCCCAACATGCTCTGGCTGAGCAAATTGACCGCAACATGCCCAGTTAAGCAGGTTAACAAAACTTAAGTACTCTACCACACTAGAGGATGTTGCTCCTACAGGGGGATCATGTGGCTGTCGCGAAACAGCAGAATAGGCAAGAATAGAAAAAGACGCTTTGCAAACTAAATCAGTAAGTTACTATCGAAAGCACCCTAAAAATCGTTTGAGATTATGGAGCAACCCTTATTACCAACAGAAGTGATTCTGATGCATCCGCAGCAATCACTTGGTAAGGTGCAGCTTGATTGGGTTCCCCAACCTGGTGCGTATCTAGAGCTTGAAGGCAAAACGTATGCAGTTCTAGAACGTCGGCATCGCTATCACTTCAAAGCTGGACGTTACCGTTTGAATAATGTGGCACTCTATGTTCAGAAATCACAGCCGCCCTCTGAAAAAAGCTGGCTCGATGGGCGCTGGGTTTTAGGAGATGCAACATGTAGTTTAAACGCCCACTCTGAACTGATCCGCTGTGCTGTAAATCCTGAAGGGCCGTGTAAGGGCTGCCGCTACTATGAACGGACGCCAGCATTGGGCGAATAAGCCGGCGATCGCTGTCTCAGTTGCTTGCTTTCAGTTAAGCAACCCCTAAAACATCGGTTTCTGATAAACGACTGCCATTTGCAAAATCCCACCCTGATTGGGCGCGTTTGCCAGCCAGCTGCACTTCTCGCAGCAGCAAGTAACCATCCCCTGTCTTCACAATGGGGCCAATCCCTTTAATCAGGCTGGCGATCGCTCCAGGCTGCTTTGACTCCTCCAACGATGGCACCTCTAAAGCTTGTAACTCTTCGGGCAGTGCGGCTTTATAGGTTTCGCCTAATGGAGCCGTGGCGATCACTTTTAGCGACTCTCCGCGAAATGTCGTGACACAGCTTGGATAAAAACCGCGAACCTGGTTGTGGAGTGCGATCGCAGGTTTGCTCCAATCTAAAACGTAGTCTTCTTTTTTGATTAAAGGGGCGTAGGTCGCGAGGTCAGAGTTTTGGGGGCGTGGCTGAATCGTGTTGTTTTCTAATCCATGCAAAGTGTCTACCAGTAAATCGGCGCTGAGGTGGGCCAACCGGGTTGCCAGGTCATGGGCATTTTCTAACAGGGCGATCGGGGTTTTGGCTTCGATCAGCATCGGCCCGGTATCCATTCCGGCATCCATCAGCATCGTGGTAATGCCTGTCTCGGCCTCTCCGTGACAAATGCTCCATTGAATCGGTGCTGCACCCCGATAGTAGGGCAACAAGGAGCCGTGAGCGTTGATGCAGCCCAAGCGCGGCATGGCTAAAATTTCTGGCGAAAGGATCTGCCCGTAGGCCACCACGATAAAGGCGTCGGCAGCTAAATCACGAAGTTTTGTCAGGGTTACTTCATCTTTCTTGATGCGAACTGGCTGCCATACGGGGATCTGGTGTGTCTCGGCGACTACCTTGACTGGCGCGGGGATCAGTTGATTACCGCGTCCCCGTCGTTTGTCTGGTTGGGTCACAACCGCGCGCACGTCGAAGTCGGGATGAGAGAGTAACTTTTCTAAACTGGGAACGGCAAACTGAGGTGTGCCAAAGAAAACAATTTGCATGGGATTAAGAGGAAACGTTAAATATCTTGAAAGTTGACAAAAAACGCGCCTATTCTCGTTTTCAACTGCTATACATGAAGCATAAATTCAACCCTTCACATGATTGGAACGCTACTTGTCTCGTTGGTACATATAAAACAAAAGGTTCGATGCGGGTGAAAGCGGTAGACTCTGTTGCTTGGAGACAAAACCACTGGAGCCTTAAATCGTGTAGTTTTTGGTTTGCAGCACCGATTTAACTTAGACAATTCGCAGAATAACCAATTTACAGCATTCCTGGGGTGACTCACGATTTCTTCGGTGATGCTGATGCCAGCCCCAGGCAGGTGTGAGGAGTATTAAACGGCTCGTTCGCGATTAGTAGTTGGGTTTCTCTGCCCTAAACCAAAAAACGGTCAGGACGAAGCGTTTCTAAAAAGTGATTAGCGGCTGACGCAAGCAAGCGGGCAGCCACATTCGTTTTATTTGTGTGAGTTGCTATGCATGACGATTTGGTACAGTTAGACCCTTTAGAGAGTCCCCATCCCATTCCCTGGAGTTGGGTGATGGCTATGCTCTCATCAGCATCGTCAAGTAGTGAAAGTCAGGTGTTTTATTACCGCAGTCAGTCGCTTGTTTCACCTGATGGCCGTTATGCTGCCTACAGCCGCATTCAAATGCAAGTGGATCCAGAGTTTTTTCGGAGCCAGGTCAGCAGTGTGCTGTTTTTAGAAAATTTGCGAACGGGAGATTTACAAGCGATTACACCTGCTGCCCCGTTGGCAAATAACCCACTCGCTGAATCGATTAGCGATCGTCGGGGCACGATTTCAATTGTGATCCCCGTGGCCTGGTCAGAAAAGGGCGATCGCCTTTTGGCACGTGAATTTGAATCGATTTTTTGCTCAGATATCGCCTCTGACTATGCCGTTGTTGTGGACTGTCATCAACCACGCGTCAGCACTGTTGCACCGAGCCACATTCACTACACAAACGCGGTGCTGTTAGGCTGGAGTCAAAACCATCCCGGTTGTGTTTTATTTCGGGCAGGAGTGATGGGAGAACCCGATTGGCCGCTATGGGCAGTTGATGTCAGCGGCAGAACTGTGGCCTCTAAAAATGACCAACCGATTACACATGGTGAAGTGCTGAGCAATGTTTGGGCTGGTCCACAACAGGCGAAGCTTGCCGGTTAATCACGAAAATAAAGGGGCACAACCTGCGCCCCTTCGATTCGGTGAAGGTTTACCTGGGGGTGTTAGTTTTTCCAGCCCCGCCAGGGCGATAGCTCTACTTGCCCTTTTTCGTTAAAGACGACCTTAAACAGTGCATGGGGTTGTTGAGTTGGTGCTAGCTCGTTCCCTGCGCGTTGGGCAATCTTAGGCAACGGCGTATCTTTCTCGTAGTCAAAGGCGGGCTGATTATAGGGGCGGTAGGTTTCGATGGTGCCGTCTGGCTTGACCCGTACCTGAAATTCCAACGGTTTTACAAACCGCGTGCGATCGCCCGTCCAGGCTGCAAAGATCTGCGATCGAACTTTCGGTAGCAACTCTTCTAGCTGCTCCGCGTCAGTAATTTCGGGGTTTTCATTGATCGAGGGCGCAGCTGCAACCTGCTTCCAGGGTTCGACTTCTACTTGCCCCGTCGGGGTGAAGACCACTCTAAAATCGCCTAATGGCTGAGAACCTGCATCTTCACCTAACGGCTTGAGCAAACCGGGTAAGGGGGTCAGCTTCAAATTGGTGAGTGCCCCGTCATTGCCAAAGTCATAGCCGCGTACAGTGCCATCTTCAGAAACACTGACTCGGTAGATGAGATTGTTTTTGGTGTTGCCGCCCTTCCAGCTGCCTGCTAAAGCGGACTGTAACTGCCCCCCCAGACTGGTGAGCTGTGCAGCATCGGTAATTGCCGGAGCTGTTCCAGGTGCTTGGGGTGACGGAGAAGCCTCTGGAGTCTCAGGGGAAGCAACTGCTTGCGGCGAGGGTGAAGTCGTCGGTGTCGGGCTAGTTGCCGCGTTTGGTGACGGAGAGGGAGAAGGGCTGGCTGTTTTGTCGTCTTTGGCTCCTTCCGCCAAGCACTCTGGTGATGGAAAGAGGCATCGGGGTTGCTGCACTTTGGGATTGGGCAACATCGCGAATACCAGCGCGGCGGCTGTCAAACCTGAAACGCCCAGCAATGCAGGAATGGAACGTTGGGCCGATGATTCGCCCCCACCTCGCTTGGCATAGCGACGCGATAACGGTTGTAAATCTAGAACCAGGTTAGGCAATGTTTGCCGATCTGCCAGCATCTGGTCGATCGCTTCAACCAGGTCAAACAATTGCACAGTGCTTAGGTCGAGCGATCGCTCTGTACCCTTACTTTCATTACTTCCCAAAATGGTAAGCCGATGCCGGGAGCCATCAATTGGCGCGATCCGAACTGGGCTTTCCTCTTTAGCTTTTACGGCTGGCGTCACCCCGCTCAAAAAGCTCTGGGCATATTGGCTGACTTCAGAAACTAAACTTTCTAAAAACTCGCGCCCACCAGAAATGGGTGGTTCTTGTCCTGCAATATGGCAATAGGCGTTGAGGAGAACCAACAGCAGGGGCCGTGCTTCGGCTGCGTTTGAGATCTTATTTTCGCCTAACCCTTCTAACTTCAGCGTGCAACTGGGCAGGCTGTACTGACGTTGAATCGTCATGCCACCTCTCCATCAAACAAACTATTCCAAAAACGCTGTAACCCATAGGTGCCGGTACAAAAGAGAAGATGGGTCAACTGCTCAATCGCCAACTCGTTTAATGCATCGTCAGTGTAATCGGCCACAGCAGACCGACGCGGATTCATGCGTGAGCGAAAATGAACCCGAAATCGCTCTAGATAATCATACAAACGGAAGTGATGATCCAGAGAAAGCTTTTTGTCAGTGAGCTGCTGATACGCAAGCAGCAATTGGCGAATCAAGACAGTCAGACGACGAGCCAGGTTTGAGCCAATAATTACCAGGGCTTTGGCCTCTGGTATCGAGAGCGGTCGCCGCTGACTATGACGCCGCAACGGGTTGGTGCTACGCATCCGCCAAAGGGCAACCCGATTGGGAATCACGCTTTGTAAGTCTAACTCCTGTGCCATTGCCAAAATTGCCTCTGACCCGCTCAGATCTAATGCTTCGATCGCGAGGAGCATCAAATCAATCTGAATTTTGGTGCGCCGGGGGCAGCCCTCTTCACCAATTGGTGGATTTGGCAGGCTCTCAAGCACATAGGGGGTTGGTTTAGCGGGTGGGGTATTCAATTGCGTTGTGCTCACGGGGGTTCCTTCCACGGTGTTCAGCTTGACCCAACGATATTTTGGTTAGAGATACGAATGAGGTTAGGTCAGCCTGATCGAATTTAACAACAATTATTGTGCCTGCGTTATCGTACCCAAATTCAGGCACGGGTTGACATGGGTAAAACCCACTCAAGACCATACTTCACATAAAAATGGCGGCTTTCAGCAAGCATTTCATCCGGCAGGCTGCCAATTGATCAGCTGCGAAACTCCGCGCGATATTCTAGTCTACGAATTTCTTCGCTCTATCAACACTGTCTGTTTAGTTTTATCAAGAGTTCCCGCAGGAAAATGCAAAAGTTTAGCTATTTGTTGCGCTGGGTTTGACGTGCGGTTCTGGGGCAACCAGTGGAATCTCAACAACAAAACTGGTGCGATCGCGACCACTCTGCGCTTGCACATTACCGCCTAGCGTTTCTGCCAGACGTTTGACGAGGGCAAGCCCTAACCCAGTCCCACCGTGCTTCCAGGGATCTTTGCTGGGAATGCGGTAAAACTTGTCAAAAATGCGTTCGAGTTCTTGGGGCGAGATTTCAACCCCTGAGTTGCTGATGCTGAGATAAATCTGGGTGGCGTTGGCCTCTGCCGCTAGCCGAATTACCTCATTCGCAGGCGTGTACTTGCAGGCGTTATTCAACAACTCGTTCAAAATCCGCTCAAGCCGCGAAACATCGGTGGTGAGTAAGGGCAGGTCGGGTTGCAAGTTAAGCTCTAAGGTCTGTTGATGGTCACGCGCCCGCTCAACGAAGGGGGCGATCAAATGTGGCAACCATTCAATCAAATCAACCGAGGAGAGATTCAAAATGTCTTCGGCAACTTCGAGGCGTGAGAGGTCAAGCAAGTCATTGATCAGGCGGGTTTCACGATGGCACTCATCGTTAAGAATGCGAAAGTAGCGCGAAATTGGGTTGCTATCGGGGTTACTAAACAAGCCCTGCCGTTGCAGTGACAGCTCCAACATTTGAGTCGCCATTTTGATGTTAGAAATCGGTGTTCGCAACTCATGGGAGACGGTGCTGAGAAAGTCGTCTTTTAAGCAGTTAAGTTTTTCTAACTCTTTAACCTGGGCTTGCGAGGCTTGATAGAGTCGGGCTTGCCGAATGGCGATCGCGCATTGGTTGGCAACTTGCTCAACTAAGCGAATATCTTGTTCGTTAAAGGCCCGATATTCTTGACTGATCAGCCACAGATCACCCAAAACTCCCTGGTCATCCACAATCGGGCAAGCCAGCATGGCAACCCGTCCGCGTTTGGGGTTGGGCAGCAACGAGCAAAATTGAAAGTATTGACCGCGTAAAAGCTGGGCATAGCCTTCGGGGAAATTGTCCATCATCACAATTCGCCCCTGGACTGGCTCCAGTGAGGTGGTGTGTTCGTAGCAGACGGTCGAGGTGCGAGTGTCTAAATCGTAAAGGGAGGCGTTACAGTTGCTGACTCCGGCAGAGATAGCCAGCTCACGCACCGCTGTTTCTAAAATTTGGTTTTCGTCAAGGCTATCCCGCACGCGATCAGCAATTCGTTTTAAGGTGGCCTCAAATTCAAGTGCGAGTTTCAGTTGCGCATTACTTCGCTGCACTTGCCGTTCTAGGTCGGCATTGGCTCGTTGTAACTGTTGCATTTGCTCGTGTTGATAGACCGCTACACCCACGTGCTGAGCCAGATGATAGACCGCATCGATCTCCCATGCTTGCCATTCGCGCGGATGACTGCACTGATGCAAAATCAACAGCCCCCAAAGTTGCCCTTCTTGCAGGATTGGGGCAGAGAGTACCGCTTTGACCTGAAACTTGTCGAGCAGCTCAATGTAGCATTGGGTCAAGTAATTGCTTTCATGAATGTCAGCCGTAGCGCGGGGGTACCCCCCCTGGTAAAAGTCCACATCCGCCCGCGCAAAGCAGGGGTCACTGATCATGCAGTTGAGAAGTGATTTCCACTCAGGGTTAACAATCTCGGTTAAGACAGTGCCGTTCCAGGTTGGCTCAAAGCGAAAGATGAGCGCGCGATCAACTTGAATCAGGCGGTAAGCTTCGGTAGTCGTTGTGTTTAAAATCTGTCTCAGATTAAGCGTTCGCCGAATTTTGTGTACAGCTTCTAAAACTTGTCGCTCCCAGTCAATGGGTTGTGAAAGGCTTTTCAGTGTAATCGCAGACACAGATGTGGAGAGAATGGAAGGTGTTTCTACTAGGGTGCCCCTAGTGCTGACAAAATCACCATTAGCTTGACATTGAGGAATAAATTGCCCAATCACCCACAACGGCTCGTTAGCATCACGCAGGAGCCGAAATCGAGTGCAAAATGGCTGATGCGATTGCATCATCTGCTGCCATTGATTGAGAACCCCTGGGCGATCGTCAGAGTGAATCAACAAAAAAAAGTCGTTATCCTCAACCGCTTCTAGCCTAATAGCCGCTAGCTGACACCAGGCACTATTGACTTGAATCAGCCTTGCTTGAGCATCGATCTCAAAAACGCCAATTGATGAATTAAGGGCTAACTGAAGGCTCATTCGCGCGTTGCCTTGATGTGACTTTGCAAAAACAGCGACCAGGCCACAGGTTCATACACCCTCGTAGTCATATCTTTTTTGGGTTGTACCTGGCATCTGATTTTCGACTTAAATGAAGCAGCATATTTGCGGAAATCAAAATGGCTTTTGTCAGTAGACAAATCTTATGCCTGTCTATGACAGGTAGTTGTCATATCCACAAACTCGCTCAGGCGAAAAAACTCAAGACCAGAGAGGCCATGCCACTCAACCCAAGCACGATCGCTAAACTAAAGCACCCAATAAAAAGATGCTCTAGCTAACCTAACCGTTACTTTGTTCATCAGTCCGGAAAACACACAAGTCAAAACAATCGCTAAAGAGAACTCACCCCGAAACGGCGGTCGTTCTGCCGCTCAAACGCGAGCGGCGAAATATTACGGCTCAGAACATTCTCAGGGGAAACGCAAAAATCCAAAACTATTATTTTTGCGCTGAGAATATTCTATCGATAATACGGTATGCACAATCACAATCAGTGACTAAGCATAAAGTCATTTTATCAATCTAGCCCTTAAATTGGCGTTTTGTCAGCTGTTTCCCGATATTTCATTGAAAATTTCTCAAGAAAGAAGGAAAATCACGAGATTTGTCAGTTTAACGCCGTGAAACGGCTTGAGAGTCTGCAAGATACCAGCGCCAAGGTAGATCAACTCCTTGCGTTAACCCGATACGTGTTGTTTGAATCACGCTGTTGGAGTTTGTCGCGATTTCGGTTTCAAGGGTGGGGCTACGCTGCTCTAGCCAGAGCGGTTGCCCTGGTTGTAGCCAAAGATTGGTGTGACTTAAATCGATCTGCAAAGCACGACAAAGCTTACCAGGGCCGGCTGCAACTCGATGCGGTTTTTCGCGATCGCGCAAGGTTGGCGCGGGGCTTAATTCTAACGCTCGAATTAACACCGCACTGGGAATGCCAGCCAAATCGGTGACGACATTTAAGCAGTGATACACGCCATAGATTAAGTAGACATAGGTTTTTCCGGCGGGGCCAAACATCACGGCATTACGGTTTGTTTTGCGCCGATAGGCATGGCAAGCCGGGTCGCCCGGTTCATAAGCCTCTGTTTCGACAATTACCCCTCGCACTTGTGAGCCATCAGCAAATTGCCGCACCAGGGTGCAACCGAGCAGATCGGGGGCAACTTGAGTGGCTGCACGGCTTAAGCACTCCGGTGTAACCAGGGGTTGTTGGGTGACAAACACTTCTCTTTGAGTCATCGGTATTCGTTAGCTGGACGGGCGATCGCGAGGTGCTTTCGATATTCTGCACTTTCCAGCCCTGCTTCTTTCTCCTTGTGAAAGCTTAACGGGTAAGGCAATCTGTTAAAAAAACTCCCAATTTTGTTGAGAAAATGTTGGGTTTTCTAAATTTCTGAAAAACTATCCTAAAATTCCTACTAAGGTTTTAAGACGGCTTCCGGCTCTTAAGCTATTGTCGAATTGGGTCTGCTGAGCAGTTACTCACTAGATGAATTGAGTTACTAACGTATGGATGTAAAGCTGATTTTGGTTGTCTTAACAGGTGTTTTCACGATCGCCTGTCTGTTCTTTGGAACTCGCAATGGGTTCTACGATTCTGATAATTATCATGGGAACGGCTCAGCCCATTAAGGAAAGGGTTTAGTAAGGAAAGGGGTTAGTTTGAGTACGAGGCAATTTGACAAAATGCTTGCCTTGACGAGCCAGAAGACAACAACTCAGTCGCAATGACTTGGAGGAGCAGCAACTCAAGCGTGAGCGAATTGGAATGCTTAGCCTATGGTGTTGAGCAGCGGGGCGAAGGGATTTGCTTGCTGTTGCGAATTGGTGGATACCGCATTTTATTAGACTGCGGTGTCGCTGATACAACACCGCTGACTTCTAAAAAGGTTCCCCCGGCTGACATGGTGCTATGTAGCCATGCCCATGCTGACCACGCGCGTGGTTTGCTGAGTTTGTATCGGGCATTTCCAAATTTGCCGATTTACGCCAGTGAAGTGACAACGCAGTTGTTGCCCCTTAATTGGTCTGACCCTGTTCCTGAAAGCTTTTGTCACGCATTACCCTGGCGAACTCCGATTGAGTTTTTTGATGGGCTAACAGCTTGTCTTTACCCGGCGGGGCACTTGCCCGGAGCGGCGGCTTTTGTCATCACTTACACCCCTCCTCGCACGGTGGGGTCTGCTCGTCTGGCTCAACGTCCCTACACGGTTGTGTATACAGGTGATTACTTTCTCTCCAACTCTCGCTTGGTCGAAGGTTTGCCCTTAGACGAGCTACGTGGCATGGCTCCTGACGTTTTGATTGTTGAAGGTAGCTACGGCACAGCTCGGCATCCGCATCGACGCCAGCAAGAAAACCAGTTTGCAGAACGGGTGAGTCGCGCGATCGCTGAAAATTATCGTATCTTGTTGCCCACCGCTTCTTTGGGACTAGCACAAGAGCTGTTGATGCTACTCCGCAGTCACCATCACTTTACAGGTAAGGACTTTACGATTTGGGTGGATGATGCGATCGCGACTGCCTGCGATGCCTACCTGGAAATCTTGCCCCACCTGCCCATGTCTGTGCAAAATTTTGCTCGACACCAACCCCTCTTTTGGGATGAGAAGGTGCGTCCCCGGATGCGGCGGTTAAGCACTCAGCTAGAGCAAGGAATTGCGCTGACTGATTTAGAAGCCCCATGCATTGTTCTCTGCGAAGAAACAGCCGATCTATCCGCTTATTACCAGACCGATCCTGACAGTTGGCTGATTTTGCTGCCGCAGGAACCGCATCGGGTGAGCCAGGCCACATCAGGAGTGGTATCTGACCCATCAATCGCTTCGGCAGCTTTGCGATCGCGCCTGGGTATTCCTCATACAGAGACGTACTTGCTGGCGCAACATTGTGATGGTCCTGGCACCACTCAACTAATCCATAACTTGCGTCCTCAACATGTCATCTTGGTGCATGGTTCGCCCAGCTACTTAGCGGATTTGGCTGGCTTAGAAGAGCTACAAAATCGCTATCAATTGCACACCCCGATCACGGGCGTGACCGTTGAGTTACCGATTGGCGAAACGTTTTTGCAACCTGCTGCCCCCGAAAATAGCTACGAGGGGGAACTGACGGAGATTGATACCTTTGTCACAATCACGTTACCTGGCTCTGTTACAACCGATCCCCGGTGGCGTATTTTGGCCGATACCGGGCTGATTGAGGCCCGCTGGCAAGGGGATGAGTTAGTGCTACGGGGCTTGCCTCAGCGTGAGTTGCTGCGCCAGGGAAGCGATCGCCTCACCGATTGGCTTGATGTTGCCCCTCCCACGACACGAAGTTGTTGCGCTACCTGTCGCCACTTTCGCGGGCAGCGCTGTTGGAATGCGCGATCGCCGTTGTTTGAGTTAAAGGTTACGCCGGAAGGGTCGTGTCCTGTTTATGAAGCGGCGCTTGTGGATCCTCAGCCTGAATAAGTGGGCGGTGCCTTTCTGCTGCTGTCTTGACGAACAGCCAACCCTGATCCGTCAGGAACGCTAAGATAGAATCGGGAAAACCCTGCGATCGCCCTGATCAGCGCCCATCAATCGCACTGGTGAAATAGCACAAACATATGAAAATTTCGCGAACTGTCTCAATTACCTCATCACGTTCTCGCTCAAATCGAGTTGCGAAAGGAATCATTACGCTGCTTTGGGTAGCAGCTCAGGGGTTTATGGTGAGCGTTCCAGCGCTGGCAAACAACGAACGCAACACTCTGAGCTATAGCCAGTTGATTGAAAAGCTAGAGGGCAACTCTGACGACATCGAACGAGTTGAAGTTGACCCAGCTCAGCAAGTTGCACGAGTTTGGCTCAAGGGGCAAGACAAAAATAAGCCACCGCAGGAAGTCAATCTGTTTGAAGCTAATCCTGAACTGATTGCCAAGTTGCGCGACTCAGGAGTCGATTACGAAATTCGCAAAACCGCTGACAACAGTGCTCTGGTTGGCTTAATGGCAAACCTCTTTATCTTCATGCTGCTGTTGGGCGGGTTGTTGCTAATTTTGCGTCGCTCGGCTAATGCGCCTGGTGGCCCCGGTCAAGCGATGAATTTTGGTAAGTCGCGGGCCCGTTTTCAAATGGAAGCCAAAACAGGTGTCACCTTTGACGATGTCGCTGGAATTGAAGAAGCCAAAGAAGAACTTCAGGAAGTTGTGACCTTCTTGAAAAAGCCTGAAAAATTTACAGCGGTTGGGGCACGCATTCCTAAAGGTGTGCTGTTGATTGGCCCCCCTGGAACTGGAAAAACCTTGCTCGCTAAGGCGATCGCGGGTGAAGCGGGTGTACCTTTCTTTAGCATTTCCGGCTCTGAGTTTGTTGAAATGTTTGTTGGGGTTGGTGCTTCTCGCGTTCGCGATCTATTCAAAAAGGCGAAAGAGAACGCTCCCTGTATTGTGTTCATCGATGAAATTGATGCAGTCGGTCGGCAACGGGGGGCTGGCATTGGTGGTGGTAACGATGAACGCGAGCAAACCCTGAACCAACTGCTAACTGAGATGGATGGGTTTGAGGGCAACACCGGGGTGATTATTATCGCCGCGACAAACCGCCCAGATGTGCTTGATTCGGCATTGCTGCGTCCTGGTCGGTTTGACCGTCAGGTGACTGTTGACCCACCCAGCTATAAGGGGCGTTTGCAGATCCTAGAGGTACACGCTCGCAATAAGAAGTTGGATACTGAAGTTTCCTTAGAAGGCATCGCTCGTCGTACACCTGGTTTTGCAGGGGCCGATCTGGCAAACTTGCTGAATGAGGCTGCCATTCTCACGGCTCGTCGTCGTAAAGATGAGATCGGGATGCAAGAAATCGATGATGCGATTGATCGAATCACGATTGGTCTGTCGCTCACCCCATTGCTAGACAGCAAGAAAAAGCGGCTGATTGCTTACCACGAGGTTGGGCACGCGCTGCTGATGACGCTGTTGAAAAACTCGGATCCACTCAATAAGGTGACGATCATTCCCCGTTCGGGTGGGGTGGGCGGTTTTGCCCAGCAAGCTTTCAACGAAGAAATGATCGACAGCGGCTTATATACCAAAGCCTGGATGATGGATCGCATCACGATGTCGTTAGGGGGGCGAGCGGCTGAAGATGTCGTGTTTGGGCCGAGTGAAATTACGGCGGGGGCTAGTGGGGACATCAAAGCGGTGGCTGAGTTAGCCCGTGAAATGGTGACTCGCTATGGCATGTCTGATTTAGGTCTGGTTGCCTTTGAAGGGGCGGGTAGTGAGGTCTTTTTAGGCCGTAGCTTGATGCCTCGCAGTGAATATTCAGAAGAGGTCGCAACCCAGATTGATAACCAGGTGCGTGAAATCGCAAAACACTGCTACTCTGAAGCGGTGCATCTGATTCGTGAACACCGCCCTTTGGTCGATCGCCTGGTGGATTTGTTACTCGATCAAGAAACAATTGAGGGTGATCAGTTTCGGCAACTGGTAGCTGAGTACACCGGGGAACCAGTGCAAGCTTATACCAAAGAGACAGTTCCTACCACGACGTAACACGCAGTGGAATTAACCGACAAAAAGACCTTAGCAATTGCCTGTAACGGTGAGTTGCTAAGGTCTTTCAGTTGATGTGTTGGTCGAATTAGGGCGGGGTGCAGGAGAGACTTTTTTGAGCGCATCACACCAAATCCCTGAGTTCCCGCTGGCATGGGGCACTGGCACCAGCGATGCGATACTTTTACTGAGTGGGTTATCTGAAGGGGTGGCTACAAGTATCGCTACAAATATTTAGAAAAAGCAGAAGTTGGTTGGGCAGAAGAATTGTGAAACGTTGGCAACTCAAAGGTCGTTACATCAGAACGATATTTTCTGACTAGACTTTCGTAGCTGTCTTGAGTGGCGTGTTGCACCTGACGATATTGCAGCTTCGCGATCGCGATGGTGCTAGGCATCACACCCACTAGGGTGGCGAGTAAATCATCGGGTAAATCAACCGCGACCTGGCTACCAAAGAAAGCTGCAAAGCCAGATAATAAGCGCTCAGCCCGAACTGAAGGTTCAGCAGTTTCGGCAATTTTTTGTAACCAGCGGAGCCATTGAATCCGGCGGCTATAAGCTTTCTGCCGTTCTTCGGGTGTAACAACCTCAACTAACTCAGGGGAGCCTAAAGCTAGAATCGCTTCGTAGTCTTCCTCAACTGAGAGCGCGATTGCCGCACCTGGACCCGCAAATTCTGCGTGAAATTCTTTGCACAGAATCAATCCACTCTTTTTATGCTCGCTGACTGCCAGGAGCCTGTCAGGGCTTGGCAAAAACTCGGAGCAGGCTAATTTATCGACGTAGGATATTTGAATATTCACCGACCCACCCAGAAGTTTTTGCTATCTGCTGTTGATGTCTGGACAACTTGCATGCCTACATACTAGTGCGATGGAATACCAAGCCCGGAAAATACAGGTGAGACTTCGCCAAATCTACACAGAGAATGAGAATTTACAAAGGACTTATTCAAAAAGCCTTTAAAGATGATAAGAATCTAAAAAATTGGGAGGGGCGAGTAAGACATAAGCCGGGTTCTGTTCTCCGATTGGAGGGCGGTTATCTATCTCGAATGCCTGTTACCAGACACCTCTAGCGGTCGCACAAAAGTTACCTTTTGCCGGAACGGGAAAAAGACCAACCCTAGTTCCTACAGCCTTGCTTCCAGCCGGGGTTTACCGAGCCAGCACCTCTCGATGCTGCTGGTACGCTCTTACCGCACCCTTGCACCCTTACCTGGAACCGTCGCAAGCAGGAATGAACCTTGACTCTTGACCTGTTCCATCGGCGGTATGTTTCTGTGGCACTATCCTCACGGTCGCCCGCACTGGGCATTACCCAGCAAGCTTGGTCTTTCGGAAGCCCGGACTTTCCTCAAGTTGCGATCGCAACCTGCAACCACCTCGCTTACTCGTCCCCTACCAGTTTAAAACATCAGCTAGGAGGCAAATCGAAAGATTTTGGGTATATTTTTTACTCACTTCCTAAGTAGGCTTCAATCACGGCAGGATCCTTACGCACAATTTCAGGTTCACCTAGAGCGATGAGCTGACCAAAATCTAAAACGGCAATGCGATCGCACAGGCCCATAACTAATGGCACGTGGTGTTCGATTAACAGAATTGTGAGGTTAAATTGCTCCCGAATCTGCCGAATAAACTCGCTGAGCTGGTGTTTTTCATTGGGGTTCATCCCGGCGGCTGGTTCATCTAATAAGATGATTTGAGGTCGAAGGGCTAAGGCGCGGGCAATCTCTAATCGCCGCTGGTCACCATAAGCAAAGTTACACGCTTTTTCGTCGGCGCGATCGCGACTAAACCCGACGAGATCGAGCAGTTCCATGGCACGCTGAACCGTAATTTCTTCTTCTTGGCGCGCTTGAGGCATATTTAGCACTCCTGGCAATACTCCGCTTTGAGTCTGCAAGTGTTGAGCAATTCTTACATTTTCAAGGGCAGAGAGGTTGCCAAACAGCCGAATATTTTGAAATGTGCGGGCAATACCACGGGCTGCAATCTGGTACGGACGAAGTGTTGCGATGTTTTCGCCCTGGTGCAGAATGGCTCCCCCAGACGCACGAATTAACCCAGTCATCAAGTTAAAGAGGGTAGTCTTGCCAGCCCCATTTGGCCCGATTAACCCAAAGATTTCGCCGGGATTCACCGAAAATGAGACGTGGTTCACGGCAACCAACCCCCCAAAAGAGCGCGTTACTGCTTGCGCCTCAAGTAAGGGATGCGTTGCTGGTACGGGTAATTCGTTTGAAGTGGATAACTGTGCCATGCCAAAACTATACCCGTTCATGGCAGCAAGACTGAAGCGTGGAAGGCTAAAGCTTGAGAAATGTCGGAAAAGTTGTAGAAGCAATCAAAAGCGTAGCTCTTTCTTTGTCTTTCAGTGAGATGTCATGCTGTCATTGCTAAGCGGTGTCAGATTTATGGCGTTTTCTGTGCTTTTTTTGCAAGTAGCGAGCCAATTTTAAAGAGAAAGCAGGGGCACCTCACATGCCCCTGACCGTCAAGAGTTCTAGCCTTTCACATCATTCGGACGATTTTCGAGAACTAACTTGTGCTTACTCAGCAGACTGATTACGGCGACGACGGAAGAACGCGATCGCGCTACCACCCAGCAAAGCACCTGCCATTGTGGTTGGCTCAGGTACAGGCTGAACGGCAATATCTCGTAGAGTTGCGCTGCTGCCAACATCACCGATAAAGGTTGCAGAACCTGTCGCAAGGTTGATGTTGTAGAGACTTGAGTTAGACGACGCAAAAGCCGTGTCGGTGCCGTTAAGCGTCAAAATGTCAAACCCAGCCAGGTTGCTAAAGTTCACACCCAGCGAACCGACCGTGTTCAAAATGCCTGCGTTGGGAGGGCTTTGCAACACCAGAACATCCAAAGCGGTGTCAATCACATACAGAGCAGTGGTCTGTGCGCCAGCAACGCTATTGGTATAAGCTGCTGCCGCAATATTGGGAGGTTGGTTGGTATTGACATCACTGACTGCATAAGCCAGATTGCCATCCATAATGCCGGTGCCGGTGTCTGGGTTGAGCCGCAGGTTTTGTCCGGCGTTGCTCACAACCCGAATGCGATCGGGAACGGGGTTAAAGTCTACCCCAAAGGCATTGCCAACCACGGTTGGGCTAAAGGGTGAGCCGATCGCCGTTGCAGTCCCTGTTGTTTGGTTGATCAAATAGATCTGGCTGCTGCTACCAATGCCATAGAGTTCACCCGTTGCAGGGCGATAATCGATGCCGAGTAAAGATTCACCTGTTTGTAGTCCGGTAACACCCACGCTACCCGTAACAGCACTAGGATTAGCCGAATCAAAGAAAACGAGGTTATTTTGAGTGTCTAAACCTGTGATGCCAAAAGCGGCTGCCGGATCAACGGCACCTAAGAGATGAAATGCTGCTGTTGCCGTTGCTGTAGAAATGCCGATTGTCAGTTTGTTCAGTTTCATTGAAAGCCTTCCTGTTACTTTGCCTGTTACTTGCGGAGTGCAAGAAGTGAGGAATCCCAAAGTGAGACAGCACTTAGATCAAGAGAGTACCTAAGTGTTTTCTCGTAGGATTTCAGGGTCAGTACGGCGAGGCTCAGTGAATAGACGTTGCTTTTTGAGAGCTTGATTTAAGCTTTATGATTCTGCTTTTTTTTTTGAAGCTGATATGAAGGAAACGGGCGATCGCCCTTCCGAATTAGCACTAACCAAATCGACAAACGTCGGTTAGAAACTTTGCTTCTCATGGGTTGCAAACATTTTTAACCGACGTTTGTTTGGAGTTTTTGGGCCTTTCAACAGAGCTAGGTTGAGCGATCGCGTGAGTGAACTTTACTCACAGCCTGTTTTAGGCGTGATTTAGTGATGGTGATGATGTCCGTCGCCATGATGATGGTGATGCCCGTCGCCATGATGATGGTGATGATGGTCGTGAGCTTGCTGGGCAGCTAACGACGGGTTGACCGATAGGGCTTGCTCAGACAACAGCGCCTCAATCTGAGGGTTTGCCCAAGTCGCAGCCATCTTGAGAAACTCAGGATGGTCGTTGACACAGTCCATTTGCACATAGGTCACATCAGGGCGACGCTTCCGTAATGCCCCAATGATGTGATCGACATCAAGCAACGTTTCATGGTTTTCGGTCGCAAACCCAATTGGCATAAAGACAAGTGCCGTTGCGCCTAGCTCGAGCAGGTTACGGGCGGCGAGGTCAGCATTAGGTTGAGTCCATTCGATCAGTGGGGTTTGGTGGTTTAACCAGCCGACCGAAATCAAGGGATAGCGGTAGATCAGTCTTTCTCGAACGCGCTCATATAACGCTTGGCTTTCATCAATCCCAGAGGTGAAGCCTTTGGCCTTATGGGGACAGCCGTGATTCATCAGCACAATACCCGTCTGCGAAGGCAAATGGGCAACGGCTAACTCACTCGTGATTTTTTCTTCAACTAGCCGCGCCATTAAATTGATGTAGTCTGGCTCGTTGTAGAAAGAGGGAATGTAGCGAACCCCTGTCACCCAGTGATTGTTGGCATCAGTCAGGTGAGCTAGAGCTTTATTGACTTGCTCAACCGCGATACCACTGGTGAAGATCGAGTCAACAACCAGTAGGGGATAGATCAAGAGCTTGTCAAAACCCTCATTTTTGACCTCTTCCAAGACTTGCTCTGGCAAGAACGGCTTACAAAAGTTAAAAGCTTTGAAGACTTTGACGCGATCGCCCCATTGTTGCTTGAGGCTTTCTTCGATGCCAGCGCGTTGCCGTTCAAAAATAGCGTTGTGAGGCGAAATAAAGTGGTCGTGCTGATGGCTCCACTCATGTAAGTCAAACACTGCGAGCAACTTAGCGAGGGGCGGATAAATCCAGGTGGGAACAGGAGCAAACTTTGCCGTCAAGAGGTTCAGTGCCTGTTCATTGTAGTTGGCAAAATCTTCGTAGCTTTCAACTTCGCCATACCCCATGAGCAAAACGGCTACTTTGCTGGTCGAAGTGGAGGCCGAGATGTCGGAGGTGATTTTTTCGGGAGTTGCAACCACAATTGAAACCTCTTACTTAACGAATGATTGGATGCACGTTTATAGGATAGACGAGAAAACTTTAACGAGTCCCTTTAGGCTAACATCCCCTACCAGGGGATAAGAAGCTTTTACTGATAGATTTTATGTCTGTTCATCTTGTTGTGTGTCCTGGTTTCCATGCACCAGAGCTGACACGCCATTTTTTAGAAGCTGTGCGAGCCGTGGCTCTGCATCACAATGCCGCTGTTGCTGCCTGGTTGACCGACATTAATGTAACGATTGCAGAGGAGGGGCATCCTCCCTATTTAGGCTTATCTGTGGACTGGTTGCGCGATCGCATTGAAGCAGACCACCCGCCACCCGCGCTCCTTTTAATTGGGTTTAGTGCAGGGGTTGTCGGGGCAATTCAAACTGCTGTGGCGTGGCAACTGCATCAGCACCCAGTCCGCGCTTTGATTGCTGTAGATGGCTGGGGCGTTCCCCTAACCGGGGATTTTCCGATTCATCGTGTCAGTCATGATGCCTGGACGCACTGGAGTTCTGTCGCGTTAGGTGGCAATGCAACCCACTTTTACGCGGAGCCAGCAGTCAACCATTTAGATCTGTGGCGATCGCCCCAAACCGCGATCGGTTGGCAGATCAGCCCTAACGCTGCTTACCGGAGTCAGACAACGGCGGCTCAATTGCTCGTTGATCTCATCGCGCTGTACATCCACAACCAACCTGAACGCTAAAACGCAGAAATTTCCAAATTTTTATCTTGGCTCAACCGTCAAATGAGCCTATACATCCTATGGCTTCTCGGTTTTGGCTGCATTAAGAAAAGTTGCAGCGTCAGGGTTTGGTGATGCTGTAGTAAGTGCGGATTCGGTTGATTTTGTTAGTCTGGGGGGGTAGGTATTCTTTTTATCGTGGGATGTTGCTCGGCAAAATCTCTCGACACGGGCGGCAATCAGCCTTAGACTTATTACCTATCAGTAATTGCAGCATTCGATACAAAATTTATCCCTTTAGAACTTACGGCTGACGAACGAGGTGTCTCTGTGCAACTAAAACGGGTCGCAACCAAACAGGTAACAGGTGGCTACGCGCTGATTGACAGTCTAGTGCGACATGGGGTTGAGCATATTTTTGGCTACCCTGGAGGCGCAATTCTGCCGATTTATGATGAGCTATATAAAGCAGAGGCAGAAGGAAAGTTGCGGCACATTCTTGTTCGTCACGAGCAGGGCGCAACCCATGCAGCTGATGGTTATGCGCGGGCAACGGGTAAGGTCGGTGTGTGTTTTGCGACCTCTGGCCCCGGTGCAACGAACCTTGTCACCGGGATTGCCACCGCTCACATGGATTCAATTCCAATGGTGATTGTGACGGGTCAGGTGCCCAGTTATGCCATTGGTAGCGATGCCTTCCAGGAGACGGATATCTATGGCATCACTCTGCCAATCGTGAAGCATTCCTACGTTGTGCGTGACCCCCGCGATATGGCTCGCATCGTGGCTGAGGCGTTTCACATCGCGATCACTGGTCGTCCAGGACCAGTGCTAATTGACGTGCCCAAAGATATAGCCCAGACCGTTTTTGACTACATTCCTGTAGAGCCTGAAGGCATTAAATTGCCAGGTTATCGCCCCACTGTGAAGGGCAACCCGCGCCAGGTTGGTCAAGCGCTGCGGTTAATTCGAGAAGCACGGCAACCGTTGCTCTATGTTGGGGGAGGCGCGATCGCCTCGGGTGCCCATGCTGAGATCAAAGACCTGGCTGAGCGCTTCAACATTCCTGTCACCACGACTTTGATGGGGATTGGCTCGTTTGATGAGCATCATCCATTGTCACTCGGCATGTTGGGGATGCATGGCACAGCCTACGCCAACTTTGCTGTGATGGAGTGCGATTTGTTGATTGCGGTTGGCGCTCGTTTTGACGATCGCGTGACTGGCAAGCTAGATGAGTTTGCGTCGCATGCACGTGTAGTTCATATTGACATTGACCCGGCTGAGGTCGGCAAAAACCGGACTCCTGATGTGCCCATTGTGGGTGATGTGCGGACGGTATTGGTGGATATGTTGCGCCGCAGCACCGAAGAAGGCGACACCCGCGACATGAATCGCAATCAAGCCTGGATAGCCCGACTCAATCGCTGGAAGCAAGACTATCCATTAACGGTGCCTGAGTACCCTGATGCGATCTCTCCGCAAGAAGTGATTGCTGAAGTTGGGCGACAAGCACCCCATGCTTACTACACTACGGATGTGGGACAGCACCAGATGTGGGCGGCTCAGTTTCTCAAGAATGGTCCCCGCCGCTGGATTTCGAGTGCAGGCTTGGGCACGATGGGCTTTGGTATGCCTGCGGCGATGGGAGCGAAGATGGCAGTCTCTGATGAGCAAGTGGTTTGCATTAGCGGGGATGCCAGCATTCAGATGAATATTCAAGAACTGGGCACGCTGGCTCAGTATGGCATTGGCGTTAAGACGGTGATTATCAACAACGGTTGGCAAGGCATGGTGCGTCAGTGGCAAGAAGCGTTTTATGAGGAGCGGTATTCCTCGTCTAACATGCAGCCTTCCATGCCTGATTTTGTGAAACTCGCTGAAGCTTATGGGGTTAAGGGCATCCTCGTTGAGACGCGGGATCAGTTAGCCAGGGCGATCGCCGAGATGCTGGCCCATGATGGCCCTGTGTTGATGAATGTGCGGGTTAAGCGCAATGAGAACTGTTACCCAATGGTTCCCCCTGGTAAGAGCAACGCTCAAATGGTTGGCTTACCGCAGCGTCCCCCCTCAGAAAAAGCGGCAGAGCTGATCTATTGCAGCAATTGCAACGCCAAGAATGTCTCGACTAACAACTTCTGCCCCGAATGTGGCGCGAAGCTGTAGTTTCCGTTCCATTTCTAAATCGTTGATTGCTTAAAATGCCCCTTCTATCTTTGTGGTAGGAGGGGTATCTGATTTGCAAAAGTGGAATGGTGCGTAGGGTGGGTTTTGCCGTTAAATCTTGGCAAAAAGCGAATTCCGGCGCTGCTGAGTGTAGATGTGATTTTTGGGATAAGCATCTACATGTTAGGGGCGTTGTCTCTGATGCAGACGCTACGCGAACGCGAAACGCTCTTACAGAATTCAGATACCCGAGCAGCAACGCCCAAATTCCTTGGCCAAGTCCACCCGTAATTGAGATTATGCAACGCTCCGCAGCTTGCGGGTGTTGTCATACAAGCTTTGAGCAAACTCATCCAATCGCTGGGACAGCTTTTCATCAACCAGTTTGCCGTTTTGATCAAAGGCTTTCCAGGCTTGCCCGATCGCCACCTGTTCAGGAATGACCCAGGCATGCACCCAGCGTAAAATTGTGCGCAGATCATTCAGTGCATTGCTATTGGATTGTCCACCCAGAATGCTGATCATGCCAGCCACCTTGCCATCGAGTTGGTCAAAGCTCATCAGGTCAAGCGCATTCTTAAGCACACCACTGACGCTGCCGTGATACTCCGGTGTGGCTAGCAGGAAGCCATCAGCGTTTAAGAAGGCTTGGCGCAACCGCTCCACATCGGGGTAATCGGGATACTCTTTGCCACCATCGCAAAAGGGCAGTGTCATGTCGCGCAAGTCGAGAATCTCAACATCAGCCCCTAATGCTTTTAAGCGATCGCCCGCCAATCGCAGTGCCAGTTGCGAGTAAGAATCGGGTCGCAGACTTCCGGCTAAACCAACAAATTTCACCATTTTCCAAGCATCCTCTTTAACTTGACGAAAGCTCTTATAGAAGCAAGACAGCAATCACAATTCAATTCGTAACTTAGTTTTAGCTGTCCGCAGGGCGTAATCGTCGCCCACAGAATTAAGAACACTAAAATCCGTAGTCGTTATGACTTTATTTTAGCAGGCGTTTAATGAATCGTAAAATTCGGTTCAAAAGTTTCTCCTGGGGGCGTGCAGGCACAGGTGAGGGTTGTTAACATAACTTTAGAAATGGAAGCTAAAGTCCTCGACCTATGCGTTTAACTCCGACCCATCGCGCCAAAATTGACGATACCGACGATACCCTGTTCTATTCCTATCCTCGGTTTGTGACCCATGTGGATGAAGGATTCATTCAACAACTGACCGAGTTGTATCGGGAGCGGTTGCAGCCCCAAACGCGTATTTTTGACATGATGAGCAGTTGGGTTTCGCACTTGCCCGATGAAATGGAGTTTACCCACGTTGAAGGGCATGGCCTGAATGCGGAAGAACTGGCTCGTAACCCACGGTTAGATCACTACTTTGTACAAAATCTCAACCTGGATCCAAAGTTACCCCTTGAGGATGCTTCCTTTGATGCAGTGATCAACACAGTTTCGGTGCAGTATTTGCAATATCCTGAAGCGGTCTTCAGCGAGATCTATCGCATTCTAAAACCGGGTGGTATCGCGATTTTCAGCTTCTCAAATCGGATGTTTTATCAAAAGGCGATTCAGATCTGGCGAGACGCATCTGAGCCGCAACGGGTTGAGTTGGTCAAACGCTACTTTGCCAGTGTGCCAGGTTTTAGCGAACCCGAAGCGATCGCCCGTACCTCGCAACTTCCCCAAATTCTTAGGATGATGGGGATCCCAGGCGGTGATCCCTTCTATGCGGTGATTGCTACTCGCGCGGCTTAAAAGTCAACCCCTCGCTTCAGGTCAACACCCTTCTCGGCATAGTGTTTGTGACAGATCATCTCTGAGTGAACGCTGGCAATGTCGAAATAGCCTGGTAGATTTTTGCAGCGTCCAGTGATGATTACTTCTGTATCCTTCGGTTTGCGTAGGAGCGCTTGAATGATCGGTTCTTCGGGCAAGAGTTCCAGATCGACAGTGGGATTAAGTTCGTCGAGAATGATGGTTTTATATAAGCCTGAGGCGATCGCGGCTCTGGCAATTTCCCAACCCCGCTCGGCTTCGACATAATCGAGTTCCTGTTGTTGACCGCGCCAGACAATCGCATCTCTGCCACACCGCTGATGATCAACCAAGCTTGGGTAACTTTGACGGAGGGCGGCGATCGCGGCATCTTCGGTATAACCTGTGCCACCTTTGAGCCACTGCATGATCAGCACACGATGCGAGAGATCTTGACTGATCCCCCGTCCGATCGCCTGCAGCGCCTTACCGAGCGCACTGGTTGACTTCCCTTTGCCATCCCCGGTGTAGATTTCGATCCCGTCGATGCCTTGCTCTTTTGCCATGGCATGATAATGGGGCCGCATTTCAGAGTGCAAATCGGCAATATCCAGCAACGCTTGGGGCGCACCGCGTCCCGTTGCGATCACTTCCATGTGTTCGGGCTTGTGCTTGAGAGCATTCACCACTTCATCAACAGGGAGAAGACCCAAATCGAGAACTGGATTTAGCTCATCCAGCACAACAACAGAATATAACCCAGAGGCGATCGCGCCTTTGGCCACATCCCAACCGCGCTGGGCTTCGAGCCGATCAAAGCGACTGATATCATCTGGCCCAAAAAATTCAGCCCGTCCCGTTCGCACCTGGTCAATCAAATGGGGAAAGCCACGTTGCAGTGCCTCAATTGCTCCATCTTCGTCGTAGGTGCGACCTGGCCCCTTGAGAAAGCGGAGGAGAAGCACGCGCGTTTGTAGGTCAGAGTGAATGCCTAAGCCAATTGAACGTAGCACAACCCCCAGAGCGGCTTGCGACTTACCTTTGCCCGCGCCATCGTAGACATGAATTTGACCTACGATGCGCCCATCACGAATCGTCGCTGTGCGGATTCCAATTCCAACCCGTGCCATGGTTCTCATTAATCGCTGTTGCCTCATCTTAGCGAAGATACTACGTCGTTTCACTCGATGAGAGTGTACGCTATATCTAGCGCTTTTACTACAGAAAAGTATGAGATTCTACAAAATGTAGAGGTGGAGTCAGCGAATTAACATTAACCCTGTTCTTGTAAATACAAAAAGGCTTCTACTTCTGCTGCGGTCGGTTGAGCTGCGATCGCCCCAGGCCGGGTCGCGGTGATGGCTCCAACCGCATTGGCATAAGTCACCATTTTTTGCACCGTGCCAGCTTCCTTCAGGCTCGCGATCCCCTTCTCACAGAGCTGATGCACAAAGCCTGCGACAAAGCCATCGCCTGCGCCCGTTGTGTCTTCAACATCAATTGAGAACGCAGGTAAGCGTCCTTCATGACCATTGATCCAGTAGGCACAGCCTGCTTCCCCAGCCGTGACCAAAACGCCTTCCAATGTTTCGACAGCATGAGCGATCGCAGCTGGCTCATGTGAGCCAAACAACAGATCGGCTTCTTCTTGAGCCAGTTTCAGAAAATCGATCCGGGGTAACAGATCGTGAATGATGGCTGGTGCAACAGCGGGATCTTTCCAAAAAACAGGCCGCCAGTTGATGTCAACAAACACTTTGACGTAGGACTCGTCTGCCAGCGTCAGGGCGCGGTCGATCGCCATTGCACTATGGGGGTAAGCCAGTTCTAGCGTCCCCATAACTAAGTACTCGGCATTTTCAAATAAAGCGGCAGGTAGTAAATCGGCTTGCAGATGAGTGTCCGCAAATTCGCTCGTGTCATAGCTACCAAAACCCGCAAAATGGCGATCATTCTCTAGCGATCGCACTACATAAACGCCACGAGTTGGTGCGGTTGGGTGACGCTGCACGCCTGCTAAATCAACGCCTTCGTCATGCAAAACCTTTAACAAATCTTCTCCAGCCTGGTCTTTGCCGACACAACCAATAAAGCCGCTGGAGGTGCCTAACTTTGCTAGCCCACAGGCCACATTGGCAGGTGCGCCTCCCGGATAAGGTGTCCAAGAAGTCACGGCTTCCAGGGGTGCCCCCGGTTGATCGGAAAGGAAGTCGAACAACACCTCACCAAGACACAAGACACGGGGCTTCGTCACAGCAAATTCCTCTTGTAGTTGTTAATCAGAATCACGTCTACAGATCGTCTGGCTTAAGACCATTAACAGGAGAATTACTAATCAAGACAATACAGGCATTGTAGAAATTGAGCGAGTAGTACTCCAGGGGAGTGGCAACTCCTTTCACGTTTTTTTGATCTCAAGGCCCCTTAAAGAAAATTTTGAATAAGGACGCGGCTCCTACAAGACTTCAGCCAGTCACCAAATTGTCAAAGTAGACGTAGGATCCGCAATTTCTCTTAGCTGCTCAAAGAAAGTTTACTGAATAACCATACTTCTACCGTATGGCAGTTTTTTAAGAACTAGTTAAATCAAATCATCTCATCAATCAAATTATTAAACGTTCGGCCCCCCAGATCTGTTACTTACTCACGAATGCTTTATTTTTACTAATTTACTCTTGACGGAGAAACAATCATGAGCCTGGATTTTACAGTGGATGACCTGGCTGTTCTAGAACAGTATCAAATAGAGCGATTGTTGTCTTTGTTTGCGGATACGCTACCCTTCTGTTGTCTCAACCACTGTAAGAATCAGCTTACAATCCATTGTTCTGAACCTTGGATTGTTGATGAGTTGCTGGCTCAAATTGATCAGCTTCGGTGTGCTGTGAAAGTGGTGATGGGTGTTAAAAAAATCTCGATACGTTTTGCTCAAGAAGAAATCTATAAAACTTTGACAACCCCCCATCCGAAAAAGCGTTTGGTTAAGATCCTGCATTAATTTATCAGCCAGCCTGACCTTGGGGCAAACGTGACTCAGGTAAGCAGCAATTCTCAGTATGAGAATAATTCTCACAAAAATATTCATTTTGAACAGCTATCAATGGCTGGAATACCCATTCTGCCGTTCATAAAATTGAGCGCACAAGCCTTTAGAGGCTCTGACTTCAGTACAAATGTTT
>DVDV01000168.1 GCA_015296075.1 Leptolyngbyaceae cyanobacterium M33_DOE_097 | reverse complement strand
TAGTAGTTCATTAGATCTCAATTTCTGACCTTTGACACACTTTAATTTACAATCCCGCGCGATCGCCTCAAATTTGATTGAAAGGCTTTTCCAATCAGGGTTTGATGAGGATACCTACCGTTTGCTGTAACGCCAGGTAAATTAGAGAAGGTTTGTTGCAATTTGGTTAGGCTGAATACTTTTCTGCTATTTGCAGTGATAAGTAGCCGCCTCACCCTGCCTATGCTTGCCGTCGTTTCACCTTTGTTTGCTCATGTCTGTAGTTCAACGGCATCTCTGCAATGCGCGATCGCTGCGTCCCCTAAAACTGCTACTCAGCTTTTTTGTGGGTCTGCTTCTGGTTGTTTCGAGCATCGGTACTTTACCTGCCAGCGCCCAGTTTTCTCTACCCTCGGCCAGTCAAGAAGCTCCTCCAGCCGGGGTTGAACGAATTGGGCTGATTGAGGTAACATCCCTGCGATTTAATGGTGAACCGATCTTCAAAATTGCCTCCCCTACCGTTACAAAGCGTGATGACCCCAATGACTCTATACCTGTTGAGGTGCGGGCGCGTGAGGTAGAGGCGACACTCAACCGACTGATTGCTGTTGAGCCTGAGTCTGAGTTGGCAACATCGCGACCCTATGCCACGTTTCTCGACCCTAAATCGGTGAAGGTGATTACTGAGTTCATTAATGAGCAACCTGTGCTGCTCGTCAGAGACAATTATCTTTCGCAGCCTGAGACGATCATCACCATTACAGATGCAGATGCGCGGTACTACTTCTCAACTAAGAAGGAAGTTGCGAACCGTTGGCAGTCAATTTTGCAAGATGAATTTGAAGAAGCTCTGGCCATGCGGCAACCAGAAGCTTTGAGGCAGCAAGTTGAGACAGCTCTGACTAAACTGCTGATTTATGGGCTAATTACCCTGCTTTTGATGGGGGTGATTCGGTTTTTGGCTTGGCGGAAGCGATCACTTGAGCGCGAGCAAGATTTGGTTGAGGAGCAGATTCGGGCGCAAGAAGAACGGGTCGCTCAATCTGATTTAGTGGCTGTATCAGATAGCTTGCTCAAACAGCAATTTGTTTTGAAGTTGCGCTGTCAGCTTATTGGTATTTTCCGGTGGCTGCTTAATTCATCGCTGGCACTCCTCTGGTTCATTGGGATTGGCGTCATTTTGCGGCTTTTCCCAGCAACGCGCCGTTTTTCCTACTGGACGAATGCCCCCATCATTCTGCTGGTCTTCTTATTCGTCGCGGGTTTGGTTGACCGCATTGGTAACTTGCTCATCGATCGCGTTGTGATTGCCTGGAGACGCGGAGAATTTTGGGTTTCTGAGATAGAGCGGGGAGATGGGCATCGTGAACGTCGCATTGTTACAGTGACCAGTGTGGCAAAATGGCTGAAGACGGCTTTGATCTACTCCTTTGCGGTGCTATGGGCATTGCAAGCACTAGGTATCTCGACGGGTTCTGTGTTGGCGATCGGGGCTGTCTTTGCGTTGGCGGTTTCGTTTGCCTCTCAAAGCCTCGTGAAAGATCTGGTGAACGGCTTTTTGATTTTGCTAGAAGACCAGTATGCAGTCGGGGATGTAGTCGAGATCGACAAAGCAACGGGAATGGTTGAAAATCTCAACTTACGCATTACCCAACTTCGCAACGCTGAAGGACGGTTAATTACGATTCCCAATAGCCAAATCATTAAGGTCGAAAACCTGACCCGCAACTGGTCACGGGTTGATTTTGCGATTGAGGTTGCCTATGAAACTGATGTCGATCGCGCGTTAGCCTTGCTGAAAGATCAGGCGATCGCACTCTATAACGACCCTCAGTGGCGATCACTGATGCCAGAAGCGCCGGAAGTTCTGGGAGTCGATGGGATTACTCATCAAGGTGTGCTGATTCGCGTCTGGCTCAAGACTTTGCCTTTGCAACAATGGAAAGTGGGGCGTGAGTTTCGGCGGCGCATTAAAGTTGCCTTTGATCAAAATAAAATTCATATTGGGGTGCCGCAGCAAAGCCTCTATTCGCCAGATGGTGCCCTGTCGCTGACGACTTATGAAGATGGCCATCATGCAGAACCACTTTTGCCTCAACAGCGAGATCGCTCGTCCTAAACAACGCGAATTAAATCACTTCGATCCTTTGTTGAACGAGCGAGCGGCCGCTCGCCCATTTCGATCGCAAAATATTCGACTTTATTGAATTCATCAGCTAGACAATTACGGCCTGTCTCACTTGCGAAGTCTGAGAAGACCTTGAAGAACTCGGTCTAACCCCTCATTGAATGGCAAAATAATCAATGCTGAATTTCGTTAAAATAATGAGCCTCTGGGGAAGTCATCAGCGCAACTGCGATCGCCCTCCAAATCCTAGCCAATTCCCCCAAATTAATGGACTAAAGGAAGAAATGACCGATGCAAACATTAGATAAACCTGTTGGGCGATCGCTCAACGATCCCCTCATTATTGCTGGGCGCACTTTTCACTCTCGTCTGATGACGGGTACCGGTAAGTATCGCAACTTTGATGAAATGCGTCAAAGTGTCGCCGCGAGTGGTTGTGAGATTGTCACCGTTGCGGTGCGTCGAGTGCAAACCAATGCTCCTGGTCATGAAGGCTTAGCCGAAGCACTGGATTGGACAAAAATTTGGATGCTGCCCAATACCGCAGGTTGCAAGACGGCTGAGGATGCAATTCGGGTGGCACGATTGGGGCGTGAGATGGCGAAGTTGCTGGGCCAAGAAGACAACAACTTTGTCAAGTTAGAGGTGATTCCCGACTCAAAGTATCTGCTGCCTGACCCGATTGGGACGCTAGAAGCGGCAGAGCAATTGGTTAAAGAAGGGTTTGCGGTGCTGCCTTACATCAATGCTGACCCTCTATTAGCAAAGCGCTTAGAGGAAGTGGGTTGTGCAACGGTCATGCCATTGGGTTCTCCGATTGGTTCTGGGCAAGGCTTAAAGAATGCCGCCAACATTCAAATCATTATTGAGGAGGCAAAAATTCCGGTGGTGGTTGACGCGGGAATTGGTGCCCCCAGCGAAGCAACCCAGGCGATGGAACTGGGAGCCGATGCCCTCTTAATCAACACCGCGATCGCCCAAGCTGAACAGCCCGCTATGATGGCGCAAGCGATGGGCATGGCGACAATCGCAGGACGGTTGGCCTACAAAGCTGGTCGGATTCCGGTAAAGGCGATCGCCAGCCCCAGTTCTCCAACAACGGGTACGATCACCAGCTAAACCGAGCGAGTTTTTGGTTGGCGATCGCTGAAAAGCACGAGGAGACGCTGTAGTTAGCTAGGCTCATCTCTTCAAATGATTGATTTTATGAACCCTAGAAGTTGGCAATGGTTGTCATCAGGGCTGCTTGCTGTGTTGGTGGCAGGCAGCCAGATGCCACCCGCAAAGGCGCAGCTTTCGTTTGAGTATGACTGCCCACTCGATTACCAGGTTTATGACCTGAAAGATCGAACAGTAAATCTCCGGCGGTCGCCTAACGGAGCGGTTGTTCAAGCGGTGCCAAATGGGACGCAGGTGGCTGACACGTACCCGGATGTGCCGCCTTACCCCGACACGGCTGAATGGTTTTCAGTGCGGTATCAAAATCGGGTGGTCTACGTTTCTAAAAAGTTGCTCTATCCGACCGTCTACACAGCGATGGATCCGAGCGATCGCCGCGTCAATCTTCGCAACAGTCCAAATGGGGTAATTTTGCGGTCAATTCCTAATGGCACGAATGTCCGGCTCGTTGCTCCTCAAGCAGGTTGGTTCAAAGTTCGGCTGCGAAATGGACAAGTAGGCTATATTTCTGCCAAGTTACTCAAACCCGCTCAATGCTTCTAAACCAGTGATTTGACTTAGCAGCAAAAAGAGAAGCGAAAATCGAAATCCTCTCTTTAGAGTCAGGTCTATTTTTCTTTCTCTGCTTTAAGCTGTTGGGTGGAAGTAACGAGTGGATTCAGGTACATCTTATGCAGACTCGGCAACTTGGCAATTCTGACCTGCACATCACCCCGGTTGGCTATGGTGCTTGGGCGATCGGGGGCGGCAATTGGGAGTTTGGTTGGGGCAACCAGGATGTGAAAGACTCGATCGCAGCGATTCAGCAGGCGTTAGATCTGGGCATTAACTGGATCGATACAGCAGCTGTCTACGGGTTGGGTCACTCTGAAGAAGTAGTTGCGGCGGCTCTCAAGGGGCGATCGCAGCAGCCCTATGTCTTTACCAAATGCTCACTGATTTGGGATGAGCAAGGCAACTTAGGCCGCAGCCTCAAGGCTGACTCGATTCGCAATGAGCTGGAAAATAGTCTGCGTCGCTTGCAGCTCGAAACGATTGACCTTTACCAGATTCACTGGCCTAACCCTGACCCTGATATCGAAGAAGGCTGGAGTACGCTGGCCGCTCTCCAAAAAGAGGGCAAGGTGAGATCAGCAATTCTCGATATGAGAATGATTCTCATAAAAACGTCCGGTTTTAACGTTTATGAATGGCTGAAACCCGCATTCTGCCGTTTATAACATTGAGTGCACAAGTCTTTAGACACTCTGGCTACAGTACAAATGTTT
>DVDV01000175.1 GCA_015296075.1 Leptolyngbyaceae cyanobacterium M33_DOE_097 | reverse complement strand
GAAATTTATAGACATAGTAAATTGATGCTAAAAAAGTCTTAAGAGCTTTAGCTCTTAGGAAGAGGTTCGTAGCTTAGCTTTCTCTGATTTCTGTCTAGTCGATTGGGTCCACCTCAATACTCAGGGCACTACCTTATCTTTCCTAACCCTAAAACTTCGCTTTTGCTTGACTCAACATTTTCTTGAGTTCGTCGTTGAGTTCTCGAAATAGGTACCGAGGGCTAACTTCATCTAGTACCTCTACGATGGAGTTCATCTGGGATGGGGTGAGATTTGGGCTACCCGTTAATGTCTCGAACTTGACTTTGATAATGTAATCCCGCAGGTCATCCAGAGAAACCTGGTTGTTTACCATGTCCGAGACGATTTTGCTGGACTTGGCAAATTGGATGAAATCTTTGTTCAGCAGGTCATAGGAGAGGTCACCTTTCTTATTTGTATAGGCATCCACAATCGCTCGGTATTCTGCACTATCCACAACTGCGAAATCCTCTGCCAGAAACTCCTCAATGTCGCCTGTGGTCTCAGCTGGAGCTTCTCCGCTAAGTTGCACTTTCCCCCGACGGGAATAGGGCATTCCCCCAGTTAACTCTATCGCTTCTTGGAAGGCTTCCAGAGGATATATCTCAAGGTTCGTATTGGGAGAGGGAACAGGTTCCCCAGTTTTACGACTGATGCTAGCGAATCCAGGCTGTGTGGTGTCATAGCGTAGAATAACCACCCCTGGACCATCCTTGAGCTTTTGGCGATAGGCGACGGCGGCGAGCGTTGATAATTCAACTAGTTTTGTTCTAATAATCATTTTCACACCTATGACATCAAAAATTTGAGTGGGTATTGTCCGGTCGTACGTCATTACCTAGAAAGGGATATGCCAGATAGCAGCTAGAACTTAACCGTGGATAAGCAAATAATTTTGCGCAATTAGCAAATGAGTAATGTCAATCCCTAATTGATGCTTAAGCAAGCATTCTGGGCTTTAAGAGTAGAGCCACAATTTATCATTTGGCTTTATTAACTGTGAAGTCTCAATTGTATAGGGAATTGCCACGAAAAGATTAGAAAAGGCCCTCAATTATATGAGGGCTTTGTTTATTCGCTGGATGAGCGATTCCTAAAATAGTACAAGATTAATTGTAAAAGAAGACCTTTAAAGAGAACTTCCTAAGATGACTTGAGGATGGTAAGAGAATCGTTGCAACGGGAAAGCTCCCCAAGGTAAATGAGGGCTTTGGCACGAACTGAGCGGTTCATAGGGCGTATACTGTTGCTCCAATTCCAAGAGATCCAGTTTCCATGGAAAGGCGATGCTCATAATAAATGACCCACTAGGAGGGTTATTTCTTTCATCAAGCTGTATGCTCTATGGTCAGGAGAACAACTCTCCAAACCATTGCTAGATAAAGCCTTTAATTAGGACTTTGCCTTTTTTGCTTCTATGTGCTTATTGTCCTAAGAACAGCCATTTCCTCACTTTACATTGCAACCTGTTTAGTCAAATTTCGTTTGGGTTGTCTTCTCAGCGAGCCGTAAAGTTGCTGCGTCCATGATCAATGCCACTGCCAGTAACAGTGCAAAAAGAACGTCGAATGACACCTGCACTAGCCTGAATATCACAATTACCCGAAGCTGGCACTGTACGATAGCCCATTTCTGAAGACCGGAACTGATTGACCTGAAGTTGAATCGTGCCCTCAAAGTTGCTGCGAACAACACCGATATATTCAATCGAAAAGCCTCCAGCTGTGAGACTCATTGATGCTTGATTGTTGCTGGGTCGTACAATCACCATCTGGGCATCCCCACGCCCACTGTAACGAGCATTGTTAATCGTGCCTGTCGATTTGAAGATTTCATTCGTGTTCGTTCCACCTGTGGGCGGAGTTGGCTTTTCAGCTTTGAGGTAGCGAGCAAAGACCCAGCCTTCCCCGCCCCGTTCACCAACGATAAATGCCCAATCGCCTTGACGTCGCGTTACCTCAACTCGATCGCCTTTCTTCAGTACATAAGTGATTGGAAAGTTTGTTCCAGGACCACGACGAACATTTAGATCATTACTGGTAACGGTATACAGCTGAGCAAGTGCCGCACTGATTGAAAAGATAGCCCCTGCGCAACCGGCCAAACAAGCTGCTGCGATCTTTCTGATATGCATTTAAAGCTTAACTCTTAAAGGTTTGCAATCTGCTGGATGAAGCTCTGCAATTACTTCAATCTAGCTTTCTACGGCATTAAAGCTATCAGGTTTTCTACGAAGAAAGCAATAGAGTCGCTTGGAAATAAGGATAGAAATCTCCATAAGTTTTACTTGTGGAGATTCCAGTGATTTTGATAAGAACCGCTGTGAAAGACTCACAGCGAAGCTTTCACTGGTTGCTCAATAAGTTTATTCTACGGGAGTAAGATTTAAACTTATGTTTTATTGTTTCATCAGTGACAACGTTTTTCAAACTTTAAATAGTAGCTTCTAGAACATTAACAAAATAGTCGAAAGTTTTGATGAACCGAAAGTTCGCCTTAATCTTCAGATAAACCAAGTAGATACAGTTTAGATTTGCGCGATTCATTTGAGAAATGGTGTGAGTTAAATATAAGACTAAACATGAGACTAAAAAATAATGACCAGCCTAAACAAACCAACTATGCTTTGCGTGATTTTAGTTCATTTCTGTTGAGACCATTGAGACCGACGCCGTTTCAAGTCGGTATTGGTCTGCTTGTGAACGCGATCGCGTTTACGACAGTCCCTGTTCACGCAGAGTTATCGTCTGTCTTTCATAACGATGCTGCTTCTGAGACCTCTTCTTCACGCAATCTAGAATCCCCCCGCTCTGGTAGCATTGTGAAGCACGCAGCTGGTTTATTACCTCAATCTGATACAAATCTGGCCGCAGAAACTCACACTTCCGCGTTGCTAGAAATCCCTTTCTCGCTCAATGCGCTCGCGCAGTCGGGCGCACCGAACCCTCAAGTTGCTGAACCCGCCAGTGAATCCGCCGAACCCGCCACTGAATCAACTGAACCTATTCCTGAGCCGCCTGAACCCGTTACTCAAGCTGCACCGCCGAATGATTGGCAAGTATCCGCCAAACCGTATATTTTTGTGCCTTTTCGGGTTAAATTAGATGCCACAGTGGCCGGGCGTTCGGCTTCCATTGATTTGGGCTTAAGCGATATTTTGGATTTTGACCGAGCCTTCGATGCGGGTGTTTTTGTAGAAGCCCAAAAAGGTAGGTTTGGGTTGATTTTGAATGGCTTTTATGTCTCGGCTAAAAACAGCGGCAATTTAGGTGTGACCTTTCCGGCAGGGACTCTGCCAGGTGTCGGAGCGAGTATCCCTATCCCTGTCCGGGCAAGTGCGGACGCAAGTCTATCTATCCGTCAGGGGGTGATTGATTTGGCTGCATCCTATCGCGCGGTCAATACTAAACTAGGGGATCCCACTGCGCCAAATCCCTTTCCTCGTTTGCTTGTGTCTCCGTTTCTAGGATTGCGGATTAATATTTTGCGTCAGAAACTAGAAGTGGATGACGTCCGTCTCAATAATATTCCGGTCGGCAATCTTCCCCTACCGATTACTCTGCCAGTAGACCAAGATTTTCGCTTTAATCGAACCAGCGTTGAGCCTTTACTAGGTGCTCAAATTGAACTGGCTCTATCTGAACGCTGGGCATTTAACATCTGGGGTGATGTATCTGGATTTAATATCAGTGCGGACCAAAACTTAACATGGAATGTAATCGTTTCAGCCCAGTACAATTTCTCTTCCAGTACGGCACTAGAATTGGGCTACCGCTTTAACGGTTTCAGTTTTGAGGATGGGGAAGGACTTAGACGAGCCAAAGTTGATTTGCGTCAAAATGGGGTACAGCTTGCTGTGTTGTTTCGCTTTTAACTGATGTTCACCTAAATTTGTCCGAGTATTCCTAAATTTCGATGGAGCCAGGTAGAACTAGAGCTTACTTACGCTTTCCTGCCGAACGATGCATTGTTTTTGAATGAGGCGATTGTTTGAAATCTTAACTGTGTTTTTTATTTGTAGACCTATAAAATGATTGTTCAGTGCTGCCGAGTTCTTGCTTAAAAACGGATGGCTTTCATCGAATCACTGCTTTGTCCGTGCTGTACGCCAGTTGTTCTACATACCTTATCTCAATATAGTACGAGGGTTGTCGTTCAACCGTTACTGTTGCTAGGGTCAAGTTCTTTGTCTGCAGCGATTAGTAAAGCAAAACAACCTCCAGCATCTGCTCTCCGCAGTGTACCTCTTTCATCGGGTCAAGCCAACGAAATTGTATGAGGAATTAGAATGAGACTCTTCCGTCATTTCTCCCTTAGGCAATGGCTGAAAAGTTAATACTACTAGCGTTTGGAGTAGTCGAAATGAGCTTACTCTGCGATTGGAATCTAAAAGTCGAATCACTTTACGCTTGTTCCTAAAACGAGAGTTGGTGTTCGGTTTATGTGGTCACTGCTTTTTAGGAAATGTGTATGCAATTGCGGTATCGAATCATCTTGGGAGCTTTAATGCTAACGCTGGTAGGGTTGATCGTCCCAATGGGATTTGCACAGAGCCAGTCGCCTGCTGACGTTCCAAATCAGAAGCCTATCAACACTTTATTTGAGAATGTGCGGATCTTTGATGGTATTTCTGACCAACTTTCTGCTTCTTCCAACGTGTTGATTGTTGGCAACAAGATTCAAGCCATTTCCACTAGTACGATTTCTACGCCAGCAGACAGTAGTCTTACCCGGATTAACGGCAAGGGGCGGGTGCTGATGCCGGGGCTGATTGATGCTCATGTTCATATGTTTATGGGAGCGATTCCCCAGGAGAAACTCTTTGCGCCTGATGCGACGCCTCAAACGCTGTTTCAAGATGTCTCAGTCAGCGCCACAGAAATGTTACTGCGTGGGTTTACAAGCGTTCGGGATGTGGCAGGCCCGGCGTTTGATTTAAAGAAAGCGATCGATAGTGGCAAAGTCGTGGGACCGCGTATTTGGCCCTCGGGAGCTATGATTTCGCAAACGTCAGGACATGGAGATTTCCGTTCTACCAAAGATCTTCCCGCAACTCCTTCATCTCCACTTAGTCCGGCAGAAAAATATGGCGTAGGAGCGGTCGCGGATGGAGTCCCGGAGGTACTCCGCCGTACTCGCGAGCAATTAATGAAGGGCGCCAGTCAGATTAAGTTAGCCGCCGGTGGGGGCGTTGCTTCAGCCTATGACCCAATCGATGTTAGCCAGTATACCGAAGCGGAGTTTAAAGCCGCCGTTGACGCTGCCGCAAATTGGAATACCTACGTGACTGTCCATGCTTACACCCCAACTGCTATTCAGATAGCAATCCGAGCCGGAGTGAAGTGCATTGAGCATGGTCAGCTAATGGATGAGGAAACTGCTCAACTAATGGCTAAAGAAAGTACTTGGCTCAGCATTCAGCCGTTCCTTGATGATGAGGATCGCAATCCCTACCCAGAGGGCTCCGAAAGTCGCGCTAAACAACTGTTAGTGTCTCAGGGCACCGACCTTGCCTTTAAGCTAGCGAAGAAGTACAAACTCAAGACCGCTTGGGGCACGGATAATTTGTATAGCCCTAAAGGAGCTGCTCGCCAGGGGGCGAAACTGGCGAAATTAGTGCGCTGGTACACGCCTGCTGAAGTGCTAAGGATGGCCACGAGCGTGAATGCTGAACTGTTAGCGCTGTCGGGGCCACGCAACCCTTATCCTGGAAAGTTAGGGGTCATCGAAAATGGAGCACTGGCTGACTTGGTGCTAGTAGACGGTAACCCACTGGATAATATCAAGCTGATCGAGGATCCAGCTAAGAACTTCGTTGTGGTTATGAAAGATGGCAAGATTTACAAGAACCTGCTTAGTTGATTGGAATAAAAGGACATAGACAGTGGATAAATCAGTAGAAGATCATCCTTTTCAACCAACTTTTAATTGGCGATTACGTCCGGGCTACTTAAGCGAAGGAAATTCTGATTTCGAATCAGTACACGTGCTAATTGGTGAGTTTCTTGCTGATCGCCACTCGCCTGACCCTTTACCTGATGATTCACTTCTAACTGAGAATCCTAAATTTGACTGGGGCAAAGGTAGACCATTGGAGAAGGTAATCAGTTCCAACGTCGAACTCGAGTTTTTGATGCACCATCCAGTCTTGTTTCGTAATGCTATTGCGATTATTGAACCTTGGCAGCATGTGGGGCACAATCCGTTGGGGGAAGAGGTACGAGCATCACTTAACGTTGCCTACATTGCTCAAAAAATTGCCGATTGTGATTCGATTTTATTTCCGGTATGGTCGTCTGGCCTGCTTGACCCAGACGTTGTCGTGCCTTTAATTACATCCGGGTTAGCCGTCGTTGTAGAAGGTGGTAATCCGTCTGTTCGAGATGCTTCAACATTCAATGGGTCAAACTGTTCACTCGATGACCTTCATTCTTTAATCGAAAGGTTGTTAATTTCCCGATCGCCCACTAGTGCGTTGGCTTTATTCATTTGTTTAGGGCATCAACTTGCAGCTCAGGGCCACATCAACTTGATTAAACGAGCTGTGCGGCAAGTCCTAAGTTTAGATGCACTTCCCAGAGATCGAGACGGTAGAATGATGCGATCGCTAAAACGGGTGTGTCAGCGCATTGAGTCGATGGGTTGTTCCCTCAAAATTAAGAAGCGCAATGACCATGTGATTGAAGGGTGGGATGATCCGGAATTTGCAGTGGGTCCAAATGAATATTCGGAAGTCGGTGATCGGCAGTTACATCATTATCAATCTCCCAATGGAGAAGCACTTGGTATTCATCAAGACTTGATTGATGCCCATGATATTACGGCCGATCAGTATGAGGGTGTGATTGATACGGCGATTGAGTATGAGCGAGAAGTCAACATTGCCATGTTTCACTCCGATGAGGTGAATCAGGAAGCGATTTTATTTGCAAATTGGGCTTACCGTTTATTACATGATGCGATGATTCCGCATCGCTCCGTTTTAGCGGCTAGTCAGTTGTCGTGGTTACTGAAACTGCCGGATGCGGTCGAGATTCTTTGCTCTACAACCATTGGTGATGAAATTGTGACGGAATGTTCGGCCACCTGCATCATTTATCGAGATTTTGAAAGTAAACAGGTGCGGCGATCGTTCACGTGTCAATTCCACCCAGAGTTGTTGTCTGATTTACGAGCCGTTGGAGTCTCTGAGCCACCCGCCTATGCTCAGTTGAAGACAGATGATGGGGCACGCCTGTTTGCTCGGTTGCTCTACGAAGGGATGCAGGAATAAGTTAACGCTTCTGAAGCGACAATCACTGGTGAGCCTTAAATTTTCGATTAAATGGATTAAGTCGCTTAAACAACGGTTAAAAGGAGTTGAGAAATGAAGTTCATTCTATCCACCTGTGTGTTTGGATTGATAGCAAGTATTTTACTGAACCCGCTTGCAGCGATCGCTTGTACTCGGGTCGTCTATAAAGGCCCCAATCAAACTGTGCTGACAGGACGAAGTATGGATTTTAGTCTTGATATACCAGCGAATCTTTGGATTTTTCCACGCGGTATTCAGCGCAATGGCGAAGTCGGACCAAACTCGATTCAGTGGAAATCTCGCTATGGCAGCGTCATCGCGAGTTCCTGGGATATAGCCACTTCTGACGGGATGAATGAGAAGGGGCTTGTCGCAAATATCCTTTGGCTTGGAGGGTCAAAATTCCCGCCATTCGATAAGAATGGTCGTCAAAAGGGTTTGACTGTGGCAGCTTGGGTCCAGTATGTACTCGATAACTTCGCGACTGTTGCGGAGGCAGTGGAGGCTTTACGTAAGGAGGAATTTGTTGTTGTTACAGACTATATTCCAGGGACAGACAAATTTACCACGGTGCATTTATCGATGTCAGATGCCACAGGTGACAATGCCATTCTCGAATACGTGAATGGCAAGTTGGTCATTCATCATGATCCCTCCTACACGGTGATGACGAACGAGCCTGTATTTGAAGATCAACTTGCGATCAATCGCTACTGGGAAGAAGTGCCTGGAAAGGTTTTCTTGCCTGGGACGAACAGGGCAACGGATCGCTTTGTACGCGCACAGTATTATCTCACAGCACTCCCTCAAACGGATAACACCCGAATTGCTGTTGCCTCAGTTTTGAGCCTGGTTCGAAATGTCTCGGTGCCCTATGGTGTTTCAATTGAAGGCTTTCCTAACCTATCTACAACACAATGGCGGGTAGTGGCTGACCAAAAGAATCGGGTCTACTATTTTGAGACGGCGGTGACACCCAATACATTTTGGGTCGATTTAAAGGGTGCTGATTTCAGGGAGGGTGCACCCACAAAAATGTTAAACTTGGCAAACAATGCAGTCTATGCGGGTAATACGCTCTCTGCATTTAAGGAAGCAAAGCCATTTCAGTTTGCTGGGCTGTGATCTGCTTGCGTTTTCTTAAAGTATTTCAAGTCAATATTGGAGCTTTGCTGTTCTTTTGCTTGGCAGAAGTGGAGCCGTTGAAGGAATATCAGAAACGTCGTATCGAATTAGAAGCGAGAAAATGGGCACTTGAAGCTCAAGCGCAACAAATTGCCGTTGATACCGCTCAGAAAGTGTAAATTATGCAAATAGCATGTTCTAATTGCTACAATCCTTCTTGCACTACTTTCAGTATCTGAGTTGAAACTACCTCACTCCTTCTCCAATTACCCGACCCATTTGCTTTAAGATTTGCAGTGCAGTGCGGAGTTCTTGAGCAGACGCAAAGGGGGCAAACACCCGTGATACCCCATATAGCCGATGCTCCTGCTGTACCAATTTGACAAACAGAATCTCATCCCCATTGGTCACCATGCCGAAACTAGGTCGCTCTATTTGAGGGTTTGTCATTAAATACGCCAATGTTTGGGGCAATGCTGTCCAAACCGATAAAGCCGTTTTCTTAGACTCCAGAACCACAACCCAAAACTGATTGAGCAGTACCAACACATCAACTCGCCCTTGCAATACCGTTTCTCCATCGTCTAGTGTCAATTGCACTGATTCTTCTGCCCGTACCCGAAAGGGTGGATCATAGAAACCTGCGACTGCCAACAGGGGCGAGGCCAGCAATAATGTGACGGTGCCTTCTAGTAACTGTCCTTGAGATCGCTGATAGAGGTATCGCCGCCGCAACTCATCCAGAGTTAATCGTTCAGCATCAGAAAGTTCCGGCAACTGAGTTTGCCATTCTAGGAAAAATGCCTCATTTTCTGTGCGCGATAGCTTAAATTGTTGTTCTGCTTCAGCCAACGTTGTAATCGCTTCAGTAATCGCAATGGACATAACCGAATGGATGTAGAACTGTTCAATCAGATGATGCGTTAATTTTAGCAGTTGCACATGTTGTGAGCCTTAGGAAACGCTCTTGTAATCAAGTGCGAGATCGCTGCCCTGACGCGGAAATACTGGCAATGTCTTTTGAGATCGCCGCTTTCAAGAAATGTTGCGACCGAGTGGGTGGATCATGTGGTACGTCAATGAGTTGCAACCCGTGCAGGTTTTACAGAGGTGTTGCGACTTAGGGTTGAGGGGAGTGGTGCTGAAGCCAGTCGTGTAAATCGGAGAGTTGACGAAAATCGAGGAGTGCTTCCCCCAGTGATTCGAGTAAGGGGAGCGGCAATGCCTGAATTTGGGTTTGGATGGGTTCCGGTAGGTCTTGTTTGAGTTGCCGAGTCAGTAGCCGGATGACCAAACGGAGGGCTTCATCGGTTTGGGCTTCTTGATAGACGCGCGTTTCTTGTAAGCGTAATCCGAGCATAGTTTCGACCTCTAGACAACTCAACTGCCCAAACTTGTAAACGATGATGGTGGTAATCATCTCTATGATGCCACGCCGCGTTTCAATTGCCTCTTGCTGAGCGCGAGCTAAGAGGAAACGAGCGGCTTCGGGCGCTTGGGACTCCTCTACCGTGGTGAGGAGCATCAAGGCCACGCCGAGGGGCACCTGGCGAATGTCCCCGACTTCATCGAGATAAATGCAATGCACCTGGTCACTGGTTAGGAGGGCGCGGTAGGGATACACATTGGGTTGCTCCAGAGTGCGGGAGGGATAGAGGATGACGGCTTGCCAATCGGCAAAGCGCTCGCGATTGCGGTAGAAATAGAGGAACGCCTCACCAAATAAGCGTTCACAGAGCCGTTCATCCTTTTGAAATTGAACTTCGACAAAAAAGACGGTGCCTGTGGGGTCGTCATCGGGTGGGAGAAATACGCCATCGATTTCAAAGCGGGGTTCTTTCACTGCTACCGAATCAAAGCGATACGCAGCGGCATTGGCGGGAGCGGTGGGTAAGAGGTCAAACAGCAATTGGGGCGACTGCTGAAAGAGCCGAAAGAAGATGGAATCTCGCCGCATGGTGGCTGTCGTCGAGTCAGAACAGGCCAATTGTACTGCTTTTTCG
Source organism: Leptolyngbyaceae cyanobacterium M33_DOE_097 (assembly GCA_015296075.1). GTDB lineage: Bacteria > Cyanobacteriota > Cyanobacteriia > Leptolyngbyales > Leptolyngbyaceae > DSRU01. The sequence continues at coordinate 154 of DVDV01000175.1, read as the reverse complement.
TGTCTGCCGAAACCCTTAACGGGTGACAACATGGCTAGAGAGCTTGCTGGAAGAGGGATAGGGCACGAAACCCACGCTGAAAATAAAGCCGTTTATGAGGTTTGAGGGCAATCAAGCGGAGCACCCAATCAGCCCATACGCTCATGCCATACTG
>DVDV01000174.1 GCA_015296075.1 Leptolyngbyaceae cyanobacterium M33_DOE_097 | reverse complement strand
TCGCTGGCGAAAAGAACCGACGATAGTGTCAAATAACCCCCGTTCGCTCAACCGTTCTGGCTCTCTTGGCTCTCTCAGATGTCCTTACAATACAGGCATTTTCAGGACTTGAACAGCCTTTTGCCATACTGAGAATTGCTGCCTTCGGCAATCGTTTTAGTGATGATGGCTTGTAACTCTAATTGAGTTTGAGCGCGGTGGCGTTGCTCAATTTCCTTTTTTAGCTCGTTGTTGGCTCGCTCAAGCTGAGCCTGACTTGGAATCGCCAGCGCTTTTGGCATTAGTCGAATCAACGCGATCGCCGTCCCAATCGAGACGAGGGCTGTTAATGCTTTCGCCGCGCCTGAAAGCCAGTAAGTCGGGTGCCAGAGCGTCCAGACAGAGAGCAGATGGGTCGTGCCGCAAGCTGTAATAAACGTGGCAAATAACAGAAAAATCCAGTTGAAGGGGAGGTCTTCTCGCTTCCGTACAAACTCGAATAACGTTAACGGAATCGAATAGTAGGCCAGACAGATCAACATATCCGAAAGGAGATGTAGCCAAACGAGCTGAGGCAACCACAGATAACAATGTCCGTGAGGAATAAACGAATCTGAGCTAAACAGGGCGCTAAGGGGGTCAAACATGGCAACTAGGGGCAAAATAAGTAAATGAATTGATGCGCACCAGTAGGCCAAAAATCTTGAACAACGTGGAGCGCGGTTGGGCGAATTTGACGCTGTCAAATGCCCAGACTAATGTTCTCCTAACTTCCATTGATTCATTGCGTTCTTCAACAAACCAGCGCATTATTTTCTTAGTTTGCTTGAGCGACAGCCCGTGATGCTGTCATCATGGAAACGTGTGGTTTTGCTTACGAATGCTGAATGGCTTATCTATCAATCAACGGCTATAGTCACCACTACGAGTGGATTACAGAAACAGGCACATCAGAGCCGACAGGGAAACCTGTGATGGTCTTTATTCACGGATGGGGCGGCTCTGCCCGCTATTGGGAAAGCACCGCCCGCGCGATCGCTGACTCCTTTGATTGTTTGCTCTACGATTTACGTGGGTTTGGTCGCTCAAACAAGCCCCCCGAAATCACTGATGCTGTTGGTTGTAGCTATGAGTTAGAAACCTATGCGGATGATTTGGCGCTCTTACTAGACGCTCTCAGTATTCCCAAAATTTACTTGAATGCTCATTCGGCAGGTGCTTCGATCGCCGTTTTCTTTCTCAACCGTTACCGCGATCGGGTAGAGCGAGCCATTCTCACCTGCAATGGCATCTTTGAGTACGACGAAAAATCCTTCAACGCGTTTTATAAGTTTGGGGGCTACGTCGTCAAATTTCGTCCTCGCTGGCTCTACGGTTTGCCCTTGATGGATCGGCTGTTTATGCAGCGTTTCCTTCACAAACCGCTATCGGGCGCAATTAGTCGATCTTTCTTAAATGACTTTTTGATGGCTGATTACGATGCCGCATTGGGCACTATTTTCACCTGTGTCAGCAAACGAGCCACCGAGGTGATGCCGCAAGAGTATGCCCAAATTACTGTGCCAACGCTGTTAGTTGCGGGACAGTACGACATCATCATTCCCGCGCGGATGGGAGAACAAGCCGCTGCGTTGAGCGATCGCGTTACCTACGTTGAGATGCCCAACACCGCCCACTTCCCCATGCTAGAAGATGCGCCGACCTACCTCAAAATTATTCGCGAGTTCCTTGAGATTCCAGCTTTAGAAGCCCAGCCTGTTTAAAGCGTCGAGGCAAAAAAGGGAGTGCGATCGCCCATCACATACTGTTTTACTAACTGCCCCATCGGTATTGGCAGTAGGTTATGCTGAGCCAAATCAGTCGGTTGCACCCAAAAAAACTGGAGATGATCTTCACGAGAGTCAAGCGATAGCGGAACTTCAATTTCAGGCAGCGAAGCCGCAAAAACATGGTTGATTTGGTGTCGTTGGCGATCGGCTTCGAACCAAGCATGTTCAATAGCACCCAGGTAGTAAGTCACCCGAACGTAAAGCCCTATCTCCTCCAGCACTTCGCGAGCCAGGGCACGCGGTAGGCTTTCGCCAAACTCAACATGCCCACCCGGCAAAAACGTGCTGGTAGCTCCCTTGCACTGGGCAACTAACACAAACCCCTTGACTAAAATAACGCCACGCACCACGACGCGAATTGATGCTTGTTTCACAGGGCGATCGTTTCAAATTGGCCTTAAACAAAACATTAACAGGCCAAGCAACTTAGCCGCTCAGGAGATGTTATCTTGCTGTGATGGGCGAAGGTCTTATAGCCTTTCGGCAATACCCTACAGCATGGCTACGCTAACTTCGGTTCAACAAAGTATTGATATTATTTAATTCTCATTCCTTAGAATAGGAGAGGTAGCCAGGAGTTTAGCCATGAGTGTTGTTGTCCCTGACGAAATCTTAACTGCAACTCGCATGACTGAGGCTGAAATGCGTCAAGAAATTGCTGTCATGCTTTTTCAACGCGAAAAGCTTACCCTTGCTCAAGCCAGCCGATTTGCAGGAATGCACCGTGTGGCCTTTCAACATCTTCTTGCTAGCCGCCATATTCCAATACACTATGGGATGGAAGAATTTGAACAGGATCTTCAAACCCTGCGGGAGTTGGGCAGATTGTGATTCTCGTCAGCGACACATCACCTATCAACAACCTCGCTGCAATCAATCATCTCCATCTCCTGCATCAACTTTACGGAACCGTTCTCATTCCTGAAGCTGTTTATCGAGAACTCACTGACCCAAATTTTCCTGTTGCAGGTGCGACCGAAGTACAAACCTGTGATTGGATTCAAACTCTTGCCGTTAGCGATCTCATCCTTGTTAAAGCATTGAACAACGAACTGGATATCGGAGAAGCTGAGGCGATCGCTTTAGCGGTAGAAATTCAAGCTGATCAAGTTTTGATTGATGAACGTCGAGGTCGGCTAGTCGCAAATCGGTTCAACCTTCGTTGCACAGGTACACTGGGAATTTTGGTTGAAGTAAAAAGTAAAGGTTTGATCGTTGAGGTCAAACCTTTGTTGGATGCGTTGATCAATGAAGCTGGATTTTGGATTGCAGAGCCTTTGTATAACAGCGTTTTGCAAATGGTTAATGAAACGGGTTTACCTTGACCTTCTGAACTGACAGGTAAACCCTGCCAAGATTACACAGATGCAACAGAGCCAGCGAACTAAAGGATATACAGCAAGAGGAACAGCACAATCCACACGACATCAACGAAGTGCCAGTAAATCTCAGCCGCTTCAACGCCAAAGTGCGAGGTGTTGCTGTAGTGGTTGGACTTGAGCGATCGCCATAGCACCGCCAAAATCAGGATTAACCCAAAGCAGACGTGCAAACCGTGAAAGCCCGTCAACACATAAAAGGTACTGGCGTAGAGGTTTGTTCTTAACCCAAACTCAAGGTTAAAGTACTCAACCAGCTGCCCAACTAAGAACACAGCACCCATCGCTGCGGTAATCGCAAACCATTTCTGCATCCCCTTTACATCATTATTCTTAATGGCGGGTTCAGCCTTGTGAATCACAAAACTACTGGCGATCAGAATGATGGTGTTAATCCCTGGTAGGAGCAGTTCACGCTCAGGGGTGCCTTCGGGGGGCCAGGTCGGGGCCACTGCCCGAAACGTCAGATAAGCCACAAACAAGCCCAAGAAAATCATTGCTTCTGCAATCAGAAAGACAATCACACCGAAGATGCGATGGTCGGGATGCTCGCCATGTCCGTGAGCATGGGCCTCAACTTCACCAGAGTGGTAGTTGAGAGCAACCTTTGTAGGGTCAAGTGTCGAGTCAGTCATGAAGTCTGTTGGTAAGTAACTGGGCAAAGATTCAGCTCAATTAAGGAGGAACGCCGAGCGATCGCGGTCTAGTGGCGTGATTGCCCCAGCGATCGCCCAACGTCGCCTTGTTATGAAACCGGAGCGGGTTCCACTTCTGTCAGCGTTTGTCCGTTGTTCATCCCATACCCGTAGGGGTCAGTGATCAGCACTGGCTCACCTTCAAAGTTTTCGACGGGCGGCGGCGAACTGGTTTGCCACTCCAATGTGAGTGCTCGCCAGGGGTTGTCACCCGCTTTGGGGCCAGACATCCAGCTCCACGCGGCATTCACAATAAACGGCAAGGTCGAAACAGCAAGGATATAACTGCCAATCGTGCAGACTAGGTTAAGCGCTGCAAATTTAGGGTCATATTCGGCAATCCGGCGGTTCATCCCTTCTAGACCCAGCTTGTGCATTGGCATAAACGCGAGGTTAAAACCAACCAAGGTCAAGATAAAGTGCGCCCGTCCCAGAGTCTCATTCATCATGCGGCCCGTCATTTTCGGGAACCAGTGATAAATCCCTGCGTAGAGGCCAAACACACTCCCACCAAAGAGAACGTAATGTAAGTGCGCAACGATGAAGTAGGTGTCATGCACGTGGATGTCAAAGGGGACAGCCGCAACCATTACACCGCTGATCCCACCGATGACGAACATCGAGACAAAGCCCATCGCAAACAGCATGGCACTATTGAGGCTAATTTTGCCGCCCCAAATCGTTGCCAACCAACTAAACACCTTGATCCCCGTGGGAACAGCAATCACCATCGTGGCGATCATAAAGAACATCCGCAGCCAGGCAGGGGTGCCACTGGTAAACATGTGGTGCGCCCACACAATTAAGCCCAAGAAGCTAATTGCCAAACTCGAATAGGCGATCGCCTTATAACCAAAAATCGGCTTGCGCGCATGTACAGGCAAAATCTCTGAGATCATGCCAAACACCGGCAAGATCATGATGTAAACCGCTGGGTGTGAGTAAAACCAGAACATGTGCTGATACACAACTGGGTCACCACCACCCGTCGGGTTAAAGAAGGCCGTACCTGCCAAAATATCAAACGACAGCAAGATCAACGCTCCCGCTAAGACGGGGGTTGAAAGCAAAATCAGTGCTGATGCCGCCAACATCGCCCAGCAAAAGAGCGGCATCTGGTTGAAGCCCATACCCGGCATCCGCATTTTGATCAGCGTGGTCAAAAAGTTGACTGCACCGAGAATTGAGGAAGTCCCTAAAATCAGGACGCTGAGAATCCAGATGACTTCACCGATGCGGTTAGTGACAATGCTCAGGGGGGGATAGGAAGTCCAACCGGCGGCAGGGGCACCCCAGATAAAGCTGAGCAGCAGCAGCACACCAGCGGGGGGAATCATCCAAAAGGCGATCGCGTTGAGTTTAGGAAACGCCATGTCACGCGCGCCAATCATCAAGGGAATCAGGTAATTGCCAAAGGCACCCGTTCCGGCAGGCACAATCCACAAAAAGATCATCACCGTCGCGTGGACTGTAAATAGACTGTTGTAGACCTCACGGCTCACAAAGTCTACTTCTGGGGTGGCTAACTCGGTACGAACAGCCGTCGCGAGAGCGCCACCAATCAAATAGAAGATGAACGTCGTCACTAAGTATTGAATGCCAATCACCTTGTGATCGGTACTAAAGCTAAAGTAGGTGCGCCAGTTGTTGCCGCCAGGCGGATGCTGTGGCACAGCCGAAGTTTCTTGAATTGGGGCTTGGGTGGTCATAAGATGCTTATTTCTGGCTAGAAGCGGACAAAAAGGAATAACAGCCTAGCTAGCAGAGGCGTGAGCATGGGCCGCGTGACTCATGGAATGAAGCTGATTCAACATCGATGGCTCAACCCCAAACGACTGCTGCACATAGGGTTCTAAAAACTGGTCAGGAGTTTGCTCAGCCAGGTTTACCGCCGCGATCGCCTGGTCTAACCCTTGGGCACTAGCAACCTTTTGCTCTTGCACCCAGGTCGCAAAGTCTTCTGGTGTTTCAGCGATCACCTTGGTTTTCATCGCACCGTGGTAGGGGCCACACAACTCCGCACAAATCACAGGGTATTCACCCGCCGTTTTGGGCGTAAAGCGAATCTGCGTCTGTTGCCCTGGAATAGCATCTTGCTTGAGGCGATATTCGGGCACCCAAAACGCGTGAATCACATCCTGAGCGCTGATATTGAGCACAATTTCACGCCCAACGGGTACATGCAACTCAACACTCACAATACCCGTATCAGGGTAGGTAAACAACCAGGCATACTGCAAACCCATCGTCTGGATTTCGTAGGGAGCATTGGCAGACGGCGGATTGTAGGTTGGCGAGTCTGGGGCTGTTTTGCCCCCGATCCCTGATGGCTCTGCAGCGGCCATCATCACAGGCTCAGTCAAAGGAGCGGCGATCGCGGCACCTGGCTTACTGACCATCTGATGCTGCCCGGCAGAATGGTGCGCCACAGAATGATCCATACCACCACCCAGTCCACCGATTTGACCATAAACATCAAAGCTGTAGACCGAAAGCATTAGCACAATTACCGCGGGGATCGCTGTCCACAAAATTTCGAGTGGAATGTTGCCGTGGATCGGTGGCCCGTCGGTCAGGTCATCTTTGCGACGACGAAACCGAATAATGGAAACAACGATCACCCCTTGCACAAGCAAAAACAACCCCGTACCAATAGTCAGCATCAAATTAAACAGACCATCAATAATGGGAGCTTCGACCGATGCTTCGGCGGGCATTAAGCCATGATTTTGACCGTACCAGAGGCTAACCAACGTTAGACCAATGCCGACCAACATCGTAAGAATAGAGCTTGGAATATTCACGGCAAATTGCTTTGAATCCTTCTAAATTAAGGTTGAGCAGCGTTACAAGAGAAATAACCGAAATCACAATTAGATGACTTCCCTTTCAAGGTAGATCAGCCTCACAGTAACCCGGCAATATAAACCAATAGATTTTGGGATTTCTCAAGGTTTTCTTAATATTTTCGAATCTAGAATTTGGCCTGAGTCATCTGCCATAAGTCAGTCAAAGAAAGGCTAAAAGACTATACCTGAGAGGCAAAGCTGACTTAACCCGAATGCGTTAATGGTAGTTACAAAAGCTTATTCAACTTGTTGCCAATGAAAAATGATGTGTTGTAACTACCAAAATTTGATTTTGAAATTTTAATTTTGCAATCTCGAATACTGCGCGCTAGAGCTAATCAAAAGAAATTCCTAAAGGAAGGAGAAATTTTCTGGGTCTCCCTTATAAGTTAGGTAGTTAACGAGTCGCAATCAAAACATTATTAAATGTAAAGGTTCGTTAAGAAAATTCGGTGTTAGGTTGAGAGTGAACGCTCACCACAACCTACATCCCAGAGTGTTTAACATCGACAATTTGACAGGTAAACGGATGGCTGACATTGCCTTTACTCCAACCACGATCGCCTCACGCCCTCAAATCTGGATTCGTCGTTACGTCTTTGCGATGGCAGGGCTAACCTTATTTTTAATGGCTTTAGGGAGTGCAACTCGTGTCATGAATGCGGGTCTGGCATGCCCTGACTGGCCACTCTGCTACGGTTCAGTCTTGCCCAGTCAGCAGATGAATCTACAAGTCTTTTTAGAATGGTTTCATCGCCTGATCGCCTCATCAATGGGGCTGTTGGTGATCGCCCTGGTCGCCGCGTCATGGTGGTATCGCCGCTCGGTGCCCAACTGGTTGCCCTGGGCCGCTCTAGGAGCCTTGAGTCTGGTAATTGTGCAAGGCATTTTAGGTGGGCTGACCGTTACCCAACTCCTTCGCTTTGACATCGTGACAGCCCACCTCGGCACTGGCTTACTGTTCTTTTCAACGTTGATCGCGATCGGATGTTGCTTAATTCCCCACCAGGGGATGGGCAGTGTCGGTAAGTTGCGCTGGGTTTCGCTAGCGGCGGCTGTCTTGATCTACGCTCAAAGCATTTTGGGTGCGCTGGTGGCCTCGCGCTGGGCCTTACACCAATGCCTTGCAGGTGCCAAACTTTGCACCGTGATGAATAGCCACTTAATTGGCGTTGTCCCGGCGACGCTGGCAACATTGACCACGCTCGTTTTGGCTTGGCGCACACCTGCGTTGCACCCTGCGCTGCGTCGCTTAGCAAATTTTGCAGGCGGTTTAGTCGTATTGCAAATTTTGCTGGGAGTTGCCACCTTTAAGCTGCACTTACAGATTGAGCCATTAACCGTTGCGCATCAGGCCGTTGGCGCTAGTCTGTTGGGCGCTCTCGTTGCATTCACCGTGTTATCTCTGCGGGATGCCCCCGTTCGTCTGGCTGATCGCCGCTCAACCCCTGCAGAACGCCCATCTAACACAGGTGAGCAGCCTGCTTAGTGGCGCTTCTGAGTTGCCTGTCTGTTTGGGCGATCGCCCTGTTTATTAATCCTGTTGCTTTTCGGAAAACAAACGAATGCAAGAAACGATTCTCACGCCTCCCCGTCGCAACGAAACTTTTCTACAAGTCGTTCAGAGCTACTATCAGTTAACCAAGCCCCGGATTATTCTGCTGCTTTTGATCACTACGGCAGGGGGTATGTGGATTGCTGCCGAAGGTCAGGTAGACCCGGTTCTGCTATTGGTCACACTTATTGGTGGGGCTTTTGCTTCGGGCGCAGCGAACACCATTAACTGTTTGTATGACCGCGACATCGACTACATTATGGAGCGCACGCGTCATCGTCCCTTGCCCTCTGGACGAATTCAACCGCGAGATGCGCTCATTTTTGCTGTGACTCTAGCGACCACTTCATTTGTGTTGCTCACAGTGTTTGCCAACCTGTTAGCTGCGACTCTGTCAATGCTAGGCATTGTCTTTTATGTGCTGGTCTACACCCATTGGCTCAAACGCCACACCACCCAAAATATTGTGATTGGTGGCGCGGCGGGGGCGATTCCGCCACTGGTGGGTTGGGCGGCTGTTACCGGCGACTTAAGCTGGGCGGCTTGGGTCTTATTTGCCATCATCTTTTTGTGGACTCCACCTCACTTCTGGGCTTTAGCGGTCTTGATTCGCGAAGATTACGCCCAGGTTGGGGTGCCCATGCTACCTGTTGTGCATGGCAATGAACCAACTGCCAAACAAATTTTTTACTACACCTTACTCTTGATCCCCGTGACGTTGTTGCTGGTTTACCCACTGCATACGCTAGGCGCAGTTTACGCCGCGATCGCCCTGTTATTGGGTGGCATCTTCGTTCAAAAAGCGTGGCAGTTGATGCAATCTCCGTCTGACTTACAAGTGGCGCGATCGCTGTTTAAGTACTCAATTTTCTACCTGATGTTGCTGTGCGCTGGCATGGCAGTTGATAGTTTACCTTTCACGCATCAAGTGGTAACAGCGCTCGCTGACAATTTTCAAACCTTGGTTGGGTTACTACCGCTCTAAGCCGTCACTGACTCTAATCAAATATGACTCTCAGTTGGGAGGCGTTTGTCCGGGTTACCGTTCACAAACGCCCCCTCTTTTTTTAGCTGATCAACCTCTCACCCTCACCGCCTCACTCCGCTGTTGGTTTATGCCCTTACTGCTGGGCGATCGCAACGGGTTGGTCATTTTGCAGAGCCGACTTGTCTACCGAACTCCACATTTGATTGAGCTTCATGATATACACGTTGTTTTGTAGCACAGGATCTTTCTGCACTAGTTTTTGAGCCACCTCAGACAGCGCTTGCAGTTCTTCTGCCGTCGCTTGATCGGCTTTGGCAACGTTCACAATTTTCTTCAAATCATCGTTTTCCTGCTGATGCGTATGCTTAGACCCGACCTTTTCAGCCTTCATTGGGTCAAGCTCCAGCGCTTTCTTAACACTGCTATGCTTTATTTTTTGAGGATCGTAAGCGATTAAATCCTGTGCGAGCTTTTGCACATTCACAATATCAAGATAGGTCATCACTTGATGATTCAGCTCAGTCAGCATGAGTGAGTCAAGCCGCTCAACCACTTCTTTGTCAGACAACTTAGCCCCGTTTGCTCCCACTTCATTCGTGCTCAATAAGTAGCCATGCTCGGCAGCACGCTGGTGAGCCGCTTTTGCAACTCCAAAGTAACTGTTTCCCTTTGTCTGTTCTTGAGCCGTGATATCGTTCCACTCATTCGGAGAAATCAACCGCTTCTCTTCAGCTAGCTTCTCAATATGCTTTTTAGCATTCTTCCAGCGCTCAACCGTCTTGTCGATTTCTTGAGGAGTCAGCAACGGACGCAAACAATCTCGAATTTGCTTCTCTTCGATGCCAGCAATTTGTTGAGCAACCGTAATATCAAGATAGACGGGTAAACCGCGCTGCTGCCCAATCGACTCTTGTGTATTCGCCTTCACTCCAAACGCAAAATCATTATCAATGCCCTTGACCTCTGGACCATTCGCACCGTTTGCAATGAAATAGTTACCAGGGTGTCTATCAACCTGCCCAGTGATCATGTCTAGAATTTGCAACGTCGCCAGGCTCATCTGCATCTTACGACTAAATTCGGGGTCATTCCACTGAAAGTCTCGTTGCATCGACATATCAGAAGGCGTAATAGTTTGAGGTGATTTTCCAGATGCTTTTTCCATCCCGATGCCAAAGGTTTCGCCGGGTGAATGGATGTCACCACCTGGGCCTTTTGAGGCAAAATTTGTATCCACGATAATGTTTGTTTTGAAAAGCTCATCCATTAGAGAAGTTGCAACAGCCCGGTTACTCAATCGATTATTTTCACTAGGAATACCAGACTCAAGCGCAGCCGATGCATTTTGCTCAGTTAGAGCTTCTGTTGGGTCTTCTTTAAAGACTGTAGCTGTATCTGTTCCGTTTGCTTTTTGTTCTTCTACATTGCCAACTTGACCACCTTCAAGTTTCTCACCCTTCTCTGCAAACTTCATACCACCTGCAATAAGTTGTTTCTCCTTCAAAATGTCGCTGTAGGTTAATTTCTCCAAAGCTGGACGCAGCTTCTCAGTTTTGCGATCGTCTTCATTCTTGCGGTCTTCTAGCCAACGAATGCAAATGTTTTGCAAGATATCCAGTTGACCAATTAATTGAGATTGGTAATCGTACAGAGGGTTTTTCACCTCAAGCGCTAGTTGATAGAGCCGCTCATACAGTTGTAAGGCATTTAAAATGCCACGATAGGTATGCGAAAACAGGCTCGGAGACGCAATACTTTTCAAACTATTACTAGAAGTATCCAACTTGCGCTGAATCGACTTGCCACCCGACTGTTGCACAACGTGAGTCAATTCATGGGCGAGCAGCTTTTGACCTGCATGAGAACTAGGGCTATAGTGACCCGCGTTGAAGTAGATATCGGTGCCATGGGTAAATGCCTGCGCCCCGATCTCCCGACTCATTTGCACAGCCGTTCCATCGGTATGCACTCTCACCTGGCTAAAATCAAAGCCAAATTTGGGTTCCATCTGCGATCGCACCGTCTCTGGCAAGGGGCTTCCACCTCCCTGACTGGCAGACAACTGCTGCTCTACATCAGAGGGGGCTTGAGTTGTAGTCGTTTCTCCTTTCGCTTGCAGCGCATCCTCTTCTAACGCTGCCTGACGTTGAACTGCGGGTGGTGTGGGGCTGCTCATGACGTGCTCTGCCATGCGATCGGCGGCTTGCTCATACCCGTCATCCGGTTGGCCGACAGTGAGCTTTGCTTGCACTGTTGCCCCCGCCGCCAAGATTGGAATTTGACCAAAAGAGTGACTCAGTTTTGAGGGCTGCTCATGTGTCTCATTTAAGACTGGCGACTCAGCATAGAAGATATCAGGGTGCCCAGAGAGGCTATTAAATAAACGAGTCTGCAAGAGATTGGATGTTGAGTTGTCTTGCAGACTTGAGCGGTTCTGATGCTTAACTTGCAGACGTCCTTTTTGCATAGATTCTCTCAGGCGATACCTTGTGCTTATCTATACAGGACACCCAAAGAATTCCCGGAGTTGTCTCTAACTTTTTAGGGCTTTTTCAATTCATGATTTCCAGTTAGTTTCACACACATACCAACGCTTTAGCGAATTGAGATCTCTAGGTGAGCATTCGCATCTGGCTGATCGACGCTCCAGGTAGTTGAGACACTCTAAAGATTCTCTAAGATATTTTCCTGCTGACAAAGAATATTCTTTCTAGCACTTAAAATAAGGCTGTTGAAATAGCACGTTTAAATAAAATCGTTATGATTCATTCCATTAGAAAAGCCTGGATACTATCCAGTGGCATTATTTTAGGCTTCGCCGCTGCCCCAACCCTTCCAGCTCACGCAGGCAATCTCATTTTTTCAGACGATCCTGCTAAAATCGCAGATTTTTCCTTTTATTTTGGTTCTACCGGTCAAGGCAGTTTGTTTCTGAAAGGGGTGCAAACGGAACCCGGCATCGTTACCAGCTCCTACTCAGCGCTTCAGCAAGCAGCCTTAGAGATTGATTTTAATTTCAGCTATCGCTACTTCGATCCACTTTCTTATCTAGATCCTAAATACCTTATTTTCACATTCGAGCCAGACAGAGATGCGGAGTTTAAGTTCGATAATGGAAACTTAGTTGGAATTAATTACATAAGCTCAACACAAGGCTCTGGTTCTTCCGACGGTCGTTATTGCAACGTTAACGGAGGTTGTATTATTAGTTTTAGTGAAGTCAGCCTGATACTCGATGGAGGCAACTTTAGAGATAACACGCTTTTGAAAGTCTTTAACTACAACATTTACGGCGAGTTAATCTACAATTTCGAGATGAATTTTAGTGCTTCAAATGGACCCATTAGATTTTTTACCGAGCAACCCATTGAGGCAGTACCAGAACCGATGACACTGCTGGGAACAGGGGTGACGTTAGCGCTAGGGCATGTGTTTTACAAGCGACAACGCCGAAAAAGTTTCTGATTGAAGGACGGCTAAACGTTATAGTTTGCAACTACTTTTGTAATTCTTCCGGATAGACTAACTTCCATAAACTCACCCGCTTTTATGCCCTTCTGGTTGACGTAGTGCAACACCAGACTCGACAACCCCCACATCACCTCAATCAACTCAAACTTGAGATCGGGATAGGTGGTAAGTCCTTTTTTGAAATACTCCCGTAAGGCTGCTTTGCCTCTGACCATTCCCGCCGGATCGTTAAGGAGATTAGCGGCGATCGGGGAGATCAAAACGATATCCTCATCATAGTGAGACAGGATCTCGTCAAGATCATGGGAATTCCACGCTTGCACCCATTGGTCTGCTAATTGATAAACTTGCGTCTTTGTCAACATTTTATTCTCCTAATCCATCTTTCTCTAACCATCAATAAGGGCTGCCATCTTTATGAAAAATATTCCACGTGCCGTCCATCGACTGGCTCACTTTGAGGTCATCATTGGGATATTCGACCTCATCTCCTTGAGTGCGATCGCCTATTTCAAGATAAACAACTTCTTGATCAGACCGATTAATTAGTTGATGAGCGATTCCTGTCCCTGCCTTAAAACCACAGCATTCACCTGGATTCAACGTAAATTCTTCATTATCAAGAATTAGCGTCAGCATTCCTTCAAGCACATAAATAAACTCATCTTGTTTTGAGTGGCTGTGAGCCAGAGCAGAAACCGCACCCGGTGCAAGATGGGTCAAATTAACGCCGAAGTTTGTCAGCCCAAAAACGTCCCCTAGCTTCCGTTTTAGCCGCCCTGCAACCTGCGCCGCATAAGGCTCTGGATAGATTGTTTTGCCCATACTGGCAGGAATTGAGGTTGCTGTAATCGGTGTCTGTTCCAAAATTTCCTCCTTTTGACAGGTGAGGGGCGATCGCGCTGAGAATGTCTGAGCAGCTTACCAATTTTTGCAAGATAACAACAGCGAACTTTGAGTCGTTGAGCAACCCGTAAAACGATACAGATTGAAGTTTTCACAATTGCAGGCAAGGATGAGCGATCGCGCAGAATATGGCTCTAAATCGTTTACTGTGAACCTTTTATGGTTAAAGTTAAAGTCATTCTAGATTCGGAAAGTCCATCATTGAGATTGACTTTTGATGTTCTTTCGTTGTTAGCCTGCGACTCAATGCTATGAATTTATATTTGTTAAGCTCCGCTGGAGCATTTGGTGGAGTTGATTCTCAAGCCGTTTTGCTCGTCGCTGCAATTGTCGTGACGATGTTAGCTCTAAACTTGTTCTTTCGACTAATTAACAGCACCCTCGGCATTATTATTGCGATCGCCCTGATTTTGCTCGTGCTCAACTATGTCTTTGACATTTCGCCAGGGCAACTTTGGTATCGGGTGAGCCAGCTTCCCACTGACATCATGCGACTGTTTAAGGGGTTTGCATGATTGACAACAACAAAGTTAAGAGGTGACTGGCTAAAGTTTTGATCGTTTGCAATGCACAGTTTCGCTGCCAACAAAATAACCCACCACTCAACCTCTACATGCCTTTAGGTTGCTCAACGAGATACTATCGCAACATACTTTTTTGCATCTCGCAAATTTAACAATCAGTCACTTCCGATTATTGTTGATAACATTTGATCCCCGGCTTTTTTAGCAGCTGGGGATTTTACTATCTGGGGAAGCGACAGCGATCGCTTGAAGCAAAAACCCACAAAGTGCAATAAATTGCCTAAAATTTCAGTATGAATTTTGTCATCTTGATTGCCGCGATCGCGATCGCCGTCCTCATCTTTACCTGGTTGGTCGGCGTGATTAAGACCACCATTCGTACAGCGTTATCGGTCGCTGTCATTATTGTGGCTTTGCTGGTAATTTTTGGGGTTGGCCCTGACGTGATATTTCGCCAGGTCGCTCAGATCTTTCAGACCCTCTATCAAGCTATTTTTGGGCGATAAGCATTATTGAGCCAGCTTGGCAAATGCATCCTTCACCGCCGGAGGCAGTTGGCGCATAATTTTGCGCTTCTCACGGTCAACCGCTACCAGAGTAATGCGAGCGGTGACACACAACTCCTGAGTTTCTGCAAGTTGAATCTGGTAGTCCCAGTTAATTCGCACACCTTCCATTTCAGCCATGCGCGTGCGAACAATCGCTGCATCACCCATGCGAACCGATTGATGATAGCGAATCGACATCTCCACAACGGGCAAGTCACAACCAAGTGCTACCAGACTCGCAAAATCAACCCCAATTGACTTTAAACAAGCAATGCGGGCTTCTTCCATCCAGGCGATATAGGTGCCGTGCCAAGCAATCCCAGCGAAATCGGTGTGGTGCGGATACGTGATCACTGGGTACTCAAACCAGTACCCCTCAAGTTGTGGATCGGCTAATTTGTCGATCGCCCCACCTGCCCGAAGTTCAGAAGATCTCCCCGAATTGCTCACCATAGTTCAACATAAAACCAAGGAATGTTATCAGTTAACTTTTATAGCATTTACTGTAGGTATTTAACTTTTTTCATGAAGAAACTCACGCATTTATTCAGATCTGAAAAAGGTCATTCGTTCTCTCTAAAAAGCCTTGAAGAAAGGTGATTCATTTCTTCAAAGTGACTCATTTATCGATAGAACAAGCGCCTAATATTTAAAATTTGATTAATAAGAACTGATAGGTTTATTTACAAATTCCAAATTAGAGACTAAGCCAAGAGTGCTTGTAAGACAACGACTTGGCGATATACTGAAGTGATAAAAGGATCCTCAAGTTGGTTGTGAGATCGCGCATTTTCTCCTTCTATAACTGATTGAGGAATATGTGTAGCGATCGTTAAATTTTGCAAATCAATTCTTCCAAAAACCTTAGTCAAACCATCACGCAAAGAGGCAGTCGAATGATAGAAAGAATTCTTCTAGCAGACTCAGGAACAGGCCAATCTGAAGAAATGCTAAAAGTTCTGATGCAAATTCCTCAGATTCAACGGGCAGTCGTTTCTGTTCTCCACGTCGTACCGTCCCAAATTACAACCGACGCGATGACTGAGAAATGGGAAGAAGGAGGCAAGATCTTAGCCAACGCGATTCAAACCCTGAATCTTGACCCAAGCCACGTTAACGCCATCTTACGGCAGGGTGATCCCAAAGATGTGGTGCTGAAAGTTGCTAATGAAATTGATGCCGACCTGATCATCATGGGGTCGCGCGGGCTGAAGCGGATCGTCTCTATCCTTGAAAACTCTGTCAGCCAATACGTCTTTCAGCTTTCGTCGCGCCCGATGCTGCTGGTCAAAGACGACATTTACATTAAAAAAATTAACCGCATCATGGTGGCACTCGACAAGTCTGATGCCGCTAAAGATTGCCTAAAACTGGCACTGACCTTGCTGCGCGACATTCCCGGTGGGCAAGTGGTGCTAATTCACGTTGATCCTGACATGAGCGGCAAGGCCAAAACGCCAACTGGCAGCGATATCGAGAAAGATCCGGTGCTGGCTCCCGCGATCGCCGAAGCGAAAAAAATGGGCGTTGCCTACAAGTGTGTGGTAGACGCAGGCAAACCGGGTGAAATCATTTGCCGCACTGCCGAAGAAATGAATGTTGACTTGCTGATGTTAGGTTCACCCGATCGCCGCCCCTCGATCGCCAAAGGTCTACCCGACTTAGACCGCTTGTTGGGCACTTCTCTGTCTGACTACGTCAGGGTCTACGCCAATTGTCCGGTATTATTAACGCGTACCGGCGGCTAGGTTAACAGCATGTCCCTCGAAAAAGTCCAGGCAGAATACGCAGGGTTCATTGATTTATTTCGGAGCGTCGTCTTATGTACCGTCAGTGCAGATGGCGCTCCCGATGCAAGCTATGCTCCCTTTGTCGTTGACGCAGCAAAGACCTTTTATATTTTTGTCAGTGGGCTATCCACGCACACAACCAACTTAGCGGCAACCGGCAAAGCCAGTATTTTGCTGATCGAGGATGAGGCACAGACCACTGAGATTTTTGCGCGGCGGCGGCTTTCATTCACCTGTCAAGCAACCCTGCTGCCCCGCGAAACCCCTGAATGGGAAGCGATCGCCGAGCAATTTCAAGCCAAGTTTGGCGAACTCATTTCAATGCTGCGTAGTTTGCCAGACTTTCGCATCTATCAACTTAAGCCGCAATCGGGTCGTTTTGTTGTCGGGTTTGGTGCAGCTTACCAAATTACTGGCGACAACCTGAGCCAGCTCCAGCACCTACGAGGCAGTTGAGCAAAGAAAAAAGACTTTACAAAACCGGGCACAATAGAAGCATGCGTTTTATCAAGCCCGTGACCCATGCCGCAACGAGAATCTGCTAAAACCTCCTCTCTGCCTCTGCCCCTACAAATTGCTGTGATCGGTGATGTCCATGATGCCTGGGATGCCGAAGATGCCCTTGCCTTAGAACAGCTTGGTGTTGATTTAGTCCTGTTTGTTGGCGATTTTGGCAACGAATCGGTTGGTGTAGTGCGTCAGGTCGCCAGCGTCAATCTCCCCAAAGCGGTTGTGCTGGGAAACCATGATGCCTGGTTTAGCGCGACCGAATGGGGCATGAAAAAGTGTCCCTACGATCGCACCCAGGAAGATCGGGTACAGCAACAACTCGACGCTTTGGGATCAGCACATGTGGGTTACGCGAAGCTCGATTTTGCCGAACTGGAGGTATCAGTTGTGGGGGCGCGGCCTTTCAGCTGGGGCGGCTCTGAATGGAAAACAGTGGACTTTTACAAAACCCGCTACGGCGTCGAGAACTTTACCGAATCGACTGCTAAAATTTTGCACGCCGTTCAGCAAACAGCCAGCGATCATCTCATCTTTATTGGGCATTGTGGCCCCCTGGGTTTAGGTGATCGCCCAGAAAACATTTGTGGCAAAGACTGGCAACCTCTCGGCGGTGATCATGGTGACCCTGATTTTGCGGAGGCGATCTCTCAGGCTCGGCAACTCGGCAAACACATTCCATTGGTTGCGTTTGGGCACATGCATCACCACCTCCGCCACACTAAAGATCGTTTGCGTCAACGGGTTGCGATCGATGATGCAGGTACGGTCTACGTCAACGCTGCTTGCGTGCCTCGCATTGTCCGCCATTTGGAGGGGGCACACCGCAATTTCACCATCGTTACTCTGGAGCAACAACGCGTTACTGAAGTCGCGCTTGTCTGGCTCGATCAAAACTTCAACACGGTCAGCAAAGAAATCCTTTACACGAATGAAACTGGCAATTCATCGGCTGTGCAACGTGAAGAGTTGATCTCTCCCAGCAGCATCTAGCCAGCCAAGTTGCACAGTGTTTGGCGTTGCTGATCAGATGTTTAGACCGCAATGAGTCACATTTTCGATCGCACCTGTTCTTAAAGAGATTTATTCTCAAATAATTATCGCTCTAGTCGTGACTCAACTATTGGGTCAGTTACAACCCAGCCAGCGCAAAGGGTTGTTTAGATAAGCTGCAATTTTGTGAAGGGGCTTGGCAATGCGGAACCCGTATTGCAAGAAAGATTTATTAGGATTGATTCTCAAATAGAAATCCACTACACTATCGAGACGACTCAATCCAACCCATTGTCTCCCTTAAACCACTGCCAGAGCGATCTGACAGCTTGTTCTTGATAGGCGATCGCGGGTAAATTTTGCCGTGTCAAATGTTCCTGCCTTACAGGGATACAGTAATTCACTCATTCACCGCTTTAGCACTTTCCAGGTCGTTCATTCAGCAGGGATTAGTGCGCCCATTGCAGCGAAACTGCTGTGATAGTAGACTACTTGAATTGAGAATGATAATTATAATCATTCTTGTTTTATTCGGAATGCCGGGGAGGTGCATTGCACCTCTTGAGTTTTTCTGGTTGTTTGAGAAGTTGATGTGAGGAGTTTCAATTCTAATAATGAAGTACTTACTGTCTCGTTCTTTGTTCATTACTCCGCTTTTGTTAGGTGTCACAACGGCTAGTGCCCTGGCAAACGAGGTGACTGATCCGCTTCAAACACCTGTCTCCTCCCTAAGTTCAGAGGTTGCTGCCCCCTCTGCGATCGAGGGGCAAGTGACATCCGTTTCACAACTGACCGACGTGCGCCCAACCGACTGGGCCTTTCAAGCATTGCAATCCCTGGTCGAGCGCTATGGCTGCATTGTGGGCTACCCCGACCGCACCTATCGAGGCAACCAGGCGCTGTCCCGTTATGAATTTGCCGCTGGTCTAAATGCTTGCCTAGATCGCATCAGTGAGCTGATTGCAGCCAATACCGCTGACTTTGTTAAAAAAGAAGACATTGACGCGCTAAGAAAATTACAGGAAGAATTCGCTGCAGAATTGGCTACCTTGCGAGGTCGCGTTGACGCGCTCGAAGCTCGCACCACCACTCTGGAAAAACAGCAATTTTCGACAACCGCCAAACTTCAAGGAGAAGCTGTTTTTGGTCTGGCAGGCGTCATCTCTGGGGATGCAGCCGATGGCAGCGAAGCCGACAGTAACTTTGTCCTCGGCTATCGCGTTCGGTTAAACGTTGATGCCAGCTTTACAGGCGAAGACCTACTGCGAGTACGGTTGCAGTCTAACAACTTAGAACCATTCCGTGATACTGCAACGGGCACACCAGAGGGTTCACTCCGATTTGCGGCTGGTGATGGTACAGCTGACGTTGTTTTAGATGCGTTGCTCTACCAGTTTAAACTTGGTGAAAGAACCACTGTTACGCTCGAAGCCAATGCCGGGGCGAGTGATGACTTTGTGCCAACCATTAACCCTTTCTTTGATGGGGATGGTGGCTTTGGGTCGCTCACCGACTTTGGCACTCGCAACCCGATCTATTACCTGATTGGGGGGGCTGGAATTGGGGTACAGCACAACTTTACAGATGCGCTGTCGATCAGTGCGGGATATCTTGCTGGGGAACCAGCTGATCCGTCACCGGGGGCTGGCTTATTTGATGGACCGTATGGCGCGATCGCTCAGCTCACCTACGAGACTGAGCGCTTCTCGGTGGGGGCCACCTACGTTCGGGCTTACAACAGCGACTTTTCGACTGCGGGCAATGTGGGCAGCAACCGCGCCAACGTCCGCGAGTTCAGTGGCTTCTCAACCAGTAGCGATGCTTTTGGTTTAGCCGCATCTTTTGCCTTAACCGAGAAAATCGTCATCAATGGCTCAGTCGGTTACACCAGCGTTAACATCAACAACGGGTCGGGTGATGCCGATATCTGGAACTGGATGGTCGGGCTCGCCTTCCCCGACTTAGGGAAAAAAGGAAGTGTCGGCGGTATTCTGGTTGGGATGGAACCCCGCGTCAGCAACGCTAGTGGAGATTTTGATGCAGTAGATCTTGAAGATCGCGATACCTCGCTCCATGTCGAAGCGTTTTATCAGTTTCAGGTAAACGACTACATCGCGATTACCCCTGGCGTAATTTGGCTGACTGCACCTGATCACAATAACAATAACGATGACCTGTTCATCGGTGTTGTGCGAGCTACATTTACGTTCTAACCCTGTCTGGTTTAAGCCCTTCTCTGAAACCGTGAAGAAGGCTCTACTCCGGCAGATTGTTGAGATTCTCAAGCTAAAGCTTCTTGGCTTTGAGGAATAACTGCCAGATCTCTAAAAATTCTCAGACAGATTTTAGGGTCAGGGGACGTGAGCGATCACGTCCCCTTTTTGGCCGACTTAACAACCCTTTAAAATAAGGAACCGCCCGAACAAAGTTCAGGCGGAGTGTGGTGTGAGGAGTGAACGGAAACATACGTCTCCGCTACCTTTATTGTAAACGACCCTCCCAACTTTGCCAGTGGTTGTCAAGAATAGAATGCAAGTCTTAAGACTTGCTTAAAAAACCTTGCAAAGACAACTCAGATGGCGGTTTCAGAGGTTGAAGCAGGACATTAAAGGCGATCAAATTTTACCCTTATGAACTATTTCTTCATGAAGATCGTCACAGAACTATTTACCCATTCCTAACTGTTGTGCTTTCTGGTAGACTTTACCTTCGGTTAGCAGCGAGGGGGCAATGATCACTTCCACCTGTTGCATCTCCTTAATGTCTTTGGCACCCAGGGTCCCCATACTGGTTTGCAAGGCACCTAACAGGTTGTGAGTCCCATCATCCAATTGGGCTGGTCCACGCAAAATCTGCTCAAGGGTGCCAGTTGTACCTACACGAATGCGCGTGCCGCGCGGTAGTACCGGACTCGGTGTTGCCATACCCCAGTGAAAACCACGACCTGGAGCTTCTTTTGCACGGGCGAATGGTGAACCAATCATCACAGCATCCGCACCACAGGCAATACATTTGCAGATGTCGCCACCTGTTACAAGCCCCCCATCGGCGATCACTGGGACGTATTTCCCTGTCTCACGGAAAAAGTCATCCCGTGCGGCTGCACAATCAGCCACTGCTGTCGCTTGCGGTACACCCACGCCCAAAACACCACGCGACGTGCAAGCCGCTCCCGGCCCAATTCCTACTAAAACGCCTGCAGCACCAGCCTTCATGAGATTGAGCGTCACTTCGTAGGTGACACAGTTACCTAATACAACTGGCATCGGCATGCTTTCACAGAACTGGGCTAAGTCGAGCGGCGTGACCGACTCTGGCGAAAGGTGCGCCGTTGAAACGACAGTGGCTTGAATAAAAACAATGTCTGCCCCGGCTTTTGCGATCGCCTCACCAAAACGAGCCGCCCCAGCAGGAGTCGCACTGACAGCCGCAATTCCACCCTGCTGTTTGATTTCTTGAATCCGCAGTTCGATCAATTCTGGCTTAATTGGCTCCGCATACAGCTCTTGCATTAACGGCACAAACTCATGCGTACCAACCGAGGCAATCCGATCCAGAATGGGTTCAGGGTCGGCGTACCGAGTTTGAATGCCCTCTAAGTTGAGTACTCCGATCGCCCCTAATTTTGAGAGCTGAACAGCCATGCGAACATCGACAACCCCATCCATTGCACTCGCAAGAATTGGAATTTCGCGTTGAATCCCACCGATGCTCCACTGAGTATCAGCAAGGGAGGGATCAAGTGTTCTTGTTCCCGGAACCAAGGCAATTTCATCAATACCGTAAGCTCTACGGGCAGTTTTGCCCTTGCCAATTTGAATGTCCACGCTCTTACCCGTCTAACGTCTAATTGATCTACAGTACCAACTTTTGGCAAAAACGTTATTTAGTTCCCAACTAAGTGTTTAACCAGGGCTCTTTTTGGCTCAATAAAGCCGTTACGTTATCGGCTGGCAAAGGTTTTGCAAATAAGTAACCCTGCCCATAATCACAGCGGAGCGATCGCAATTGGTTGAGGTGCTTGGTCGTTTCAACCCCTTCTGCAACCGTATCAATTCCTAAATTCCAGGCAAGGGTTACGATCGTACGCACAATTTCGAGCTGTTCTCCTGCTTCATCGACGTGGCACACAAAAGAGCGATCGATCTTGAGCGAGTCAATTGGAAACCGATGCAAATACGACAGCGACGAATACCCCGTCCCAAAATCGTCAAGTGAAATTTGCACCCCTAAAGCTTGCAGCTCTCGCAGCATGTGAGCCGCCATTTCAGGATTTTCTACCAGAGCGCTTTCAGTAATCTCTAGCTTTAGATGGTGCGGCGCAAGCTCGACTTCTGCCAGCGTTTGTCGCACAATTTCGACGAGATCGGGTTGACCAAATTGCTTCACTGAAAGGTTGACACTCACCGTCAAGCCAACCCGTTCAGGAAAACGCCG
The DNA here is from genome assembly GCA_015296075.1 of Leptolyngbyaceae cyanobacterium M33_DOE_097. Lineage (GTDB taxonomy): Bacteria > Cyanobacteriota > Cyanobacteriia > Leptolyngbyales > Leptolyngbyaceae > DSRU01. The sequence goes on along the minus strand of DVDV01000174.1, from coordinate 1,867 downwards.
CTGCCACTCTCGCAGTTGTTGACATGCCTGCCGCAAAACAAACCACCCAATTGGAATGATGAGTCCAGTTTCTTCCGCAATGGGAATAAACGAGATCGGAGGAATCAGCCCTTGCTCAGGGTGTTGCCAGCGAATTAGAGCCTCAAACCCGTCAATCTGCATCGTTTTGAGCGAGACAATAGGCTGATAATGCACCACAAATTCCGTCAAGGGAGATGCGGCTGAGCGATCGCTCTCACCCTCACTCAGGCTATTTAAAGCGCGTCGCAAGTCATTCTCTAACCGCAACCGCACCATCGCCCGATTGTGCATCTCTGCATCAAACAAAGCAAAGCGGTTTCCCCCCAAGGCTTTGGCCCGATGCAATGCGGTGTCTGCACTGCGCAAAAAGTCTTCGGGTTGAGTCACGCCAATCGTGCTGTAAACCACGCCAATGCTGGTGGTTGAGTAAATATCTTGGCCACTTACCCGAAACGGCTGCGCCAACGCCGCTTGGATCTGCTCGGCTAGTCGCGTCACAACTTCGAAATCGTGCAAATCATCAACCAGAATTGTGAACTCATCGCCACCAAACCGAGCCAGCGTGTCTTCTGGGCGGAGGCAGCCCGTCAGCCGTTGCCCGATCGCCTCTAGCATTTGATCGCCAACAAAGTGACCGAGACTGTCGTTGATCAACTTAAAACTATCGAGATCAAGAAATAAGACAGCAAATTTATAATCCGGGTTTTGAGCCGAGAGCCGCAGCGATCGCCGGAGCTGCTCTAAAAACAAATTACGATTCGGCAAATTGGTTAACGCATCGTGAAACGCACTGCGAAACAACTTTTCTTCTGAGCGTTTGCGGTTTGTGATATCACGAATAATCGCTAACAGCAGCCCTTCTGACTGAACGATCGCTCCTTGAATGCTAACTTCAACCGGAAAGTGACTGTAATCTTTACGCCGATGAATTGTTTCATACAGCAGACCATGGTCGTACGCATGCTCAAGCTGATCACTTAATACAACCGTTGCTCCAGCATGGTGTAAATCACGAAAGTTCAGTTGTTGCCATTCTTCTAAGCTGTAATCATAGGCTTCAGCCGCTGCCCGATTGGCTTCAATAATTTGTCCCGATGGATGCATAAACAGCACAATGTCACGCGTATGCTCGCTCAACAATTGATATCGGTTGAGAATTGAGGCGGTTCGCTTTTGCTCTGTGATGTCTTGGATCAACACAAAAACATCCTGCTTGCCTGCTGGAATAAAGCGTGCTTCCTTTTGATGCTCTTTGTGATGAACCAGTTGAGTGTAACTGAGACACTGAGGTTGCTGAGTCTCACAAGCTAAAGCAATAGTCTGGCTATACTGCTCGGCGATCGCCTCTGGCAATTGCGGTAACACAGCCTTCCCATCTAAGTTATTCCCGTCGATTGGCACTTGCAAGATTGACTCATAGTTGATCTCGGCATTCTCACAATGAACTCGTACCACCCACGTGTTGGTTGATTCTTGAGGTGCATCAGACCAACTCATTGCCAACTGGTCGGGTGAAGCACTTGTGACCTGGTTGGTTGATAGGTTGGTCAGGCAAATCAAACTTGTCAACTGGTTGTGGCGATCGCAACAGGGAATCACTGAGAAACGCAGAGGCAAAGGGTGTTGCTCGACATCATACAAAGTCGTTTCAAAGGCGTGTATGGGTCTGCCTTGGGCCAGCAGATCTAACTGCTCAGTCGTGAGCCCTGGTTGACTGACAGAAGAGTTTGAGGATGAAACAAAGGCTGGAAGGGAAGGAGAGGCTGATCTATGCTGAGAAGTTACCACACCTAACAGCAAGAACAATGACTCCCACTTCCCGACTCTATGATGCGTTGAATGACTT
>DVDV01000045.1 GCA_015296075.1 Leptolyngbyaceae cyanobacterium M33_DOE_097 | reverse complement strand
AAGTCATTCAACGCATCATAGAGTCGGGAAGTGGGAGTCATTGTTCTTGCTGTTAGGTGTGGTAACTTCTCAGCATAGATCAGCCTCTCCTTCCCTTCCAGCCTTTGTTTCATCCTCAAACTCTTCTGTCAGTCAACCAGGTCCCTTCAGTTTAAAGTCCTTATCAACAACAGGCAATTGGCTAAAGTCATGCTCAATCATGAGTTCTAAAGCCTTTTGAAGCGACATCTCATCGCTCGCAGTGACAAGAGTTTCGAGGGTTTGGGATTCTGGGATTAGATGCTGAACGATAGAGGCCATTGATCTACTATTGATGAATGAGGGAAGAGACTTCTTTAAATGTTTGTAGAAGAAGTCATTATCTAAGTGAACTTTTAGTCTGGCTAGCGGATTCCTGGTTCTTTCAGCTTTATGCCTTCAGGCTCAACTTTGTAAAGGTGCCCAAACTTCTGCCTGAACTCCTTAATAGATAGACCCAGCATACGCGCGACAGATTCTTCTACTGGTTTCTCTTTGCTATCTTTAACTGCTTGAATAGCAGCTTTAAGAATCATCTGTAACACATGAGCTTCAGCTTTAATATCTAGAGCTTTTGCTATTTTCTCTAAAGAGGCACCTTTTTTATACATTGATAGTGCGAGCGTCCTTCTTGATGTTCGCTTTGATGTTTGGTGATCTAAATCTTTTGGGATAGCCAGTATTGGTGGCTGTTTTTTTAAGAGCTTGGCTTGTGGATTGCGAGGTTTTCGTATCTCAACAGAAGACTTTCTAATTTCAAGCAGTTGAACTCTCGTAGCAAACTTAATTTTTTTTGGCTGAGCTTTTAGTTTTGTAGGAGTTGCCTTGGTAATTTGCTTTGTTTCTATCTCACCTGAAGGATAGCTAATTTTAGAGATTTTAGTTGTAAAAAGAATTAGTCTGCCCCCTTTATGGATCCATTTTCCATCAATCTCTATAAGTGAATGGTTTTTGTAGGCAAGGGCAAAGGCGGTGGGGATGAGGAACCTGAAATAGCGCCCTTGACTATCACTGACATCCAGATAAACCCATTGGTAACCGGCTGGGTAATCATCCACTAAAAAGGTAAATGTTTCGGGGGTTTGATGGAAGACATGATTATCAACGATATAACCTGTTATTTGCTCCTTAAGAGAAGTTGAGGTTGGTACTTCAAAAAAACTGCGAGTCCAAGACTCAAGACGATTGATTCTAATTCGAATTTCGCTCTGTTGGATGTCGTTCTTGTATTTCTGCCAGCATTCATGAACTGGCCAAGGTTTTCCAAGGCCATCAAACAGCACAGAATCGCCCCAACCGTTGGAGTGATAGTAGACTGCAGCCCCACACCACCAACAAGAAATTAGGCGAGTTTCAGGATCGCCGTGACCGATCGCATAAGAAAAACTGCCACCCCAAACGCCACCGCCTGTATTACCACCACCCCAGCCGCCACCACCTGTATTACCGTACCAAGCACCACCCCACCCACAGTTGCATTCGGGTGAATGATTCCAAGCATTACACATATGTTGTTAAACCTTTAGATGGTAGTGATTTATACTAAATACCTGCTTCTAATCTCTATTAACCCCATCTACTTGAATCAGCCACACCTTCTACAGGTCTTTTGGGGCATCAGTAGGTCAAAACTTGTATGTACACATAAGCGCAGACTGCCCTTCCAGGCTCAAAAGCTACAAAGATGGTTGTAATTTCATACGTGTTGTAAAGCTTCTTAAGCTCTGTGCAAATAGAGGCATCTAGATTCAAGATCCTTACACTTCACGTGCTGCACCAAGTATTCCCCTAGCTCTTACAAGAAGCTCGCAACGAACCAGGATATTTCTACTGTCTTCACTAAAAAGGCAAAGAAATGAGCGTTTTTGTAAAATGCAACCAGAATTTGAATACTTTTTTGCAAGATAAAAATCTTGGTTGTAAGCAATTGCGGTTGGTATCAAAACCGCAAAAAAAATTTACAGGAGAGTTCCCTTTTCTTAAAACTTTCTAAAAGGAATTTATTTTTTCTCTCTTGCTGAAAGCGGTTACAATTTTGATTACACCACTTAAGTAAAAGCTCAAAACTGCTGCCGAGCAGTACTTTTAGGAAACGAGTTGAGGTCTGCAAAACCCTCACCCCCAGTTCGAATCTGGGTGCCGCCTTCATAATTCCTGTGTAGATGTGGGTGAGCAAATAAAATGGCGCGATTAGCAAATGAGTGGCGCACCCTGTACACTCTCTCAGAAAAATTAGGATGTTTGATTATATACACGCAAACGGGGTTAGCACTTTAGAAGGGTTAGGTGCGTTCTAGCAAGGTTGAGACGGCCTTTACTAATACTTCTGGTTCGACCGGTTTTGTGATGTGCCTCTGAAAGCCAACCTGAATGGCGCGCTGCTGATCGATTTCGGCGGCGTAGGCAGTCAGCGCAACGGCTGGAATGCTTTCACCTTGCTCTGAGAGTCGTGAGTGAATTTGCTGAAGCAGCATATATCCATCTATCTCAGGCATTCCAATATCACTCACAATCACATCAGGGATCGATCGTTCCAAGGCTTGCAACGCTTCTAAACCAGACGCAACGGCGGTCACTTTTGCTCCGCTTTGTTCTAACAGAAATGCCTGAAACTCACGGGTATCTGGCTCATCATCCACCAACAAAATTTGAATACCCGCTAGTGGCAGGTCAGGATTGCTTTGAGGTGACCTGGTTTCAGATACAACGGCTCTCTGTTTCGTCATGGGCAATTGCACAATGAAGGTTGCGCCTTGCCCGTTTCCCTGGCTCTCTGCCCATACGTCTCCCCCATGCATTTGCACAATTTGCCGGACGATCGCCAACCCCAAGCCCAGCCCACCAAACTTGCGTGTCGTTGAGCCATCTTCTTGGCGAAAATACTCAAACACATACGGTAAAAACTGGGGATTGATGCCTTTGCCCGTGTCGATAACTCGAATTTGAGCTACGCGATCGAGTTGGCGCAGTTCAACTATCACCTGTCCGCCATTGGGTGTGAATTTGACAGCATTGGTGAGCAAATTCCAAATAACCTGTTGCAACCGGGCCGCATCTCCAGAGACAAGGGCAACGTCTGGAGCCAAATTCAGAATCACCTGAATCTTCTTTGCTTCTGCGGCTAACCGCACCGTTTCTACGGCAGCAGAAATGACAAACGGCAAACTGACGGGAGCGACGGTCAAGGACAACTTGCCGCGCATAATGCGGGAGATGTCGAGCAAATCTTCGATTAATTGCGTCTGAAGTTTGGCGTTTCGTTCAATGGTTACCAATGCTTCTCGTTGCCGGGCTGCATCCAGCTTGCCGTTTTGAAGGAGGCGCGCCCAACCGAGAATGGGATTAAGGGGCGATCGCAACTCATGAGACAGCACCGCCAAAAACTCGTCTTTGATCCGGTTTGCCTGCTCGGCTTCTTCCCGCGCCGCTTGTTCTTGTTCTAACAGTTGTTGGCGTTTGGCTTCGGCTTGTCGCTGCTCAATTAAATCGGCCGCTTGCCGCGCCAGCAAATCGAGAAAGCGCAGTTCGCGATCGCTCGGTCGATGGCGGGTACGCCAGTGAGTGGAAACCATGCCAATGGGCTTGCCTGATCGCGAGATCAAGGGGGTAGATTGGGCAGAGAGCAGCCCGGCATCGGCATGGAGCCGCAGTGATCCGTCGGGGTCTTCGCTGGCGGGTACATCAAAGTCAACGAAGCTGCGAATGCTGCTCCTGAGCGCAATGCCACAGGGCGTATTAGAACTGGCGTTGACCCGATAGAAATGGTCAGTCATCGTTCGTTCAAAGCCTTGGGTAGCCAGCAGCAATAGATCCTGCGCCGTTTCATCCAGAATTTGCACTGTTCCGGCATCGGCTTGGGTGAGCGTAATGGCGGCTGCCATAATCTCCTGATAGAGTGCCTGAATGTTCTCCTCGGTGGCAAGGCGGGCGCTCAGTTCACGCAACAGTTGGGTATCTCTGAGATCAGCGGCGATCGCGGCTTCAGTTTGTTTGCGCTCGGTAATGTTCGCAAACAGGGCAGCAACCAGATTTTGACCGGGCGCACCACTGGGAAAGGCATAAATGTCAAAGACACCGTTGAGCGAGGGCACATCAGCTTCAAAGCGGATGGCTTCCCCTGACTTCACCACTTGCGCGTAACGTTCGATCCACTGGGGTTCAAAGTTGGGTGCAAGTTCGAGAATTGTTTTTCCAACCGCATCGACCAAACCGCACTGCTGCTCAAACGCCTGATTTACATCAACAAACCGATAGTCGATCGGCTTGCCGTTGGAATCAAACAACAATTCAAACAGGCAAAACCCCTGGTCGATTGACTCAAACAGCGATCGATATTTCGCTTCTGATTCGCGTAGAGCTTCTTCAACACGAGCTCGTTCGACTGCCGCCCAGGTGCGTTCAGCCACTTCTTCTGCCAGAGCAATTTGATGCAATGTCCAGTTTCGGGGACGGGCTGAATGAACTGCCAATCCGGCTACAAACTCACCCTGCTTGACCAGGGGCACACCGATATAAGCGGCAATCTGAATGCCTGTGTAAGCAGATCGCTGCTCAGGGGAAAGCTGGGGGGCGATCGCCACATTCGTTGAGGTCGCTGTTTGACCGCTGCGGTAAGTTGCCAATAAGGTTGCCCCAAAGGACGCGATCGGGTAGCCTCCCTGCAATGATGCTGCGCCATCAACGTAATCCTGCTCTACAAAATAATCTGCACCGCGCACCTCAAAGTACGTTACCCGGCTGACTGCCAAATATTTGCCCAAGACCCGACTGGCCGTTGCCTGAATGGCGATCGCGTCTGTTAAGGGACGTAGCGCATCGTTGAGGGTAATGAGGAAGGCATCGCGATCGCCATTGCGGCGAATAATTTCTTCGGCTCGTTTGATCTCAGAAAGATCATAAAAATAACAAACCACTCCATAGTGACCATCCGGTAAGGTGATGCGGTGAAGTTGCCAATCGTAAGACTGAATTTCGGCAATATCCGCTCTCGGTTCCACGATCGGCGGTGAGTAGTAAGACTCCCCTGTGGCAAGCGTGTGGCGGAAGTGATTAATGGCTTCGGTAGCAAAAGGTTCCTGCCAGATGATTCGCAGTGCTTCGGCCAGATCTCGTCCAATCAACGGCTGAATGTTAAATGCTCTTACCGCCGTTTGGTTCGCCTGCTGAAAACGAAACTCGGCATCAATCATATAGATGCCAAAGGGGGCATCCGCGACCAACGCAGAAAACATCTCCTGATTCTGACTTAGGGCTGCTTCCGTTTGCTGGCGTTCTTCTTCAACGTGCTTTTGAGCGGTAATGTCGCGTGAAATGCACAACAGCCGTTCAACATTGCCATCTGCACTTGTAATAGGACTAATTTTGTTATCCCACCACTTGGGTTTACCGTGCAGCGTCGGACAGTACCCTTGTAGAGAAGCTACTTCACCTGCGGCGGCTCTGGCGATCGCATTGGTAGCCGCTTGCCGCTCCTCTGCCTGCCAAAAGTTGACCCAAAACGTATTGAGGAAGGGGGTAATGTCGTGGATTTCCAGCAACGTCTGCCCACCTCGATTCATGAACAGGATGCGTCCCTCTAGATCCAACACTTTGATACAGTCATCGCTACTATCCAGAATTTGTAGCGTCTGGAGATCCAATATTGAATTGGGCTGCTGATTTGAACAATCTACTTCTGCCGTTGCCAGCAATTCTCAGTATGAGAATAATTCTCACAAAAATATTCATTTTGAACAGCTATCAATGGCTGGAATACCCATTCTGCCGTTCATAAAATTGAGCGCACAAGCCTTTAGAGGCTCTGACTTCAGTACAAATGTTT
>DVDV01000434.1 GCA_015296075.1 Leptolyngbyaceae cyanobacterium M33_DOE_097 | reverse complement strand
TGAAACATTTGTACTGTAGCCAGAGTGTCTAAAGACTTGTGCACTCAATGTTATAAACGGCAGAATGCGGGTTTCAGCCATTCATAAACGTTAAAACCGGACGTTTTTATGAGAATCATTCTCATATCGAGAATTGCTGACATAGTGCGGCTTGAGTTGACCGCAACTGTTCCAACGTAGTACGCAACTCATCATTCACTGCTTTGAGTTCAGCAATTTGAGGTGGAGTCAGTTCGGCATCTACCTCAGGTTCTGATGAAGAGGCATATAGCGGATTTAATTGATAACCAACTCGATGTTTCGTTTTGATCAAATCTTTAGGAGCGCCACTTGCTGTCAATTTCTGCCGCAACTCCTTGATGTGAACCCGAACGGCTTCTTCTCCGGGCGACTCAAGCGAAGTCCAGACCTGATCAAGAATCACCTTCGCATTAAACGGTCGATGCGGGTTGCGCAAAAACAATTCTAGAATTGCATACTCTTTTGGCGTCATCGAAAGCAGGTGAGTGCCGTAGGCAACCTGACGGCTACTTGGGTCAATCGATAAATTACCCCAGCACAAGATCGGGGTATGCGTTACCCCACCCCGCCGCATCAAGGCTTGTATGCGGGCAATCAGCTCTTCAGTATCAAATGGTTTAACAACATAATCATCGGCCCCAGCATTAAGCGCGATCGCCTTTTGATGCCCTCCACCCTGCCCAGTCAATAACAAGATTGGGGTCTTCAGTCCTTTAATCCGCAATTGTTGGCAAAGGTTGACACCATTCAGATCAGGCAAAATCACATCCAGTAGAAGCAGGTCGTACTGGTAAGCGTCTGCCATCTGCATCCCTGTTTTACCGTCTACCGCTACATCAACCGCATAGTTATAGCTAGACAGCAAGAGCTGTAAGCTTTGGGCAACATTGCGATCGTCCTCAACAACCAGAATTTTCATAAATATTTATGCAGTTCTTCCTAACCCTGACCTGATTGTCAACACTTAAAAACCAAAAACTTTATTAAATTTCATCCGAGTAATCTTAGTTTAACTAACAAGATAAAACCTGATTCTTCATCCTCACAATTTCCTTACAACTACTTATGAAACTGGTAACAGGAGTTTAGGCTGCTGACCTTTGCTTCCTAGGTTCAGCAATCAACTCCTAAGCCGCTTCCTCAATTCCTGACCATTCTCCTGCTAGATAAAAACTGCTGCAAGTGGTAGTTTCCTTACTTCAGCAGAATGGTTAGGAAGAGGTCCCTCTCACTCAGAGTTGACAAACGGCTAACGAAATCCTGGAGAAATCGTTGAGGAGCCAGAAGGTGAATAGTTACAATACAATCTGCTCAAGTAATGCTACCGGTGCATTTCCTAAACCAATGCTTGAAGCTCTTGACCAACTTCAAGCACAAAGCACAAGCTTCTCAGGACATGTTTACATCTATGACCTGGTTGGGCAGTACACGCTTCATGCGAGCAACTCAATTACCGAGATGCTAGGTTACAAAGCCGATGACGTTTATACGTTTGGCCCTAACGGGTTGGCAAGCCTCATTCACCCTGATGACCTGGATTTAGTTGCAGACTACTACCAGCGATTAAGTACCCTCAAAGCCCAAGAAAGTGTCTCTATCCAATACCGTATGAAGCGATCGGATGGAACATGGTGCTTACTGCAATCACAAGAAACGCGGCTCGAAGGACCTAACGAAAGACCTTCTACGCAAGTGCTAGGCATCTTACAAGAAACAACTCAATTCGCTACTAGCATCCCTAGAGAACTCATGTTGTTAGGTAAATACCCTTCAACATAACTCCACTGGTTAAACCCCTTTTCAGCGAGCAGCAAAATTACTGGTAGCCAAAACGCGTAACTCAAACGCTAGCTCTCTGAAAAAACAAATGCTCAGATCCTTAACTTCTCAGAAAATTCTGAAAGTTGGAACCTGTGAATTTAACAGAGCCTTGCCCCCTCCTGGCTCTTTCAGATCGATTCACTTTACTGCTGAGATACAAACGGTCATGAGTCACTGCCCTTGCTGTTCCAATCGAATGCTGCGCCACGTTCGCAACCACCAAATTCACTGGTTCTGCCGTCAATGTTGGCAAGAAATGCCTGATCTGAATAACGTGAAATTTAGTAACCCTCTCGGTCTGATTGAAACGTTTTCTTGGCAGGTAAAAGCTTTTTCAGTACCTTTGGCTTACAAGTGATTTCGCCTAACAAGTCGAACGTTCTGCTGAAATCTAAAGACATAACCCTAGATTTTTCTTTGTAGACCAAAGCAATGAAAACAATCTTAGTGATTGATGATGATCAGAATTTTCGAATTATTTTTTCTGAATGGTTAGAGTTCCAAGGATTTCGTCCAATTACTGCAAATGGTGGGCTTGAGGGAGTTCAGCTAGCTCAATCTCACCATCCTGACTTGATTTTTTGTGATATGAATATGCCAGTCCTTAACGGCATTGATGTACTCAAACAATTGCAAAACGACTTGAATACATCCTGTATTCCTTTCTTCTTTCTAACTTCAGATACAAGCCTGCAAAGAAACTTTGTGCAACAACTGGGTGCACACGGAATCCTTTTGAAAGGGGCAGTCGTTGATGAGTTGAAGCAAGCTCTTAACTTACTACAACTCGAAGAAGCCGATTTAAAGCACTGACGTTAATAACAGGCTTCTGATTCTACAACTTTCCACTACGGAGAGCTTTGTCCTAAGTTATGCAGCACAGAAAAAAGAAGGGAAGCATTGGCGTAGTGAATGTATAGGAAAACACTATTTAGATCTTCTTTTTTAAGAGGAATCTAGCGGGATCTCCTGGAGCTAATCTACCCTTCTTAGACTCTTAAAACATACGCTCGATTCAATTGCTCTCTTCAAGGGTGAGAAGCAGGTAGCAGTGTTGTGTCCAATTTATCAAACCTGACTTTTTTCAATCATTTTGATTTAGTCGGATCCATCTTTTTCTTATTTTTTGAGAGTATTTAATTTACATCAAATTTAGCTCTCGAAACCACTAAAAAGCTTCCAAAAAAGCCAATACTATGATTAAATAATGGTATCCAGCAAAGCTAGCTAGGTGTGATAAAGAAGATGAGTTAGACAAAGTCTCTTGAGTAGAACATTCAAGGGACTTTTTTTTCTAGCATTTACAGGCTTGAAGCTGAGGTTTTGTTTCTTCTGTAGCCCTTCATCAGCTAGGGTAATCACTTATACCAATTCTTCAAAACTGAGCTACAAATGATTCTCTCTAAGGGCGGTGCGCGAATCGCCCTTAGAGGATCTGTCAATGGGATTTAGAGAATTGGTATTAGGATCATGGATTAAATCAGATCGGATATTTTTCTGTCGAAAGGGGCGAACGGTCAGCCTATCGGCCTTTTTTTCTAGCGAAGCGGCGCGGGAATTTAGGGGGATCCTCCAAAACTAAACCACTTTTCCTGGACTTTTAAAACGCGCCCTAGTACCCAGTCTGTTGAATTCAATCAAGCTAGCCATTCTTCAAAGATCAACGGTTCTGATGCAATAACTCCAAAACTTGAATCAGCAAGAGAATAAAATATCGCCATCCTGTTCGCTCATAAGAGCTTCTCAGTTGAAGGAGCTTCTCAAAACGCTCTTTTAGGCTTACAGCTCATTTGAGACAACTACCAATTTTACATAGACGTAGAATAGACGATCGCCAATATCATTATCTAGATCTCAAATAAGATAAGCCCTATTCTCTGGTTTTAAGTACAGCAACCAAATCAAGCCGATCGCACTGACGTCGCACTAACCAGCCCGAAATCAGTGCAGCGATCGCGATCGTCACAAAGGCAAATGCGTAGGTCGCTTTCGTAATGATCAAAGGAAACCGATATAGTTCTGTGTTATAGGCTAGAGATAGCAGTGCTGCAATACCATAGCCGAAAGCAAAGCCAAGCGGAATAGCCACCATCACGAGTAAAGCCTGTTCGCCTAACAACACAACAGCGACTTGAACTTTACTAAAACCAATAATCCGCAGAGTAGCTAGCTCTCGACCACGCTCTGAAAGTGCGATGCGAGCGGCATTATAAATCACTCCAAAAGCAATAATGCAAGCAAACACAACTTGAATTGTGATGGCAATTCCCTGGCTCTGAGCGATGGTCTTTTGAAAGCTTTCAAGCATGACCTGACGCAATGAGACACTCGCGATCGCAGGAGTCTGCTTAAACTGGCGATACAGCAATTCTAGATACTGCTCATCCACAGCCAAAAACGCACCTGAGCAAGTTTCACCCTCTTGCAGCAGTCGATTTAAAGCGTGTCGATCCATATAGGCTGATAGGCCAATCAGCTCATCCACAACGCCAGCTACTGCTACCGTTCGAGTCGGTCGAGCGCCTTCTAAAACCTCAACCACCACGCGATCGCCCGGTTGAACATGCAATATTTCAGCTAATTTAGTCGACTATGAAGCCGTGGGGGTGTCAAGGGGTCAGTCTTCTTTTTCCAAGCAGCTTAGTTTTCTAGATACAGCAATGTATCTACTTTTCTGTAACTAAATCCAGTTCAAAGTTGATGCTCTGTCAGTGTCTATTCTGTTC
>DVDV01000208.1 GCA_015296075.1 Leptolyngbyaceae cyanobacterium M33_DOE_097 | reverse complement strand
TGAAACATTTGTACTGTAGCCAGAGTGTCTAAAGACTTGTGCACTCAATGTTATAAACGGCAGAATGCGGGTTTCAGCCATTCATAAACGTTAAAACCGGACGTTTTTATGAGAATCATTCTCATATCGAGAATTGCTGCGTGGCAGGCGTGGCGGTAGCAAAAATAGCGCATTCCTCCTAGACTGGTAAGCAGGATCAAAATTTGCACAAACCATGGTGTCCAGGCAAAGCTCACTAACAGGCTAACTGCCATAATGACGATGGCGAAAGCCTTCACAATTTCTTCGCGGCTATGATACCCAATAAAAGCAGCAACTAGAGCGATCGCAAAGGGAATTAAGAAAGACAGCATAGTTTGGAACCTAATCACCGATTTTATCTTACCATATAACCATAGGGTTATATAAAACCTGATTGTTCTGTTCAAAAAGCAAGACCACTCTTAGATAAAGGTTGCTGAATGATTAAAGTGGCTACTCTTGCTGCACCGTTTTTTGGGTGAGCCATTCTAATAAAACACTGCGGCACTGTAGACAGGTAAGTTCTTGTAGCAACTGGCAAACTCCGCTGGAATGAGTGGGGTAAGTGCCGATAGAGGGTTCAGCAAGCAAGTCAAAGTGATTGTCGATCAAGGCTACAAAGCTATAAAGTTTTTGGTTTGAGAAGGAGCTGTTGACTGCCCATCCCTGAATGTTTAAAGGATAAAGTTGAGTGACGGTGTCTTCTGTAACGCCTAACTCGCGTTGAAGGGTTGCGATCGCGGCTTGTTGAGGGGTTTGATTGGGTGAAATTCGACCACCCGGAAAATCTAAGGTCGCTTGCCCCACACCTGGACGGTAGCTTGGCGCAGGCAGCAAAAAGAGATCGCCCTGAATCGAAAGAACAATGACTGAATCTGCCTTTTCGATTCGCCAGTACTCTAAAATTTTGCCTTGCTGGTCTTGCAAATGCTCCCCAAACAAGGTCATCCAGGGAGAGCGGATCTCGAGGAAGCGATCGTGTAGCTGCCAGGGTTGGCTAGAAGATGCCGGAGCAGAATCCATGTTGCAGTTTGTTGAAAGTGAATTGCTTTGCAAGGGGGACTCGCAATTTACATCTGGCAGCAGCGATCGCGGTTTGATGGCTATCGCTGAATCACTAGGACTATTTTTTCTACAAGATGTCTAACTTTCGATTTTACTACTTTGCAACTTGAGGGGCATGTAAAGTCGCGTTAACTCCTGCAAGCTTATCTGAGATACATCATTCTCAAAGTTAGCTTAATTACCTGACTCAGTAATTACTTGAGAACAAATGTATTGTGTATCAAAAGTATGGGAGAAAGAATATGCCAGATGAAGCGTTTAATAGAACAATTCCTGAAATTGATCCAACTGAAATGGAGGATTCCCGCGTTCTTCCTGCCAGCGAACATCACTCATTTTTAGAGAAAGTAATGGTTCAAGGTGGGCTTGCAGATCTTTATGATGCAAGAGATATTACTGAAGTTGTTTTTCGGACAATGCGCGACATGATGACTAATGAAGCGGTTGATCATGTTTCAGATGAGTTGGATAAGCCACTGGTAGAAGGTAATAGAGATCGAACGATTTATACTGCAACGCCTCTTGCGACTGAAGTGAAAGACCTTTGGGAAGATACAAATCCGATTGTTCACTTCCTAAGCCGCATTCGTCCAGCGCTCAATATTCGTGACACCACTTTCCTATTCCGAATTAAGCAGGAAAGTGGTTTACCACAGAACACAGAAGTTGAGAAAGTAGTCAAGGCAGTTTTTGCGGCAACCAAAGATGAGTTGTCGTCAGAGCGCGTTCAAGAAATTGCTGAGTTTCTACCTGGTACGGTTCGCCAACTTTGGGAAATGGCATAGACCAAACAGTTCTTTCTTCGAAAGAATCTCCCTCCTGCAATTTTTCCACAGATAACACAGCTCAAGCTTACTGATAGCTCCCCAGTAATGACTTGATGCTGTGTTTTTTTGATATGGCTAACCACGCCCCAGCTATCTGGAGTAGGACGGGGCAGAAGCTTCTGACTAGAGATTACTTTATCCCATCTATTTTCAACGACTTAACTCATCTTGCAACAGTTATGTAGCAATCCAGATAGGATGTGATGGCATCGTTAAGGAACGAGAATTTAATAAATCCGCCAACTGTACGGGCAGGTTTAGCAGACGTATCCGCGTCCTACAAGGGATTGAACGGGCAAAACCCACCCTTACCAAATATCGAACTTATTTAATCCATGATCCTAAGCAAGTTGACGATAACGTGCTTCAACCAGTGAATAAATGCTGTAAGCAATCAGACCGAGTGCAACCAGACCCAAAAGCCAGGAGCCATAAGGTTGTTGAGCCAGAGCTGCAAGGGCACCTCCTAGCCCTTTCACCTCTCTCGCATCTGATTTCCAGGCGGCCACAATAAAAAAGATGCCAATCACACCAAAGACAATCCCCCGTGCGGCAATACCAAGTTGTCCTGCACGCTTTGCCCACTTGCGTTCCACTGCACTCATTTCACGTTGCTTAAGTGTGTGCATAAACTTGGCTTTCAATGCTTGATAAAGGTAGAACGCTCCAACTCCTATCGTAGCGACTCCCCCAAGCCCAACTAGCCACTGCCCAAAGGGTTGGGCAAGGATGCGAGCCGTCCAGTCTTGAGTGGAGTTACCGCCGTCACCGCCACCGCTACCCCAACCGAAAATGAGACTGAGAGCAGTCAGCGTTAAACCGCCGTAGGCAAATGTGCTAAAAGCGTAGCCGAAGCGTCGCCCAATCGCTTTTGCGCCTTCATCTTCATGCCGATGTTCTGGATCTAATACGGTTTGCACAAATCGCCAGCAAGTATATCCAATCAACCCGATCGCAACGATACTCAGCAAAAACTTGCCAAATGGCTGAGTGATGATTTCTTGCAACGCCCCACTGGTATCGGTTGTTTTACCTCCGGAAGTAAATGCTGCTTGTGCAGCCAATAAGCCAACAACAAAGTAAACAAGGGCGCATCCGGAGGTTGGGGGAGTACGGGGCGGATTAGCGAGAATAGAAGAGGATACAAAAAAGGGGCACCCAGTGGGTGCACCCCAATCAATTAAGTTCTAGATCTATGCTAACGCTTTCAGACGTCGTTGTTTCA
>DVDV01000336.1 GCA_015296075.1 Leptolyngbyaceae cyanobacterium M33_DOE_097 | reverse complement strand
GAAACATTTGTACTGTAGCCAGAGTGTCTAAAGACTTGTGCACTCAATGTTATAAACGGCAGAATGCGGGTTTCAGCCATTCATAAACGTTAAAACCGGACGTTTTTATGAGAATCATTCTCATATCGAGAATTGCTGGCTTGTTAGACCGCTACTGCATTTCCCAAACAACAAGGCCAGCGGGAAGAGGCAGTTGCGTTCTGATCATTGAAGACGAACCTGTGATGCGTGAAATGTTACACCGTCTGTTACAAAAAGAGGGCTGGCAGACGATTGAGGCAGAAAATGGCCGAGAGGGGTTAGAAAAATTGGCGCAAACGCCGCCTGACCTGATCTTGCTCGATCTGATGATGCCCGAAATGGATGGGTTTCAATTTATTTCAGAGTTGCGTTGTCAGGCTCAATTTAGTCACATTCCGGTGGTGGTGGTAACTGCGATGGACTTAACAGAGGCCGATCGCGCGTTTCTCAATGCCAGAGTTGAGCAAACCTTGCAGAAAGGTGCCTACACTCGTGATGAGCTACTATACCAGGTGCGTGATCTAGTGATGCGGTGTGCGACCCGCCTGTCGGATCAGTAGGAGTGAATGAATGACGACGATTCTCCTTGTTGAAGACAACGAAATGAACCGGGATATGCTTTCGCGCCGCTTGGAGCGGAAGGGGTTTGAGGTTCTAATTGCCGTGGATGGGGGGCAGGGAGTTGAGCTGGCGATCGCCCAAACGCCCGATTTGATCTTGATGGATATGAGCTTGCCGATTATGGATGGGTGGGAGGCAACCCGCCGCTTAAAAGCCCAACCAGAGACACAAACAATTCCCATTATTGCGCTGACTGCTCATGCCATGGCTGGCGATCGCGAACGCTGTCTAGAGGCAGGCTGCGATGACTACGATACGAAACCAGTCGAGTTTCCTCGTCTGATGAGTAAGATCCAGACTTTGCTGGGGCAAGAGATTAATCGGCAGTAGACGTTTTCATTCATTCAGGTTGCGTAGAGGCGAGTTTTGCTTCTACACCACTCTATCGGCTGGGTGCTGTCTGCTAAACCCACCTGTACAAGTATTAGCGTTCAAACGGATCCGGATATTAGGGCAGATTCAGCTAGCCCTTTGTAGGGGTTTGGCATGCCAAACCCTTACGACAGAAGGCTCTAAAAACTGGGATCTGCCTTGTTTGTGGATCCCTTGTTTATGGTTCAGTCCGAAATGGCGCGATCGCACTATCCTAGAAAAGACCGTTTGACATCGTTTGCAATGCTAAATATTCCTGAACTTCTAGCCCAGGAGCTATCGCTCAAACCTTTCCAAGTTAGTAATGCCCTTGAGCTACTGGCTGAAGGGGCAACGGTGCCCTTTATCGCACGCTACCGCAAAGAGCGCACGGGCGAGATGACCGAAACGCAATTGCGGGAACTATTTGACCGTCATGCGTATTTGACGGAGCTAGAAGAACGGAAGCAGACAATTTTGCAGGCGATCGCCCAACAGGGCAAGCTAACGCCTGAGCTGCAAGCGGAGATTGAGCGGTGCTTGCAAAAGAACGAGCTAGAAGACCTGTATCTGCCCTACCGTCCCAAGCGCCGCACTCGCGCCACGATCGCCCGCGAAAAGGGGTTAGAACCGTTGGCTGAGTGGATCAAAGCTTTGAATACTCCCCAGGCGAGTGCGCAGTCGTTAGAGACAGAAGCCGCCAAATACGTTTCAGCCGAGAAGGGGGTGGCGACAGCTCAAGAGGCGCTGAAAGGAGCCTCCGATATTTTGGCAGAAGCGGTGGCCGACACTGCGGAATACCGGGCCTATCTGCGCGACTACTTGCTGGATACGGGGGAGCTGGTTTCTCAGGTGAAAGCCGACTATCCCGAAGGCTCGACCAAATTTGAGATGTACCGCAACTATCGCGCTAAGGTTAAAACGATTCCGTCGCATAACTTGCTAGCTTTATACCGGGGCGAAGCAGAGGGGATCTTGACTCTGGAACTGGAATTTTCGGAAGATGCTGTTTTGGGATACTTGTCGGATCAAGTCGTGCGGGCCAAAGTCCCGGCTGTGCGCCAGTTCTATCAAGCAATGCTGATGGATGCGTTTAACCGCCTGATGCGTACCTCATTGATTGGTGAGGTGCGATCGCTGAAAAAGCAAGAAGCCGATGAAGAGTCGATCAGAACCTTTGAGGCGAACCTGCGAGAGCTGTTGCTGGCTCCCCCCGCAGGAATGAAACCGACCCTGGCGATCGACCCTGGTTTTCGGACGGGCTGTAAGGTCGCTGTGCTAGATCAAACGGGACAGTTTTTGGAATACAAAACGATCTTCCCGCATCAGTCGGCAAATCAGCGAGAAGACGCTGCCCGGTCTTTAAGCCAAATGATTCAAAAATATGGGGTTGAGCTGATTGCGATCGGTAATGGTACTGCAGGGCGAGAAACGGATGAGTTTGTTGATGCGGTGTTAGCTACCCTCGATCGCAAACCGATCAAAGTTATGGTGAATGAGGCGGGTGCGTCGGTCTATTCCGCGAGTCCGGTGGCGATCGCTGAGTTCCCCGATCAGGATGTAACGGTGCGGGGAGCAATCAGCATTGGGCGACGCCTGCAAGATCCGCTGGCAGAGCTGGTCAAGATCGACCCCAAATCAATCGGGGTGGGGCAATATCAGCACGATGTGGATCAGAAACGGTTAAAGCAGAAACTCGATGAAACAGTTGAAAGCTGCGTGAACTATGTTGGGGTGGACTTAAACACTGCTTCCAAAGAGCTATTGACCTTTGTTTCAGGTGTGACACCGACGATCGCCAGCAATATTGTGGCGTACCGCAATCAGAATGGGGCTTTTCGCAATCGCCGGGAACTGATGAAGGTTGCTAAACTTGGTCCCAAAGCCTTTGAGCAAGCCGCCGGATTTTTACGAATTCGGAATGGCGAAAATCCGCTCGATAACACGGCTGTTCACCCCGAAAGCTATAGCGTGGTATCGGCGATCGCGGCGGATCTGCAACTGCCCTTAACCCAAATCACCCAAATCGCGAACCAGATCCAGTCGATCAATCTCAAGAAATACGTGACGGAGGCGATCGGTGAACCGACCCTGCGCGACATTGTGAGCGAGCTTGAGAAACCGGGTCGAGATCCGCGAGCGGAATTTAAGTACGCCACGTTTAAAGAAGGAGTGAAAGAAATCTCCGATCTCAGCGTGGGAATGGAGCTAGAAGGTGTGGTGACAAACGTTGCCAACTTTGGTGCCTTTGTCGATATTGGCGTGCATCAGGATGGCCTGGTACACGTCTCGCAACTGGCCGATCGCTTTGTCAGCGACCCTAAACAGGTTGTCAAAGTGGGACAGGTTGTCAAAGTGCGTGTTTTAGAGGTCAACGAAGCACTCAAGCGGATCAGCCTTTCCATGCGATCGGATGCAGTGCCAACTAACCAAGCTCGCAAACCCAAAGAAAAACAGGCAACGACCAAACAACAGTCAGCGGCTAAACAATCGCCAGCGGCCAGTCTGGAAGACCTGAAAGCGAAGTTTGGCAAACGCCTTTAACAAACAGGAATTCAATCAGTTGAATAGGCGAAGGGCGATCGCCTGTTCTGTTGAATTCATGCTCCAAATTTTGGGCTAATACCAATTCTCTAAATCCCATTTACAGATCCGCGTAGGGGCGGTTCGCGTTCGTGTAGCGTTTCCGAAGGAAATACTGCCCTTACCGATAATTATCGGTAGCCCAGTTTTGAAGAATTGATATTAGCCCTCTGCTATACCGATTTGATTGGTGAATGCGACACATCAGATCCCCCCGCCTCTGGCATCCTCCTTATTAAAGGGGGTTTGAGGGGGATCGGTTCGGGCATTGACATGTGTACGGACAGGTTTAGTAGACAAAACCCAGCCAATATCGAGGTGGAGCAGCAAAACCTGCCCCTACGCAGCTTGAATTGATGATTAGTTAACGTCAGTTCGGGATAAGGAATCGCCAGAGGCCCTAATTTTCCGTGACTTGCTGCCACGCTCTAGGTCAAGTTCTTGTCAATGAGCCCTACAGTTGCAAATATTTGCAGTAGCATGTCTGATTGAGAACAGGTGACTG
>DVDV01000228.1 GCA_015296075.1 Leptolyngbyaceae cyanobacterium M33_DOE_097 | reverse complement strand
TGAAACATTTGTACTGTAGCCAGAGTGTCTAAAGACTTGTGCACTCAATGTTATAAACGGCAGAATGCGGGTTTCAGCCATTCATAAACGTTAAAACCGGACGTTTTTATGAGAATCATTCTCATATCGAGAATTGCTGTGCTGAAGCTGGAGCATGTGATGGCGCTGGAAGTGGCAGAATTAGAGAAATTGCTAGGGGGATAGGAAGATGGTGATAGGTACAAAATCCCTAACGCTGGAGGCGTTCTTACAACTGCCAGAGACGAAACCCGCCTCAGAGTTTATTGGTGGACAGGTGAGTCAGAAGCCGATGCTGCAGGGAGAACACAGTCGATTGCAGGGGAAGCTTTGTGAGGCCGTTAATCGGGTAGCTGAACCTGAAAAAATTGCCTACGCCTTTCCAGGGCTGCGCTGTACGTTTGGCGGTGCTTCTGTGGTGCCTGATATTGCAGTAGTCAGATGGGAGCGGATTCCGCGCACTGATTCCGGTCGAGTGGCGAATCGATTTAACCTGCATCCGGATTGGGCAATCGAAATCCTTTCACCAGATCAGAGCCAAACGA
Organism: Leptolyngbyaceae cyanobacterium M33_DOE_097; assembly: GCA_015296075.1. GTDB lineage: Bacteria > Cyanobacteriota > Cyanobacteriia > Leptolyngbyales > Leptolyngbyaceae > DSRU01. The sequence goes on along the minus strand of DVDV01000228.1, from coordinate 3,796 downwards.
AGGTATTGGGCAACCTGCTCCACTGCTCGGAACACGGAACGGAACTGGGATGGCTGATTGACCCGGAAGAGGAAACCGTCTTGATTGTCTTGCCAGAGCAACGGGTGCGCTTACTAAAGGGGACGACTCAGTTACCAATTTTGAGCGGAATTACCCTAGAGCTGACGGTTGAGCAGGTGTTTGGCTGGCTGGTCTTTTTGGAGGCAAGTTCTGATGGTTAATCCAAACGATTCGGTATTGATGTTAGCGGAAAAGATTCGTAGTCTTCCGCTTGAGAAACGCATGGAAGTAGAAGACTTTGTTGATTTCTTGCTGTCGAGAACCCAAGAACGGGATTTAGTGCAAGCGACTACTCGGCTTTCGGAGCCTGCCTTTGCAGCCGCTTGGGATAACGAGGAAGATGCAGTTTATGACGAGCTATAGATTTGGAGATATTGTCTTAGTTCCTTTTCCATTTACTGATCAAACAACTACCAAGAAACGTCCAGCAGTTGTGATTAGTTCTGAGAAATATAATCAACATCACCTAGATTTAATCGTCATGGCAATCACCAGCCAACAACAGGCTGCGCTTTTGCCTGATCATCTCGTTGTTGCTGACTGGCAAGGAGCGAGTTTGCTGAAGCCCTCAGTGATTAAACCCATTGCAGCAACCGTAGAGAAGGCACTGGTAATTAGAACATTGGGAAGATTGCAACCGATCGATCGCCAATCTCTTCAAACGCTTTTAAAGCAGATTTTAGGAGAATGAAGAACACAAAACTGCTATTTAGTTTAAGAACGATCGAGGGAGAATATCGATCGGAGGTAACGGTGGAAGAAGGGGAGTTGTCACCGTTGGTGTTTGCGGAGGTGAAGGTGTCGGTACTAAGATTTCTGGGAAAATGTGATAGTTCAGATTAAAGCAAATGTCTTTATACTTATCAAAAACATCTATAGAGTCTTCTTGCCCACAAAAGTGGAAATTAGTTGATCTTCACACAATAGTAACAAGTTTGGATTCCCGTCGAATACCTATTGAAGCTTCTAGAAGAAGCTCTAGAAAAGGAGCATATCGGTACTATGGTGCGTCTGGAATCATTGATTATATTGACGATTTTATTTTCGATGAAGAGACACTTTTGGTTGCCGAAGATGGTGCAAATCTATTAGCAAGATCAACTCCTATTGCATTCAAGGTTTCTGGTAAATACTGGGTAAATAATCATGCTCATGTTCTGAAGATAAAAGAACAAGCAGATATAGATTTTGTTAATTACTTTCTTAACCAAATTGACTTGGAACCTTACATAACAGGTAGCGCACAGCCAAAATTGAATGCAGATAAATTGCAATCAATTAAAATCCCCCTACCCCCGATCGCAGAACAAAAACGAATTGCCGCAATCGCCCAAAAAGCCGATCGCCTCCGCCGTACCCGTCGCTACACGTTGGAACTGAGCGATAGTTATCTGCGATCGGTCTTCCTAGAGATGTTTGGCGATCCGATAACGAATCCGAGGGGATGGGATATATCAACTATTGGAGAATTAGTAAAAGTTGAAACAGGAGGAACGCCAGATAGAACGAATAGCAACCTCTACGGAGGAGCTATACCTTGGGTGAAAACTGGGGAAGTAACAGGTAGTGTAATTTATCAAACTGAGGAGCATTTAACGGAGGAGGGTTTGCAATCGAGCAACTGTCGATTGTTTCCTATTGGGACAATTATTATTGCCATGTATGGTCAAGGTTTAACTCGTGGTCGTTCAGCCAAACTTGGTATAGAAGCGACGACTAATCAAGCGTGTGCTGCTATCCTGCCCAGTCAGAAAATTAATTCAGATTATCTCTGGGCATTGCTTAGGGTTTCCTATGAGGAGTTACGTGATCTAGGAAGAGGTGGCAATCAACCCAACTTAAATTTAGAGCTTGTGAGATCTTTCAGAGTTATTTGTCCTCCCCTGCCCCTCCAAAAAAAATTCGCCCAAATTGTTCAACGCTTTGAACGCCTCCGCATCCAACAACGCGAAGCCGAGCGACAAGCTGAGCATCTGTTTCAAACCATCCTGTATCGTGCCTTTCGCGGTGAACTGTAGGCAAAGCAGCAACCCGAGGGTTATCGAAAACTACTCCAACAATCAAAAATTGAAAATTAGCCTATCAGAGGATGTAACTGATTCGATAGCTCCAAAACAGTTGAGAGACGGCTAGTAGCGTAAGGCGTTAGTTTAGCTACCTTTCGTCATTTCTTTAATGCTTTGCCCTCATACGTCCACTTGAAGGGTTTAGCCATTGTGCAATTGTTAGATATCTGTAACCAAAATACTGAATAATCATGTCTATTCGGTGAGCGACATGACTTCACTTTTCACATCCTGAAATCTTTTAGCAACAGCATAATAAAAACGCTCCATTGCTTTAACTGCCCAGTCTTGCAGAGCACTAAGTTGCTCTGGGCTTTGAGTGATGGATGCTTTTTCACGATATAGAGCAATTCTGGCTCCTCGTTTAGTGTCAAGCCTTTCCCACTGTAAGGGTTCTCCTAATTCTGCCTCGATCAAAGTTTTTTGGCTGTACATTTGGTCAAATAACTGTTTGTTCGTATCACGATTTCCTGTCTCGATATAGAGTTCAATTCGAAACCGGGAGCGGCGAGCAAAGCAACAAGTAAGCCAAGTTGGTTCCTTGACATCCTGTGAAGTCAGCACGACAGTAAACCAGTGACGCCCTTGAGAATTCATAGCAGGTTCTACCGTTACCCCTTGTATCTCCTTCAGTTTGGGCAGCAGGGTGTTGAAGAAGTGAATGTAAGCCTCTTGGCGATCATCTATTCTCGAGAAGACAACCCGCTCCTCAGAAATATTGACATTCGAAACCCGCCAACCAACGTCGAGCCACTGCTGAGACTGAGTGTGTCCTACAGAATCATTTGCCCACCAGTTGCGATGTTGCCGTGCCGAGGGAGGCAGTTTGTCATCAATGATTGTTTCAACTTGCTCAAAGGTAAGAGCTACCTTACCTAGTCCTTCTTCAACCTGCTCCTGAAGCCACAACGCAAGCGGAGCATATCGGCTTTCATTAGGCCCAAGCTCTTCCTCTGTCGGTGTAAAGCCCTTTTCTGGCATCTCACAAAGTTGATCTTCGGTGCTAGTGCTTGTACAAGGACCTAAATCATTCTCATCGATCGCAATGACTACCTCAGTGGGTTCGTTTGCCTCTTTCAATGAAGGGCGATGGCGTTCCAGGAAACTGGCGCAAAATTTTAATTGGGTTCGCTGATTGGTGGTTACCTCTCGAAAATGGGCGATCGCGTTTCGAGTTTTACGAACCTCTTCAAGCAACTCGCCAATGAGTTGCCATTCAAGATGATTAAATGCCTCCTGATACTTAGGCCAGAGCTTCTTAAAAAGTTGAATGTATTCAAACAGGGTTAAGTCTTCAAAAGCTTTGACTTCAATTGGCTGATGCAGATATTGCATAAACATATCATCAATCAACAGCTGATTCGGCGGTGGAGGAATCTGCTCAGAGCGACCGAGGTAGGCACATATAGCTTGTTTAAATTTGTTTTTGGAGTCTTTACCAGATGAGGTAATTTCTTCAATCGCGTTATGTAGAGCAGCCTTGTCTACGTTGCCCTCATCATCTTTATAAGCAGACTCAATATAATCTCGAAGAGTAGTCTCTGAGGTGGACCCAATCGACTAGACAGAAATCAGAGAAAGCTAAGCTACGAACCTCTTCCTAAGAGCTAAAGCTCTTAAGACTTTTTTAGCATCAATTTACTATGTCTATAAATTTCATTTGGTGTTTT
>DVDV01000347.1 GCA_015296075.1 Leptolyngbyaceae cyanobacterium M33_DOE_097 | reverse complement strand
CAGTTTCCACTCGGTATCGTTTAAATCACTTGGATAAGCTTTACGAGACATCGTTGGGGTATTGAACTCTCACTTCAGCTTGACTTAAAGTACTTATTCAACTGCGTCAACTTCATATTTCTTTAGAAACAGCCTCTTAAGCCTGTGTAATCGCAATACCGTTGATTCACGTATTCATTTTGTCCTGCTGCATCCGTAATCCAAACGAATTGTGGAATGGCTTCCACCAAAAGACGATACCGCTCCTCGGATTGGCGCAGTGCCGCTTCCGATCTGCGCTTTTCAACAGCTAACCAGACTCGTTCTGCCACAGTTTCTAGCAGGTTAATTTCTCGTTCTTGCCACTGTCGTGGCTCATCTGTTGCAGCAATCAGATTCACTGCCCAGCGACCGTTTGTATGGAATGGCACAGCCACATGAGCACGAATTGCTAGAGGTTCGTAAACAGTCTCGTAGCAATCAACTGAGCGCGGATCGAGTTTGTTGTCGTTAGAAATGTAGAGATGTCCTGATCGCAGTAACTCCAAAACAACAGGCTGGTAGTGAGACAGGCGGTGTTCACCCACCAGCGAAGGCAATGAATCATGATGATAGTCGCTTGCTATCCAGGCGTGATCGTTCGTTTCATCGGTTTGAGCAAAGTAGCATCGCTTGAGTTGCAAATACTGCCCAATCATTTCATTCGCCTTTATCATCAACTGATCAGCATTCTCAATCGTGCGAATCACCTCGCTCAAATCTGACAAGAATCGGGCATCCTGCTCCCGCATCTCGCTCTCGTGAATGTCAGTGCAGGTGCCGACCCACTTTGTCACGTGCCCCGTTCTATCCTGAATTGGAACGCCGCGCACAAGCTGCCAGCGCCACTCGCCGGTATGGTGGCGAAAGCGATGTTGAATCTCCAATGGTGTACCCGACTGAATACTACGTGCCCAATCGCGCAGGGTGTTAGGTAAATCATCCGGGTGAACTACCTGCTGCCAATTCCAGTTGTAAAGCTGTTCGGTGGGTAACCCGATGTAGTCTGCCCATTGGTCACTCAGGTAGTCTACGCTGCCATCGGGCGTTGCGGTCCAAATCAATTGTGGAATAGTGGTGGTCAGTGTCCGGAAGCGTGCCTCGCTCTCACTCAAAGCAGCTTCAGTTTGTTTATGATCGTCAAGATCCGTTAACGTGCCATACCATTGGCTAATCTGTCCTTGCTGGTTCCGAATCGGGATTGCCCGACACAAAAACCAGCGGTATGCCTGATCGGACTGCCCCACGTCAGCCTGTTTCAGGCGAAATTCTGTTTGATACAGATTTCCAGTTGCCAGGCAACTCTGCCAAATTTCATAGGTGGCCTTAAGGTCGTCTGGATGAATTACCTGAGCAATCTGGCTCTGATCTGTTGTTTGTGCCAGCGTTAGCCCCGTACATTCAATCCAACGTTGGCTAACATATTCGGGTTTGCCCTGAGCATCGGCAATCCATACTATTTGAGGCATCGCATCCGCCAGTAAACGAAACTGTTGTTCGCTCTGCTGTAGTGCGATTTCTGCCTGTTTGCGATCGCTGATATCAACAGATGTCACCCCTACCCCAAGTACCTGCCCATTGGGAAGGCAAACCGGAAAGTAATTGATTAAGGCATATCGCACTAGATTAGCGGGATAAGTGACACCGACCACTTCTTGATTTAGTAATGGTTCTTGAGTTTCCATTACCTGTTGCAAAATTGGGGTAATCAAAGGCGCCCATTCGGGTAAAACTTCCCCAAGAGTTCGTCCTAAGTGTTCGCTTAGAGGAATTCCATTTGTTACCGCTAAAGCCTCGTTTGCATGAATGTAACGCAAGTTGCGATCGAAAAATGCAACGCCAATCGGTGAACTGGCAATCAACGCATTGAGGGTTGTTTCGCTCTGCTGCAATGCCAATTCCATTTGTTTTCGCTCTGTAACATCTATAGAAGCACAGGTAACGCCAACCGTTTCCCCATCCTCAGTTTGCAATGGCTCAACTGCTAAATCGTAGTAGAAATCTTGATTTTGCATGGTGAGTTTGACTTCTTCTCGCACACCGCTTCCTGTTTCTAAAACGTGACGCTTGATGCGAGTGAGGATTGTGGCATCATCTTCTGGCAACAAATCACGATCTTGTTTACCAATCACTTCAGTTGCATGGTAATCAAACGTTGGGTTATAAACCCAGGTGTAGCGTAGCTCTTGATCCTGATTAAAGACGGTAATGGGGGAGCTTTTCAAAGCAACGCGCAGCCGCTCCTCGCTCTGTCGCAACGCTTCTTCCGCTTGCTTGCGATCAGTAACATCGAATAGCAAACCATCCCAAGCCTCTCCATATTCAGTTTCCTGTGGACGGGAACGACCTTGAATCCACTTCAGTTGTCCGGATGGGGTGATGATTCGCCCTTCCCATTGCCAGACAGCAGAGTTTTCAATGGCGATCGCCACTGAGCTTTGAAAGGAGGACAAATCATCGGGGTGAATCAATCTGAGGAAAGTACCTGCATCCTGAAGAATCGTTTCGGGTTCCAATTCAACCAGGTTGCGGGAACCAGAACTGACGTAGGTAAAGGTGGGCACACCATCAGCACCGAGAGCATAGCGATAAACCATTCCGGGCATATTGCTCACGAGCACTTGGAACCTAGCTTCACTGTGACGGAGTGTTTCTTCAACCTGCTTGCGATCGTGAATATCCGTATCCATGCCAATCCATTCCCGCACAGAGCCATCCGCATTGAGTAATGGAACCGCACAGGCTAAAATATGGCGATATTGGCCACTCGGAGCGTGCCAGAGCCGTCCTTCTGCTTCGTAGTAAGATCGGTTTGCCAGAGCATGTTCCCACCGCGCTTTTAACCCTTCGCGGTCTTCTGAGTGAAACATTTCCAGCCAGCCCCATCCAGCGTATTCCTCCCAGCGTTGCCCAGTGTAAGCTTCCCAGGAAGATTGATCGCTAATAAATTGCCCTTCAGCGTTTGTTGTCCACACAAGAGCTGTTGTCGTTGCCACTAGCAAACGATACCGCTCCTCACTGGTTCTTAGTAGGGCTTCTGCATGCTTACGTTCGGTAATATCCCAAGCAATACCAAGGCAACCTGGATTTCCTTCAGCATCATGCGCTAGATTTGCCCAAATCTCTAAATCCACCATGTGCCCATTTTTGTGCCGATGTTGAGCCTCAAATCCGTTTAGTGATTGCCCGCTTAAAACAGTTTGAATACTGGCAAGAAATTCTTGGCGACGATGGGGAACGGTCGGCATAAACTGCCCGATCGCTTCTGCTGCGCTCCAACCAAAGATCCGCTCGGCTGCCCCGTTCCACACTCTGACAATTCCTTGGGGATCGAAAAACGCAATGGCAACTGGACAAGCATTTAGCACGGTTTGTAGCGTCTGATTGGTACGTTGCAGTGTTTCTTCGGCACGTTTACGTTCACTTAAATCCAGCACAAATCCTGTTACGGTAGCTTCTCCAGTCATGATTGCCCCATGCAGCACCGGAACACGAGAACCATCCTTCCGAACATACTCCTTTTCAAGCGGAGAAGAAGCCCCGGTTGTGATGAGTTCCTGAACGGCTTGGTTACTCACTTCCAGAAATTCTGGAGGGGTCATCTCATTCCAGCGCAATCGCCCCGATCTCAACTCTTCCTGGGTATAGCCCACCATTTGCAGAAACGCATCGTTGGCTTCTAGAATGACTCCGCTCAACTCCGCTACCATCATCCCAATGATATTAGACTCCACTAAACAGCCAAATCGAGCTTCACTCTCTCGCAAGGACTTAAAATTTACTTCAGCTCTTCTCTGAGCGAGTCGTTGTGCAGCATTGAGTGAGCTGATTAGAATCGCTGCCATCACAAAAACGCCTAGCCGTACTAAAGTCCCTAAATCGGGGATGCTTAACGCATAGATTGGCTCAATCAAAAAATAGTTAATCGCAAGCGTAGACAAAACCGTTGCAACGATTCCCGGCTTTAACCCTCCATACCAGGCACTAACCATTACGGCGACAAAGAATAGTGAAGTCAGTGTTGTCTCAAGATAGGAGCCTAACAACAGAGTAGTTCCTAAGGCTAAGGCAACCGATAGCAACGCTACACTATAGTGCAATAGTTGATCTGGAAACGCTGTTGTTCGCACTTGCATATCCTGAAACAGTTCTGAATTTCTCTCAGTCATCCGCTCTCAACTCCGTCTCCAGAAAATAAACCTCTTTAAGGGCAAAACATGTGAACGATAAAGCCTGGGTATTGTGAGAAATCTTCCCAATGCTTTGTCTCTACTCTTGAAAGATACCGCTGAATACGTTGCTCGATCTTTAGAATAAGGTGCTAATTGGCTTGAGTGCCAATACCAGGGAGTGAATGTCAGCTTTTTCTCAACGTACGATGCCGTAAGCGGTTTCTAGCACTGTCACAAACGGCTGCTAGTTGAGCGTTGCTGATTGCCGGAGCTAACAAATTAGGAGGATAACTTACGATCCTGCTTTAATACGATCGCTTCTTTCAGTACGAAACAAAGCAAGCTAATGCAGCTTAGGAATGCAAATCTTATGTGTTTAAGCATCTATCGCTAGGTAGTTACCTTAATTACTAAATTTTGCACTTGTAGCAAAGCAGGCACAAGAATGATTTTCTACCAGTTCCTGTAAAAGCAAGGGATCTAGCATTACATCATTGAAGCTCCAGATTCAATCGGTTTTTGGAGCAGAGCTATAAACTTTATCGAACAAACACGAAACTTATTTCAGATAATGAAATAACTCTATCTTAAGTATGAGGTAAACATCTTGATCAATGAGGAAATATGGGCAAGGCTTCATTGTTCATCTTGCCCCATCCTTTAAACTTCTTCACTGTGTGTGACTCCCCAACCTCTCGTATCCTTGTAGTAGACGACCTTGGCGATAATTTATTTCTGCTACAAACCGTCTTGGAAGCAGAAGGATATGAGGTTGATACGGCGGATAATGGGAACTTAGCCTTAGCGAAAGTCGCAGATTCACCACCCGATCTCATTCTAATGGATGTGACGATGCCTGACATGAATGGGTATGAAGTCACCCAACAAATTCGTCAGAATTCGAGCATACCGTTTATACCGATTTTGCTAGTGACCGCTCACGAGGATGCTTATGACATTCAGGGATTAGCTCTGGGTGCCAACGATTTTATTCGCAAACCGATCGAGTTTGATAAGCTGCTGGTAAGAATTAAAGCCTTTTTACAGTTTAAGCAAAATGCTTGCTCTCCTTAGTCGGCTTGGTCGTTTTCGACCTGTTCGTTGGGGCTAGTAGTTGTTAGCTATTAGACGAAAGCCCCGCGCTCTACCTGAAAGGTGAGCGTCGGGATGAACGGCGCGTGAGTGAGGGTGCATTGCCTGACCGATTCCGTAGGACAGAGAAGGCAACAGCGCCCGAAGGAACACACCATATCAAGCACTTTAGGAAGAGTGTTACGCCCTCCTAAAGTAGTTACAATGTACTCATGCTGACATTGACCTATCGCTACCGCATTTATCCAGACTTGCAGCAAGAACTCCAAATGCTTGAATGGTTGGAGACTTGCCGCAAAGTCTATAACGGGCGCATCCGGAGGTTGGGGGAGTACGGGGCGGATTAGCGAGAATAGAAGAGGATACAAAAAAGGGGCACCCAGTGGGTGCACCCCAATCAATTAAGTTCTAGATCTATGCTAACGCTT
>DVDV01000245.1 GCA_015296075.1 Leptolyngbyaceae cyanobacterium M33_DOE_097 | reverse complement strand
GAGTGGGAGAGTGAGGGAGTGGGAGAGTGAGGGAGTGGGGGAGTGGGGGAGTGGGGGAGTGAGGGAGTGAGGAAGGGGGGAGTGAGGGAGTGGGGGAGAAGCTTGATTGAAACTTGGGCATCGGCATTCCGGTTTGCTTGACTCTCGATACAATAGGGCTTGTTATTCATTGGCTGACTGCCTTGGCTCAGACTGACGCGACCAAACCTTTACTCCTCTTAGTGGACGGACATTCTCTGGCGTTTCGTTCGTACTACGCGCATGCTAAAAATCAGGAGGGTGGGCTGCGAACGAAGACGGGGATTCCGACCAGTGTGTCTTATGGGTTTTTGAAGACGCTGGTGGATACGCTGGAGGCTGAGAAACCTCAGTATGTTGCGATCGCCTTTGATGCGGATGAAAAGACGTTTCGCCATGATGCTGATGACAACTACAAGGCGGGTCGGCCTGACGCACCTGAAGATTTTTTGCCAGATTTACAAAATCTGCAAGAGTTGTTGCTGGCTTTAAATCTGCAACTGATGATTTCGCCCGGTTACGAAGCTGACGACTTGATTGGGACGCTATCGCGGAAGGCATTGACCGAAGATTTTCGGGTCAAGATTTTGAGTGGTGATCGCGACTTGTTTCAACTGGTGGATCCCGATGGGAATGTGACGATTCTCTACATGGTCACAACCTACGGACGCGGCAACCAACCGCCCAAAGAGTTTGGCAGCAACGAAGTCAAAGACCGAATGGGTATCTTGCCGTCTCAGGTTGTGGACTTTAAAGCGTTGTGTGGTGACTCTTCTGACAATATCCCTGGGGTACGAGGCATTGGTGAAAAAACAGCGGTTAGCCTGCTGACGACGTATGGTTCGCTCGCCAATATTTATGCATCACTAGAAGAAATCAAAGGAGCAACCCGCAAGAAGCTTGAAGAGGGGCGTGATGATGCGATGCGATCGCAATATCTGGCCCAGATTCACCTGGATGTGCCTTTAGAAACAACGCTGGCAGCCTGCAAACTGGGAGATTTTGATGAAGCAGCGTTACTCCCGATTCTCGAAAAGCTAGAGTTTCGTTCCTTCTTAAATCGGCTTGAGCGATTGCACCGTCAGTTTCAGGGTTTGCCGTTAGAAACCGAGAGCAAATCGACGGCTGTTGAACAGGCAAACGATGATTTGTGGTTCTTTACGGCGGAAGACACTGCCACCGCAGAGCGAGAAAAACCAATCGAGATTGCCCCCCGCGTCATCGACACGCCTGCCAAGTTGGAGGAGTTAGTCACTCTCCTCAAGACCCACACCAACCCAGAAGCACCCGTCTCTTGGGATACAGAGACCACCTCACTTGAACCACGCGATGCCGATCTAGTTGGAATTGGTTGCTGCTGGGGGGCTGACACCTCGGATATTGCCTACATTCCTGTGGGGCATAAAAGTGGCACGCAGCTTGATCGCGACACAGTGCTGGAGGCACTCCGCCCAATTTTAGAGAGTACAAAGTATCCCAAGGCATTGCAAAACGCGAAGTACGATCGCCTGATTTTACGGGTGCAGGGCATTCACCTGGAAGGGGTGGTGTTTGACACCATGCTGGCTAGCTATGTATTGAATCCTGAAGCGAGCCACAATCTGACCGAGCTAAGCCGCGCCAACTTGGGGTTTGAAGCACGCAGCTACGATACTCTCGTGCCGAAAGGTCAAACAATCGCTGATATCGAAATTAGCGCTGTTGCCGATTACTGCGGTTTAGATGCCTACGCAACCTACCAACTCGTGCCAAAGCTGCGCGATCGCCTGCAAGAAGTTCCAACTTTATACAAGCTGTTTAGCGATGTCGAAGTGCCGTTTGAGGAAGTCCTGGCAGAAATGGAGTATTGCGGCATTCGCATTGATTGCGATTACCTCAAAGAGTTTTCAAAACAGTTAGAGCAAGACTTAGCCGCGATCGAAAGTCGCGCTTATGAGGCAGCCGGCGAAACATTTAACCTGGGTTCACCCAAACAGTTAAGCGAGTTGCTATTTGAAAAACTGGGTCTCGATAAACGCAAGTCGAAGAAGCGGCAAACAGGATACTCAACCGATGCGGCGACGTTAGAAAAATTGCAGGGCGACCATCCTGTCATCGACGACATTTTAGAGTACCGCACGTTGAGCAAGCTCAAGTCTACCTATGTGGATGCGCTTCCGGCGCTGGTGCGATCGGACACCCATCGGGTTCACACCGACTTTAACCAGACAGGCACCGCAACCGGGCGGTTGTCTTCCTCAAATCCCAACTTGCAAAACATCCCCATTCGCACAGCCTTTAGTCGGCAGATCCGCAAAGCTTTCATTCCCCAAGACGGATGGTTACTCGTTGGAGCAGACTACTCTCAAATCGAGTTGCGAATTTTGGCGCACCTCAGCCAGGAACCTGTCTTAATTGAGGCCTACCAAAACAATGAGGATGTTCACACCCTCACCGCACGCCTCATGCTAGAAAAAGACGAGATCTCTTCTGAAGAGAGACGCATGGCGAAAGTGATCAACTTTGGCATCATCTACGGCATGGGGGCGCAACGCTTTGCCCGTGAAGCTGGGGTTTCTAATGCGGAAGGAAAGCTATTTATCGAACGCTTTAACGCACGTTACCCACGTGTTTTTGAGTTTTTGCAGCAGATGCAACGAGAAGCGATCGCGAATGGCTGTGTAGAAACAATTTTAGGGCGGCGACGGTTCTTTAACTTTGCTAGCGAAAGTTTAAAAGCACTACGCGGAAAAGATCCGGCAGAGGTTGATTTGAGTAAGATCAAGCTGCGAGATCAATTTGATGCACAGCTTTTACGAGCGGCGGCAAATGCCCCGATTCAAGGTTCGAGTGCCGATATCATCAAAGTGGCAATGATCCAACTGCATCAACTGCTGCAAAAGTATCAGTCACGCTTACTACTACAAGTGCATGATGAATTAGTCTTTGAAATTCCGCCCGAAGAGTGGCAGGAGTTAGAGCCTACGATTAAGGCCACTATGGAAGATGCCGTTGGGCTTTCAGTTCCGCTTGTGGTGGAGATTCGCTCGGGTAAAAACTGGATGGAAACAAAGTAAGGGATTTGCAGATCAATGCTATGCCATTTTAGGGGTTTAGCAGCACAAACCCCTACGACAGAAGGTTTTTCACCTGGGATCTTACTTGTTTGTAAATCCCTAAGACGATCTAGCCGTAAATCTCCTATATTCTATCCATTTCAGATCCAAACACTCTCCCATTCATCTACTTTGTTATCCTTTTCAAATTCTGTATTTATCACCCTTAAATTTCTCCCCACTTCCGCAATAAATTTGCATAACTCTTTGTCAGCAAATCAAACTCGTAGTTCTTTCCATCTCGCGCAAAAGTCATCTGTCGAATCGTATCTAAATCAAACAAGATTTCTCGTTCACTCGGTTCTTTAACCAGGCTTTGCACCCAGGCGATCGCAGCTAGTCGTGCCCCTTCTGTGACTGGTTCAACCCGATGCAACGTCGAGGAAGGATACAAAATCATCGCCCCAGCCTCTAACTTAAACGATTGCTCGCCCTGGGTCGTTTCAATCACCAATTCACCGCCCTCATACGTAGCCGGATCGCTAAGAAACAACGTGAAGGACAAATCAGAACGCATGCGGGGATTATCACCCATAAAGGCGTTATCGACATGGGTGCCGTACTCCATGCCGCGATCGTAGCGACTAAACAAAATCGGACTGATTGTTTTGGGCAATGCCGCCATTTGAAACAGGGAGTTGTTTTTCAGGGCTTGCCCAACCACGTTTCTTAACTCTGACAAGAATGGTGCGTCACTCCGGAGTTGCGTGTTGTGTTTCACTAAGCGGGCGTGCCAACCTGCCGAGGTTTTACCATCGACAAAATCTTCTGGGTCTAACTTTTGATGAAGCGTTTGCAGTTCGGCACTACTTAAAACGTTAGCAATACTAAGAATCATTTGTGGGTTTAGATTTGCAACCTATTTTGAAAGCCAGTTGCACTTTTGCAATCAACAGAGTAGCACAGCTCTTCAGATTTAACAGGGCTAAGAGCTTGAAAGCTCGTAAACAAACCAAAATTTTTCTCTTCTTGCATTGCAAATTTCTTTGGGTTTTATCAACAAAACTCCATACCTCTATTGCAACTAATTCTCAATTTATGCTTAAGTACTACTGATTGAAGATGCACCTGTTTGGCTGTGATCTAAAACACGGATTGATTTATGAATAGCAAGACAAAAATTTGGGTCGGCGTTGGGGCTTATCTGTTGACAAGTGCAGTCCCGACCGTCGAAATTTCTCGGCCTAGCTCAACCAACGATACATTACAGGTTTCAGCCAAGCTGATGCCCAACGCGATCGCTCAAACACCAGACCCCTGCCGTAAAGGACTCGGTGGCGAAGGTGGCGAAGGTGGTGAAGGTGGCGAGGGTGGTGGTGATGATGCTTACCTCACGCCGACGTTGAATCCGGCGGTGCAGGCAGCGGAGTTAGAGCAAGCGGTTACAGCCTACAAAGCCTATGTGGTGAAAGAGGTCGATCGCCTTCTGGTTGATGCCAAAGTCTTTACTGACCGGGTGATTGCAGGCGATGTAGCAGGAGCCAAGGCAGTCTACGGTTCATCGCGCTTAGGTTGGGAGCGGATCGAACCAATCGCCGAGTCGTTTGCTGAGTTTGACGGGGTGATCGATTTGCGGGTCGATGACTTTAAAGGCGAAGATGACCCGGAATTTACTGGGTTTCACCGAATTGAGATGGGATTGTTTAAGTACAACACCACAAAAGGGTATGAGCCGTTTGCAAAAAAATTAATGCAAGACCTGCAGGGGCTAAAGACCTGTGTGGCAGCGCTCGAAATTGAACCGAGAGATATGGTGCGTGGCGCATCGGAGCTAATTGAAGAAGTAGCTCAGGGCAAAATCACGGGCGAAGAAGATCGCTACAGCCGTATGGATTTTTGGTCATTTAAAGCGAATGTAGAAGGCTCAGAAAAAATTGTTGAGCTGATTCGCCCGATGATCATGCGAATCAATCCGGCACTGCTGCGGCAAATCGATCAAGACTTTGCAGCGGTCAATCAAATGCTGGCAAAATATTCCCTGCCTGAAGGTGGGTTTATGACTTATGACAAGTTGACTCCGACTGACAAACGGAGATTGCAGGCAGATCTGGCCCGACTGGCAGAAAGTTTATCGAAGTTGCGCGGTGTGATTGGGGTTTAATGCCAATTCAAATCAACCTTGTGGCGGATCGTTGCCTCGGCGCGATCGCCCTTAGTCCTCCTTAGTCAAAGACGGGGGATCTGATGTATCGCATTCACCCATTAATTCGGTCTAACAACATCCTCCGAACGTACAGCGAGGTATACCGAATCTCTCGGTTTATAAAAGTCCAGGTAGAAGAGGGCAGAACAGGTTATGTCAAACGCTTTGTCTCGACTGGGACGGCGAAAGTTTTTGAGTGGTGCAGCCGCGATCGCGGCGACCAGTTCGATTAGTTTTTTGGGGTTACAGCGCTGGCTGGGCGATCGCGCAACGGCAGCGACTCGTCTCACGGATGTCATTCCTTTTTTGGGGCTGCATCAACCGGGGATCACGACTCCTGATGTGGCGGCAGCGCTGGTTGTCGCGTTAGATGTGACTGCGCGATCGCGGGCAGAGCTAGACCAACTGTTCAAAACGTTGACGCAACGGATTGAATACTTGATGTCGGGCGGCACGCTGCCACCCCTGGATGCCAAGTATCCGCCCAGTGGCTCTGGCATTTTGGGCGATCGCTTTCCAGCCGATCACTTAACCGTGACCGTTTCGGTGGGAGCGTCGTTATTTGACGAGCGCTATGGACTGGAGAGCCTGCGTCCAGCCCATCTCAAGCAGATGCCCAAGTTTCCGAATGATCGGCTCGACCCCGATTTTTGTCACGGTGATCTGCTGTTGCAATTCTGCGCCAACCATAACGAGACGAACATTCACGCGCTGCGCGACATTATTAAGCAATTATCAGGGTTAGTTGTGCTGCGCTGGCAAATCGCGGGGTTTCAGCAACCCGACTCTGACCCACACCCCCATCGCACCACCGTCCGTAATTTGTTGGGCTTTAAGGATGGCACGGCAAATCCGAATCCTCACAACACGAAGGAGATGAACCAACTGGTGTGGGTGCAGCCAAAACAAAATGAGCCTGCCTGGGCGGTAGGTGGCACCTATCACGTTGTGCGGGTAGTTCGCATGTTTGTGGAATTTTGGGATCGAACGGCACTGGATGAGCAAGAAGAAATCATCGGGCGATCGCGAGTGACAGGCGCACCATTGGGTTACAAACACGAAGAAGACATGCCCAATTACGGCAAAGACCCGAACGGCAAAACGATTCGGCTGGATGCTCACATTCGTCTAGCGAACCCGCGCACACCCGCAACCGAAGCCAGCCGGATTCTGCGCAAAGGCTTCCACTACTCGCGTGGCATCGACAAAGCGGGCCAACTCGATATGGGCTTGCTGTTCATCGCCTTTCAGCAAGATGTGGAACGTGGCTTTGAAACGATCCAAAATCGGCTCAATGGGGAACCGCTAGAGGAATACATCAAGCCAATTGGCGGCGGCTATTTCTTCACCCTACCCGGTGTGCAGAAGAAGAATGAGTATCTGGCTCAAAGCCTACTTCAGTCAGCCGACTCAATCAACAGGTCGTAGGTGCTAAATGCAGGCTTCTCGCGATTGATGATCTGGCGCACCAGGTCTTCGTCAATCAGCTGATCAGCATCGACAGGCCGCAGTCGCACAATAAAGTGAAAAGGCCGCCCCCCACCGAGCATATTCCTCTCGCCAAGGTCACTGTTTGACAACACAAAACCGCTACTCGCTAGCTCAGTAATGCTGATATGCTTGTCAGCTTCGTCAGGCACATCATCGTCTAAGGGAAGATCCGTATAAAGGTGCAAGTAGAGGCGCAAGCCCCGTTTGGTGCCACGCCACTGATAGATCTCGATCGCCCGTCGAATCAGCCGCCGCTGTTTTGTCTCAGTCCAGCGCGGGTCAACCGGAAAGCCCACCCAATAGGCGAGAAAAGGCAACATCGCGGCTGGTGCTGTGAGCGGATCCAGGTGCGCCCAGAGAACATCCAGGGTTTGCACGGCTGGCTCAAAGGCTTGCTCAAAGATTGCCAGAAAACGGCTCGTGAAGTCACTTTCTCGATAGATGTTGGGTAAGAAATCGAGGTAAAGGCTGTGAGGTCGCAGGTGTAACAAAATGCGATAGGTGATCGGCTGATCGCGATCGGCATCTACCGCGTCACTGCCACCGCTATAGCGAATCCGCAGAAAGCACTCGTAATCGAGGTCAAGCGTACCTTCGGGTAATAGCGCCATCATTTGCTCAAAAAAGTCAGCGGGAGGTTGTAACCGCAGTTCGACCTGGGCTTGCTGACGGGGAGCGATTTCGGTTTCTAACAGTCGAGAATTTAGCTCAGGCGTGGCAAGCCACTCTAAGGGAAAGTTCCCATCCAGCCTTACCTGTACCTGCATCGGGCGATCGCCCCGATTTTGCAATTGAATCACCAGTTCACTCGTTTCACCCGGATGCAACAACAACCGCTCATTTGATGCCGAGGCTTTTAAGGCCGGTTGCAAGCGAGCCAACAAGTCCGAAACATCACCAGGATAGTTCACCAGACGTGCGCCCGTTTGCTGCTGAATCACTTGCAGGCTGGCGTGGGTCAGGGCATCGATCGGTACCGCCTCTGGCAACTGCATGGGCGTGAGAATGACATGCAACGGGGTGGATGCAGTGGCTTGAGTCATAACGAACCTATTGGATCAAGTTAATGGCATGACCAGAGCGCAATTGGTGGTCAGACCAGGAGCAAATCAGGCCATTTTTGCCGGGGTCAATCACAGGCACCACCGGAAGTTTCGGTTCCCAGCGATCGCTGAGGCGACGTTCAAACAACTGAACCACACCGAGATAACGCACCCCCCGCACCCGTTGAAACAGCGTGATAATATCGGAGGGATAGACCGGACGGCCAAACTCCCAGCCGCGTCCATCCAATCCGCCTGTGATGGGGTTGAGAAAGCGATAGAGTGAGATCTCCAGCGATCGCACAATTTCTTCCTGCGCCGTTGGGTTCATAAATTCTGGCTCCAGGGCCACTTCGGTGCGAACCGTAACGCCCACGTATTCAGGTTGTTCGAGTCGCAGTTGCACACCGAGTAGTTTGCGATCGCCCAAGTAAGTTTCTAATTCCTGGCGCAGACCGTGACTCAGTTCAAAGGCATCGGGAGACAGCCCCTCACCCCGTTCGATTTGCTCCAAATTGGCTTGAGGCACCAACAGCAAGCGCACGACACCGGGTTCTTGCTCATCGTTAGATGGACAGAGGGAACGGGCAATGCGACCATCAGCGGCTTGCACCGCCAGAATTTCAAAATCTTCCGCCGTTACCGCCCGGTTGCGAGTTCTGAGCATTTGCGGCACCCGAATCACCGCCTCATCCAGAGACTCAGCATCGGCTCCTCCCCGCGCGGGTTGGTGGTTAAACACACCGCCCTGCTCACTGCTCAGCACATAGGGAATCGCCGTTTTCAACACCCGGATCGCGCCCTTCTGCACATTTCCCTGTTGTCCGCCACCCGTGCGATACGCTGCCATTCGAATTACCGACCCTCTGGGTGGCACTGCGCCATACTGACGCTCCATTCCCGGCAAGCCAACATCGGTCAACACGCTGCCACTGGTCGCATGGCTCTGAATGCGGCTGCGAGTTTGCGTCTGCTGCTTGAGTTGGGCTGGCTCACGAATCAAAGGCCCAAACTGGATCGCGCCTGTCAAAGAATCGAGGGTGTAGTGGCGATCGCTCGGTGCCGACTCGGAAAAGTCAGACACTTCTGTCCAAATTTCGGGGAGGCCACTCGGCAATGTGACCAGCACATGCTCACCGGGACGACGTGGCAAAATCGAACCACTTTGGAGGCGAAACACCTGACCGGGTGTGCCATCGCTTTCACCCAACAGTTCATCCTCAATCCGAGTGCTTTGGCTGACGCTCGTGGTGCCACCGATCGCCTCAACGCTAAACCCAACAATACGAGGCGAGCTTTCGTAGCCCGTTTGGCCTCGCTCACGGATAGGGTTAGTAAACGTACAACGAAGCCAGCGTCCGCGATAGGTAATGAATTGCGTCGCCGGAAAATTTAACGGCAAGTGCAGTCGCACCGCTGCTGCTTGCACAGAAGTCGCTCCCGGTTCTGATAATTCATGGAAGCTAAAGCCACGGGTGCGGTCTTCGCGTGGGTGTAACAGGACAGGCACCCACTTTTCGCCATTCCAGGCTTCCCAACGGCGAGGCGGGTCATTGGGATTAATCCCCGTCGGGGTCGCCGCTTTGCCCTGGAACAAGATTTCAATCACGTTGCCATCCAATGGTTCATCCGCATCCAACACAAGATAAAAGCAGTTACCTGGTTGAGGGGCATCCCCAAAGAGAGCCAGATCGTTACCCTCCCAGCGTCCACTGGAGTGTTGGATCCAGTTACCAATCAGCCGATCGCGCAACACTTGGGGCGATCGCAGCGTGGCTTCTTCTTCAAGAAACTCGGCTTCAGTCGGCTCCTCAACTAACAGGTGAGAGATACGGGGGCAACCAATCAACAGGGGGCGATCTGTACTGAAGACAATCGCTTCTTCGGTTTCAGTGCGAACGGTTGCTACTTCCGTTGCGGCTGGAATCGTGTAAGCTTCTCCGAGCGCCGCTGTCAGGTAAAACGTCACTTCAGTTTGGGCAGGAGTGGGGGGTTTGAGGCGAATCCCCAACAGTTCCAAAAACGCGACATAATTGCGACGTGGCACCTGGTTAAAACGCAGCAGCATTTGATCGGTCAACCAGGCAAACAGCTCAATCAGCGTAATGCCCGGATCGCTGGGGTTGTGGTTCGTCCACTCCGGGCAATAACGGGGAATCCGAAGTAGGCACTCCTCAACCAGATCCTTGAAGGTGCGATCGTCGAGGTTTGACTTGGGTAGCTGCGGCAGAAAGTTGAATTCCATAGGGAAGCGGCGAGAGACGATTAGGTTTCAGCAGAAAACTCACTGGGAGGCATTGTTGACTCACCCTCGGCAGGCGTGAGGTAGAAGGGGTAAACCAGACTGCGGCGATCGTAGGTATCGACCAGACGGTAGTTGATGCTTATATCCACACGCCCACGCACTGCATCCGGACGAGTCAAAACCTCTTCCAGCAAAATCCGGGGTTCCCATTTTTCCAGAGCTTCCTGCACATACAGCTTAAGCAGCATCAGCGTTTGGCTGTTGATTGGCATAAATGCTAGTTCAGAAAGCCGCGAACCAAAGTCAGGCCGATAAACCCGCTCGCCCAAGTCCGTTCGCAGAATAATCCAAATGGATTCTTCCACACTGCGCGTGTTGTAGCTGAGCTGAACTCCGCCTTGCAGGTTAACCCGAAGCGGATAGGCAAAACCATTGCCCAGGTAGGTGCGATCGCTCGTTTCTGACATGATCTTTTCTCAACCCAACAACCAAGCTAGGTTAGAAACATTTTGGGCGATCGCCTATTCGCCAAAGGTCGAGTTTAGTGGGCAACAATTTCAACAGGTGGATCAAAAAGATAAAATCTTCTAAAATTTTTTATTTAAAAAATAAAGTCTGCTTTCAGCATCCTGATATAGACCCAACTTCTTGGGAATCTTAAGAAAGGTTTCGCTTGTGTTCTCCTGGCATCTCCCCTTGTTGATGGTCAACGGCTACGTCACCAACGTAGAAGTACGCGAGAAAATCAATGAAAGATCTCGAAAAGCAGTGGGGCAGAGCATTTTTGCTATGGATTGGGTTAGCGA
Organism: Leptolyngbyaceae cyanobacterium M33_DOE_097; assembly: GCA_015296075.1. Classification (GTDB taxonomy): domain Bacteria; phylum Cyanobacteriota; class Cyanobacteriia; order Leptolyngbyales; family Leptolyngbyaceae; genus DSRU01. Next base: position 13,793 of record DVDV01000245.1, on the reverse strand, counting down.
TCGCGATCGGCATTTTGTGCCGTTTTATCACCATTGATCAAAAACTGTATTGGCACGATGAGACCTTTACCTCCCTGAGAATTTCGGGATTTACCGAGCAAGAGATGGTCGTGGATTTGCGCGATCGCCAGCAGTTTCCCATCGGTTATGTGCAAAAGTACCAAATCGCGAGTGCAGAGCGCGGTCTGGGTGGCACGCTGATGGGCCTTGCTAAAGAAGAACCGCAAATTACACCGCTCTACTACGGGGTGGCTCGTCTCTGGGCAGATATCTTTGGCAGTTCTGTCACAGCCATGCGGGTGTTTCCGGCGTTGCTTAGCCTGTTGGCGCTGCCTGCGATGTACTGGCTCTGCCTCGAACTGTTTCAATCGCGAGTGACAGCGGTGATTGGAGCCGCCCTGGTTGCCAGCTCCCCTTTTCATGTGTTGTACGCCCAGGAGTCACGCTCCTATAGCCTATGGACGGTTTGGATTTTAATCACATCTGCCACGCTGCTACGGGCGCTGAGAGTCAAAACAGCACGAGCCTGGGCACTTTACGGACTAAGTTTGACAGCAGGCTTGTATACGCAACTGCTGACGCTGCTGGTCGCGATCGCCCACGCTGTTTATGTGCTGTTGCGCCAAAAAGGAAAAATTAGCAAATCGCTGCTTCATTACTCTGTCGCCTTCACAGGAGCGATCGCCGTGTTGCTGCCCTGGTTTGCGATCGTTCTGGCGAACCGCAGTCAGGTCAATAAAGTGTTGATGGTCGGCAAACAGAGCTGGACACCCTCGCCCTTAAACCTGATTGTGGGAATGGTGCGTCAACCCAGCAAATTGTTTTTTGATATCAACCTGCACGATCAAGTTCCCTTCTTCACGCAACTGTTGCAGCGAAGCATGGCGATCGCGCTTTTGCTGCTGATGGGTTACGCCATATGGGTTCTCTGGCGCACCGCCAAACCTGCGACTTGGCAGTTTGTTCTGGCATTAGTTCTAAGCAGCAGTGTTGGCCTATTTTTGCAGGATGTTGTGCTAAAAGGGCAAGGTGGAGGAGCATCCCTGTTTCCGCGCTACCACTTTCCCATGTATTTGGGCTTACAACTTGCCGTTGCCTACCTCCTCGGCTACGGTTTGAGCCACGTTCACCACTTCTACAGAACCCAACTCTGGCGCGTGGTTTTAGTGCTTGTCTTGAGTCTGAGCCTGGGCTGCTCAATTTACACAACCCAGTCAAAAACCTGGTGGATTAAAGGCTCTAAGCATTTAGAAGCCCTTTATCCTGCAGCTGCCATCATCAACCGATCGCCCAACCCTGTGTTAGTAACCGACTCCCCCAGTTGGGATTTAACCCAGATCAGCTATCTGATCGATCCCAAAACACCTGTTGTTGCAATGCCCGCCTGTTTTGCCTGTCGCTTACCCCCCGCACAGGACTTCAACCCTGATATTGCCGCTTTACTCAACCGCTACAGTGATGTGTTTGTGTTTCCGGCAGCAAGTCAAGAATTGCGCGATCGCATTCAAAAGAGCTACTCGCTGGAGGTTGTTGAGGTTGACTCACAGCCAAATCTAGACTCGGCTCTGTATCGGGTCGGAGGGAAGCAAACAGAGATGGAAGATAAAGGAATAGAAAGTTAGAAGACGATTTTCAGGATTGAAATGAGATTGATGACGCACTGAATTGAAGGAATTACTCAGCTTCAGGGGTCACAGCCTCGGTGGGCACTGGTTCTACTGATTCAGTCGGATTTTCGGCTTTGGGCATCAACAGGTTGAGCAACACCGCACAAATTGATCCCGTTGAGATCCCCGACTCTAAAATTTGGCGCACCGCATTCGGAAAATGCTCTAACGTTTCGGGGGAGAAAGTCACGCCTAACCCCATCGATAGCGAAACGGCAAGAATGATAAACGAGCGGTTATCCATTTCAACTTCGCGCAGAATGTTAAAGCCCGCCACCGCGACCGTCCCAAACATCAGCATGATGGCTCCACCAAACACCGCCGATGGAATCGCCAGTAACACCCCACCGATCGCGGGAAACAAACCTAGTAACGTCAAAAACGCCGCGATAAAGTAGCCTACATAACGGCTACCCACCCCTGTCAGTTGAATAATGCCGTTGTTTTGAGCCGGAGTCACGACTGGAAATGTTCCGCAAACAGCCGCCAGCAGTGAGTTAATCCCATCCGCTAAAACACCACCCTTGACCCGTCGCATGTAAACCGGGCCATCAATCGGCTCAGCCGACACCAGTGACGTGGCGGTGATGTCACCCACAACTTCTAACGTCAAAGCAATGTAAATTATCGAGAATGAGATGAAGGTAGCCGCATCAAACCCTAAACCAAACCGAAAGGGAACAGGCACGTTGACCAGTGGCAAAGACGGCAACTGGCTAAAGTCTGCGACACCCAAAAAGATGGAAAGAATGAACCCAACCAGCAAACCAATCATGACTGAACTCATCCGCAGGTAACGGTTATGGCTGGCACTGCAAACGCCTACGATGCCAAACACCAGCATTGCCAAGGCCCAGTTTTGCAAACTCCCTAACGCCAGAGGACTATCTGGATCTTGCAACGCGATCGCCTGCGCCTTATCGCCACCCGCCATATAAAACACTCCCGCTTTGACCAGACACAACCCAATTAACGTGACCGCAATGCCTGTCACCAGAGGAGTAAAGACCTGCCGCGTCAGGTGCAAAAACCGACTCATCACAATCGGAATAAAGGAACCAAAAAAACAAAGCCCCAAAATCAGGGCGATCGTCTCGTCAGGAGTTTTGCCTTGTTCGAGGGAGTCAGCGACGACTGCGAGCATGGGTGTGACAAATGCAAAGCTAGTCCCCTGAACACTCAATAGACCAGAGCCGATAAACCACGGTTGAGAAACTTGAATAAAAGTACCTACGCCAGACACAAACAGCGACATGCCTAATAGATAGGCGGCTGCTTTTGGGTCTAGACCTAAAGCAGCGGTAACAAGTAAGCCTGGTGTGACTATCGGAATAAAACTCGCAAAAACGTGTTGCAAAGCTGTAAATAGAGATTCTTTAAGGGGTGGTTTGTCGTGCAATCCATACAATAGTTTTGATTGATTGGTCGCACCTTCACCTTTTATAGAAGTCTTGATATGAGTCATTGATATAAGATCCTCAAAAGTTTTTCTGCGTTTGTAACAAAATACAGTTGACCTAAATAAATCAGCTTTGTATACATACTGTTTTGAAGCTTAGATTTATTTCTTCGTAGGACATTCAAAAAAGAACCTTGAACGCCAAAATACCTGCTACAAAGTAGATTCGCCAGACAAGTTGCTGAATCTGAAACTTAAATCGGTATTAGTAGAAGACAGTCAACTGATGTTGTCATCCTAAGGTCTAAACACTTCAACTTTTTTGTATCTAAGGACACAAATTAAAATAATTCATGGCAGATTTAAACTGATAAACCATCACTTTAATCGTTATTTCTTTAGTCAGAAAGAGGAAAAAACCTTCCAAAAGGTAGATTGCTTTTAAGTGAGTAGATCAACTAGACAGATCTGTAATAGTTGAAGGTAAAGCACTGCAAGAAAAGCCATGAAAAGGCTTTAGAGAAATCTTTTCAAAAATCCTTGTTCTCCTTTAAATAAGAACAATAGCTACTATAGAAAAGGCTTAAAAATGAAATGAAGCAGGCTTTAGAAGCATCTACTTAGGCATCATCTCAACAGCAATTTGCTAACCCCTGTCATTGGTTGCAAATAAGTAATTGATTTACCTATCTTAATCACCCTTAAAGGTCTAACTCAGCTTGATCTGTTGCGAGGCTAGCTAAATCCTTTTAGAAGTTGATTGAGAATACTCTTTGTAATTCTATTGATTTAAATTAAAAGTTGTATTTGAAATACAGGGAATTTTCTAGTTAAAACATCTCTTGTACAGCATTCTTACCTACTTTTTCATACAAACTGATAAAACTTTCCACAACACTCTAAATAGAGTAGCTATAGACCTTGTAGCAGCTTTTCCCCTCAACAAATTGCAACTACAACTGAGCTTATTGACTTATTAAAAGTTCTTATTGGGGTAGTGTTTGAAAGATTGAAATCATCAGCGTGTAGCTTATTAACAAAAGCAACCCACCGATCGCATTGATTTTGAGCGTCGCATTTTTAGGGCGTAACCAAAAACTCAACAGTCGCGTCACTAAAGGCATCACTACCCACGTTAATAACGAGCAACTCACCAAGTTATTGATAAACATCTTGGGAGCCAGTGTCCAGGTTTCCATCAGGCCAAAATGAGAAAACAGCAGCGTCTCAACCATGACAGTGGGGTAAAGCCCAAGTAGCACCGCAAAATTTTGTTTCCAGGGTGGTGGTGAAGTCGAAGCATCAGGCTTCAAATTTCGCGAGAACCAGCTCTCTAGTCCGGTACCGAGGGAGGTGTAACGATAGCCGCCAAACTTGCTTCTGCCGTAGCGGATCAAGAGGTGGCGGTTTTCAGAGTCGAGCCAGTTCGTTAAGTTGGCCGGGGAATCGAAGTGAACTGCGATATGCCAGTTCTTCTGCACCCCTTTCACAGGTGGAAAAATATCGGTTCTGACGTATCCTTCAAATTTGGCAACTTCCTTTTGCATAGCCTCTTGCCACTGGCAGAACATGCCCTCCTTGGCTTTTACAATGTCATATTCAATTACAAGGCAAGCAGTTTCTTGAGTATTAGGATTGGCCATAACCAAAAATCATCAACACAAAACAGGTGTGAGTCGAACCGTAAATATAATGCTACGCATAATGCTTGGTACAAGAGGATGTAGAAGCTGCGCTCCCAGCCAGAGGTTATACCCCCTGCACCCCGTCCTAACTTTTTCCAGTACAGCCATAAAACAAAATTCCCAGAAATGATAGCCCGAAAACTAAGCAATTCTGGGAATCCTAGCCCTTTGAAATGACTGAAGGGAAGAGTTAAGATGCAGCTTCTTCCATCTTGCTTTTAATCATCTTCATTTTTTCGCCAATCTTCTCACCAATGGCGTCGGCTGAAGGCATATCAGTAGCTTTATCTTTAGCCATTTCCTTCGCCATCTTGATCTTCTCGGTGATGCGATCGCCAATCTCTTCTGGCGTAAACATAGACGCATCCTTATCCTTCATCGGATTCATCATTTGTCCATACTTCTTCTTATCAACGATCTTCTGCCCGATCTCTTCCGGTGTAGGGGCACCCATCGCCTTATCTTTCACCATCTTGAGCTTCTCAGCAATCTTTTCGCTGATGGTGTCAGCATCAGGGGCCATACCACCGCTGCTCTCTTTGGCAAACTTAAGCTTCTCAGAGATCTTTTCGCCAATCTCTTCAGGTGTCGGAGCAAACATCTCCTTCTTCTTCAAGAAAAACTCTTTCTTATCAGTTGGGCTGAGGGTTGCTAACACCTGACTACCGTAGAGTGAGCTTTTTAAGAAAGTCGCTAACTCAGTCTTTTGACCGGGAGTTAAGGTCATCGACTTAAAGGCTTTACGTAAGCTCTTGCCATCGGCTAAAGAATCAGTAAACTGTTCTCTCTGCTCAGGGGTTAGGATACTTTCGATTTGCGGCAAAATCTCCGTTTCGAGCAGTTCCATTGCCTCTGCGGTGCTAGAAGTTACACCGTCATGGCTACCCGCGAAAAAAGGGATGGGGATACTTAAAGGAGTAGCCTGAGCGCTTGAGCCGACGAGCAAGTTCATCAGCATCAAAGTACAAACCGCCACTGTTACCAGCATTCGTTTCATAATTCATTCTCCTTGAGGTGTGAAAGTAGGGTTAGGCGCATTTAGAGAAAAAATCCAACTGGGTGCAATAGCCAAAAGACCAAGCAACTCAGCGAATTACGCATTTGATGAAGCCCGGTAGTGATCAACATAGGCCGCGATCGCCAGGATCGAGATAATTACCACCGGAAAAATTAAACTCCACCAGGTTTCAGAGACCAGCACAAAGTAGGCAGCGGCAAGGCCACCCAGAGCAAAGCCAGCAATAACTGGCACCCCCCGACTCATGCGCTCAATTGCCTCTGCACCTTCTTGTTTGCCATCTGGCAAAAACTTGCTAACGATTGTTTGCACCAGGTCAATCGATAGCTGCGTCGTGTTACCCGTCATCACCGTCGTTGGGATATAGCTCTTAAACACCCCTTTAGCTTCCTTCATCAGGGCGTTTTGAATCGCCATTGCCACCACACCAGACATCGCGATCGGAAAAATATATTCCTCCTGCACATCGAGAATCAGCGAGGGTGAGAGCTGAGTGCCCACAATCCACAAAACAACAAGGGCGATCGCCTCGGTAGTCAACAACACACCAAATACGCACCATTTCTTATAACGGGCATAACGAGCCAACAACGAAGTTAGCATCACCGTCACCATAAAGATAGGCAGCATTAAAAGACGAGTAATCGTTGTCTCAGTGTCAGAACTGACAAAAGAAGAACCCGCTAAAGCAATGTTGCCAGTCACATGCGCCGTAAATACACCAAACAAAATGATGAAAGCGGACGTATCAACAAAGCCAGCAACCCAACTCAGCAAGAACCCAGCGGGACCATCACTAATCAAAAAAGAACTGAGACTAAATGGTTTGTCAGTGCGTGAAGTGGCGACCATCAAGAGCGTTCCCCAAACAGCGATTTACACCAAAACGACAAAGCGAACAGAATATCCTACCTCGTTAGTAATAAAAGTCTTAGGTTCACAAAAACTGTATCAATCGCAACCATTAAACCTTCTACCAGCCATTAACTGAAATGATTTAAAATCAGCCTCCAGTTGTTCGCTCAGACTGTCGAGACAAAAATACTAAACTAAATCAGTTCAAGCTTAAGAGTTCAATCTAGCGAATTTGTTGGGTCTGACTAGGAGCCATACTTTTCTTTAGGTAGTTTAGGGGTGACGACTTTAACCACCTCATAGAGGTTTTCATCACTGGTTGTTAATTCATCGACTGCTTCTGAGGTTAGGTCAATATCGGGTAGCTTTTCAGGGTCACTCAGCTCATCTTTGCTGTAACCCCAATTGGCTAACATCGCTAATTCACTATGCTCTAGCCCCTTCAAAAGAACTGCTGCATGGGGGGCTGGTACTGTTTTGACCACATTTTCAAACGATTCTTCGATCGACGCGATAACCGTTGGGGCTGTCTCACTATCATTCGCAACCACATCACTAAATTGGATCAACGTTTGCAAGCCGTAAATGCCAGGAATCACCCCTTCAGGAGCCTGTGTTTTGTCAATTTGATAGACAATGGTGCGGTCAGGCGCAACAGCCTCCTTCTCATAATCAGACTTCTTGCCGTAAGACTTGGAAGAACTCTTATAAGAATCAGCCTGGTAAGACTCAGATTTGTACGATTCAGACTCTGAAGCTGTTGCTTGAGCCGCAAACGCTTCATAACTTGCCTGATCTTTCCACTGAGTTAGCGTCAAGACGCGTGTTCCATCTTCACTTTGTAGAACCAGGTAGCTGCCAAAACCTGGATTGCTCTTATAAAACGATTTACTCGCCTTCAAGGTAGACGAAACAACATCTTTTTGAGTTTCAGGCGTCGATTTGTAAAAACTAACCACATTAATAGGAGTTGTAGTTGAGTCAAATACAATTTTGCTAGGCGGTTTATCGGCATAAGCAACGTCTGCCCATAAGAAAACAACGCCTATAAAAGTAAGGCAAAGCAAAATCAAGTTTCTCAACTGGCTCTTACAACCATTTAGCATGGTTTTCCGACGCTCCTTTGACTGTATACAATCGATCTGCTTGCAGCAGTTTAGCGCACTTCTCAAGAAAATTGGTTGTAATTCTATGAGTTTCTAAGAATTAACCAATGATTGCTATCAAAAAACAGTTAAGCTCTCGTTAGAATTACCAACAGTGTCAGCCTGATCAGGGTTTAAGCAGCTGCGAAAGGTGAGACAAACTGGAATCCAGCCAGCTAGAGTTGGATTCACAAGTAGAAATATTTTGAGTGAGCAAGAAAGTTTTTGTATTTCCTGATACTGAATTATTCTCAACATTAAACATAGCTCTTAAAGTAAGGCAATATTATTTGCGCTCCTTAACATTTGAAAGCTATTTGACTCCAGTTAGATGCTCCTAATCGTGTGAAATTCTTAATAAAGATTTGATTACTTCAGTGTTTTGTACAGTTTGTCCAATTTGCGGTAATTAGGGATGATTTCGCCAACATGGTTTCATTGAACCCAGTTTCTATCTTTTGATAAAGAAAAAGCTTACCCGTCAAAATTATTGTTTGGTACTAAATTTGGTGAGCTGAGTCAGCGACTCATTTAGAATGGCAGCAAGGTAAGTCAGCCAAACGGATCAAGCTAATTGAGTCAACGTCTCAGCGAGTAGGAGGGAAATCTGGTGGAAAACTTAAAGGTCATCGTGATTGGTGCTGGCATTGGCGGTCTATCTTCAGCGATCGCCCTACGACGAGCCGGGTATGAGGTCGAGATCTACGATCGCGTGCGTGAGTTGCGTCCGGCTGGGGCTGCGATTTCGATCTGGTCAAATGGGGTCAAAGTGCTGAATGCGCTGGGCTTGAGCTTGAAGATTTCTAAGTGTGGTGGGCTAATGAATCGGGTTGCTTACTATAACGTCCAGGGTGAGCAATTAACTGAGTTTAGCCTGCGTCCGTTGATTGACTCGGTGGGTGAACGTCCTTATCCCGTAGCGCGGGCTGACTTACAACGCATGTTGCTCGATGCCGTAGGGGAAGAAACCGTTCGGTTGGGTTCACGCTGCATCGCTGTTGAACAAAATGAGCAGAGTGCAACCGCCATTTTTGAAGATGGCAGCACCGCAACCGGAGATGTGGTGGTCGCAGCTGATGGCACCCACTCTTGTATTCGCGATTATGTGGTCGGTTATCCCGTCGAGCGGCAATATGTTGGTTATGTCAACTGGAATGGCCTTGTTGCTGCCGCTCCCGATCTCGCCCCTGAAGATTGCTGGGTCACCTATGTCGGTGAGGGCAAACGCGCCTCGTTGATGCCTGTGGGTTGCGATTTGAACGGTGAGCAAGACAAGCGCTTCTATTACTTTTTTGACGTGCCTTTACCCAAAGGAACCGTCAGTGAACCAGCACGTTATCAGGAAGAACTAGCGCATCACTTCCAGGGATGGGCCGAACCTGTGCAAACTCTAATTCAACGTATCGATCCCCTGCGGACAGCACGAGTTGAAATTCACGATATTCTGCCACTCCAAACCCTTGTACGGGGACGAGTTGCCCTCTTAGGTGATGCCGCTCACGCCACAGCTCCCGATTTGGGGCAGGGTGGTTGTCAGGCGATGGAAGACTCGGTGGTGCTAGCCAATCTGCTCAAAACTACGAACATCAGTGTTGAAGATGCCCTTAAGCGGTATGAAACGGCTCGTCGCGATCGCGTGGCTGATGTTGTCTCCCGCGCCCGTAAGCGATCGGACGTAACCCACGGCAAAGATCCGGCAAAAACCGAAAAGTGGTACGCTGAGCTGAAACAAGAAGACGGTAGCTCCATTATCAACGCGATCGCCCGCACAATCCTGGCAGGGCCGTTGGGTTAACGCACGGGAATAGAGAAGGTCGCGAATACATCCTGATAGATCATCATTAGATACATAACGCACTCAAATTTGGAACAGCTTAGGACAAGACTTACATCAAGAAAAGTTTTTTGTTACGTTCCCAAATTTGCAATTGTAAGTTTGTGTTAGTGCTTTAATCTTGTCACCTGGCCTGTGGATAAAACCACAGGTGATTCTTCTATTTCTATTTTTAGGACTGGGTTAGACTTCATGGGAAAACTGACAACACACGTGCTGGATACCGCGCAGGGCAAACCTGCTGCCGGAATGCAGATTGAGCTTTGGGCGATTGATGGCAAGGGAGAAAAAAAATTACTCAAAACAACTCAGACCAACAACGACGGACGCACCGATGCCCCCTTATTAGTCGATCGCGAGTTTGTCAGTGGCGTCTATGAGTTGGTCTTTTTAGTAGGTGATTACTTTGCCAAGTCCACTCCAAACATGCCCAACCCACCGTTCTTAAACCGAGTGCCGCTCCAATTTGGCATTGCTGATGCAACGGCGCACTACCACGTGCCTTTGCTTACTTCTCCCTGGGCCTACAGCACTTATCGCGGCAGTTAAGGAGTTTAGATGGCGACACTACTGGTCAAAAATAGCCATACTCTAGTCACAATGGATGCCACTCGACGGGAAATTGCGGGGGGTGGCTTGTTTGTGCGCGATCGCGTGATTGAGCAAGTCGGCACAACAGATGAACTGCCTGAAACGGCTGACACGATACTGGATTTGCAAGGCCGACATATCCTTTTGCCAGGATTGGTCAACACGCACCATCACTTCTACCAAAGTCTGACGCGCGTTATTCCTGCAGCCCAAGACTGTGACTTGTTTAACTGGCTTCAGTCACTTTACCCGATCTGGTCAAACTTAACGGCAGAGGGGGTTTACGTCAGCGCTCAACTCGCTGCAACTGAGCTAATACTCTCAGGCTGTACAACCGCCAGTGACCACCTCTATCTTTTTCCTAACAACTGCACCTTAGATGAAGAAATCCGCGCAGTTCACGAAATCGGACTGCGATTTCACGCCAGCCGGGGCAGCATGAGCGTTGGAGAAAGCCAGGGGGGGCTACCACCTGACAGCCTGGTAGAAGATGAAGCCGCCATCCTGAAGGATTCGCAACGGTTGATCGAGCAGTACCATGACAATTCCCGTTACTCGATGCTGCGCCTGACGCTGGCCCCTTGCTCACCCTTCTCAGTGTCACCCACCTTGATGCGTGAGTCGGCGGCAATGGCACGAGCCTATCCAGGCGTGCGTTTACACACCCATTTAGCCGAAAACCAGTCGGATGTCACCTACAGTCTCGAAACTTTTGGGCTGACACCCGGAGATTATGCTGAGTCCGTAGGGTGGCTCGGTGAGGATGTTTGGCATGCCCACTGTGTGCAACTGAGTGATGACGCGATCGCCAAGTTTGCCAGAACGGGGACGGGGGTGGCACACTGTCCCTGTAGTAATATGCGCCTCGCGAGTGGCATTGCCCCAATCCGCAAAATGTTGGATCACAAAGTGCCGGTTGGTTTAGGGGTCGATGGCTCAGCTTCTAATGACACTGGCAACCTCTTGCAAGAGGCACGCATGGCATTTCTGCTAGCCCGCGTTCGTCATAACCGTGTTGCAGATATGACCGCACGTCAAATTTTAGAAGTGGCAACCCTCGGCGGTGCCAGAGTTTTAGGACGTGACGACGTTGGTTATCTGGCAGCGGGAATGGCCGCCGACTTTATCACGGTCAACATCGATCGCCCCCAATTTGCCGGGGCATTGCATGACCCTGTTGCCGCACTCATCTTTTGCCAGGTCGATCGGGTTGATTACAGCTTTATCAATGGCAGGTGTGTTGTCGATCAGGGGCAACTGACCACAATTGAGCTAGCCCCCTTACTCGAAAAAGCCAACCACCTCGCCCAGCAACTGATTGAACCCAGTTAACCCTAGCCAGATGTAGATTTGAGACTTTAACGATGCCTTTCACCATTACTCAACTTAATCAAATGAGCCAAGCAGAATTTGTTGCGGCGCTTGGCTCTGTGTTTGAAGACACCCCTGCGATCGCCCACGCAGCCTGGAACCAACGCCCCTTTGCTGATGTGAAAGAGTTACATCAGCGAATGGTGGATGTGGTGCAACACGAAAGCGAAGCCGCCCAACTCAAGCTGGTGCGGGCACACCCCGACCTGGCCAGCAAAGCAAAAATGGCAGAAGCATCGGTCAAAGAGCAAGCGGGAGTGGGCTTAGATCGCCTTTCCCCCGAAGAGTTTGAACAGTTTCAAGACCTCAACAGTCGCTATAAGGAAAAGTTTGGCTTTCCTTTCATTGTGGCGGTCAGGAACCATACCAAAACCAGCATTCTCGCAGCTTTTCGCGATCGCTTACAAAATACTGCATCGCAAGAACTTCAGCAGGCACTAACTGAAATTGCAGAAATTGCTCGGTTTCGGTTGCAAGATCTGGTGCAATCTGAGTAAGCACAATTCACGTTGAATTACTTTATTCATCAACCTTCTACACTGACTTTAACCAACAGCAAAACTACGCTTTCTTGAAGGGAAAATACCTTTTTAGGGCACAATAATCAATCTGTTTTTCTTCAAAAGGCAAAGAATACAAACTCGCTAGGGTGTGCTTTAAAGGTCCAGGCAAAGGGTTTTAGTTTTGGAAGACCCTCCTAAATCCCCCTTAAAAAAGGGGACTTTGAACGGCTCGCTTTCCTCCTTAAAAAGGAGAGTTAGAGAGGATCAAAAGGCTTTAAAGCAGATATTAGACTACATGCCAGAGCGATTTCAAGACTTTATGGATGCTTCATTGTTTGCTAAAGATTTCGCTGTTTCTAATGAAAACAAAGTGGGCAATCTGTAAGGAAGTATAGAAAACTCCTTTTAGGCTTGAGGTTGCTGATGTTTCCTTCAACTTTGCTATGTAGGATCGTTGCGATCGCTGCGGTTGCTCCCGGTTTATTTGTCGCTCCAGCAATTGCCCAAACATCGACTCCAACGCAACAACCTCTAAACCAAGAACAATTTATTGTTGGCAGCGAACTTGACTACCCCCCCTATGCTCTGGTTGACGCGCAAGGCAGAGCTGATGGCTTTAGCGTAGACCTGATCAAAGCAGTTGCAGAGGTCATGGATATTGAAATTAAATTCAAAGTTGGCCCCTGGAATGAAGTTCGCACGGATTTAGAACAAGGAAAAATTGATATTCTGCCTTTTGTCGGCTATTCGCCAGAGCGCGATCAAAAGTTTGATTTTTCGGCCCCTCATACATTGCCCTATGCCGCCATCGTCGGACGTAAAGGAAATCCTAAAGTCAACTCCATCAAAGATTTAAAGGGCAAAGAAGTTGTTGTAATTAAAGCCGATTTAACTCATGACTATCTCATCAAAAACAACGTAGAAAGCAACCTAATTCTACAAAAAGATTTAGCCAGTGTTTTACAACTGCTCGCTTCAGGAAAACACGACTATGCAGTTGTACCAATGCTACCCGCATTCATTCAAATCAAAGACTTAAATCTGAGCAATTTAGAGTCTGTTGGCAAACCAATTTTAATCAGTGAAAAAGGATTTTCTTTTGCAGTTAAAGCAGGTGACACTGAGCTGTTGAACCGACTTAATCAAGGGTTAGATATTATTAAAGCCAATGGTAAGTTTGATGAGATTTACACCAAATGGTTTGGTAGTGTTGACCCAACTCTAAAGTATAACGAAGATTTTTTTGAGTTAATTCGCAATATTGGTGTGATTGGTGTAATCATCCTTTCAAGTGTCCTGGTCTGGTCAATCAGCTTGAGAAATCAGGTGAATCACCGCACCTCTGCCCTCCAAAAAGAAATTACAGAACGACAACAGATTGAAACTGCACTTCGCCTTAGCGAAGCAAGCGAACGAGAAAAATCAGAACAACTTAAACAGGCGATTGAAGAGTTACAACAAATTCAGATTCAACTGGTGCAAAATGAAAAAATGTCTGCCCTAGGCAACTTAGTTGCAGGTGTAGCTCATGAAATTAACAATCCGCTTAGTTGTATTGCTGGCAATGTCAAGCCAGCTCATGATTACGCAGCAATTCTCAGTATGAGAATAATTCTCACAAAAATATTCATTTTGAACAGCTATCAATGGCTGGAATACCCATTCTGCCGTTCATAAAATTGAGCGCACAAGCCTTTAGAGGCTCTGACTTCAGTACAAATGTTT
>DVDV01000340.1 GCA_015296075.1 Leptolyngbyaceae cyanobacterium M33_DOE_097 | reverse complement strand
TGAGCGTATGGGCTGATTGGGTGCTCCGCTTGATTGCCCTCAAACCTCATAAACGGCTTTATTTTCAGCGTGGGTTTCGTGCCCTATCCCTCTTCCAGCAAGCTCTCTAGCCATGTTGTCACCCGTTAAGATTCCGTTGATACTGCTGACTGAATTAGTCAAACAGAAAAGATGCGATCGCACTGACTTAATCGGGATAGGCGATCGCATCTTTATTGCTACACAAAAGCTTGTTGCAACGGTGGAAAAACGGGACAGGGCGATCGCGCTTCCAGGTTGTTGGGTTTATTCCAGGTGAAAGGGGCTTGTTGTTCTGCAGCCATCCACAACAGGCGTTTGGCGCGGGTCATGGCGACGTAAAGCAGGCGAAACTCCTCCGCGGTTTTGAGATTTTTGGCAGCTTCCCAGGCGATCGCGGCGGTAGCTGGTGGTAACTTCTGGTGCAGATGGCTGCGAACCTGGGCACGGGCGATTTCAGCTAGCGTAAACGTGCCGAGAAACTGCCACTGCGGCGGAATCCACTGACTACCGGGGATCGAGTTCTCGATCAAAAAGGGAATAAACACCGCATCCCAATCTAAGCCTTTCGCCTTATGCATCGTGATAATAGTGAGTTGCCCAGACCGGGTATAGCGCTCTTCAGGGTTATCTGTATCAATTGGGTCAAACTGCTCCGTTGCGACAATTTCACTCAAAATCCTCAGCGTCGTTGGCAATGCCTGATCTCCCTGAGCTTGTTGAGCAATGCGATCGCTCAGCTTGTCAGCCGTTGCCAATTCATTTTGGTCGTAGTTTAAGGCCAGCGCCAAGAAGGGAATGAGTTGGGTAGACGGTAGTTCCAATCGGGCACGCAGCAAACTGGTGCAAAAGCGGCGAGCCTGAGCAACAGCTTCTGATTGGGGTGGGTCGAGCAAACCGGGATAGAGAAACTGCTCTGGAAAAGGCACGAGGGCGTTGAGGTCTTGGGTGGGGATGCGGTGCCGTTCAGCCAAAGTGGTAAGGGCCGCTTTTAGATAATCGGGCGAATGGGGGCGATCGACAAAGTTGAGTAGAGTCAGCATGTCAGCAGGCACATGGGACTGGCGATCTCGCTGCCCCACCTCATAGACCCGCAACTGATCTGGGTAAAGGCGACGCAACTCCCGCGCGACAAACTCACCCTGTTTGTTTTCCCGCACTAAGACGGCTGCATTGCTCTCTGGGTGCTGCTGAAACAGCTCAATCGCCCGTTGCCCAATCGATTCCACAGTTTGATAAATATCGTCAGGGGTGTACAGTTCTACGCCTTTGCCAAGCGCAAGCGGATTGGCATTGGGTTGGGGATCTGTAATGGCGACTGGCTCAATCAGTTGCCGCCGAAACGGGCGATCGCCCTGTTGTTTACCCCAGCGTTGATTGATCAGCTCCAGGGTGAAATTGGCCGCCGCAATAATGCGATCGCTACTGCGTCCGGCCTGGGTCATGGTTGCCAGACGATCCTGCTGCTCGCACTGCTGACAAAACTCACGAAAATAAATCGGGTCAGCCGGGGTAAACGTCGAGTTGATCGCCTGGTTGGGGTCGCCCACCCGAACTAAATTCATCTGTCGCAGATCGTTTGGCTGGTTGGGGTTGGCCGCTAAAATTTCGAGTAGTCGTGTTTGCAACGGGCTGGAGTCTTGCGCCTCATCTTCAAACACAGCAAACACCTGGTTTTGCCAGTGCTGTCGAATCGCCGGGTCTTCGAGGACTCGCAAGGCCGCCAAAATCATCTCGTCGTAGTCGATCAGGTTACGCTGAGCCAGTTGCGCCTGATAGAACTCATACAATCCGGCTGCGATCTCCAACGCGCCATAGTCATCAGGAATTTGGTTACTGATCTGGCGTAAGTCATCGGGCTGCAAACCTGAACTTTTGGCCTCACGGATAATGGTCATGGCTAATTCGGGCAAAACCTCCGTCCGCAAAACCGATTGTCGCCGCAGTCGCTCTGTTTCCTCCCCATCAAACTGCTGCCCCTCTAATAAGCGCTGATAGTGCTTGGGGTTGGCGGCAATCCATTGTTCAACGGCTGTACGAATCAAGCGATGGCTGCGACTGGGTGTAATCAACGTGGCATCTGGGTTCACCCCAAACTGGTCAGGATGTGCCCGCGCGATCGCCCAGGCTAAACCGTGCAGCGTGTTCACCATAAAGCCTGTCGCCGGTAGCCCCAGCTCTCGCAGCGTCGCCCGAATCTTACCCTTGATGTTTGCCGCCGCCGATCGCGTGAAGGTCACAATCACCAAATAGCAACGGGCATTTAACTGATTACGAGCGATCGCCATTGCTGCGGCGATCGCCATGCCGGTAGATTTTCCGGCACCTGGCACGGCTGAAACCGCCAACGTTCCCCCGCGCCAGTCCGCCAGTTCTCGTTGTCCCGGTCGGAGGCGATCGCGCAGTTCTTGCAGTTTCGATTCCAGAGCCGTTGTGAGTGGCATAAATACTCCAGAAAAAGAATGATGGGGAACGGTGCTTTTCTACTCGCTTGGCAACTCCCCAAACTGCTCTCGGTAACGCGCTAACAAAGCTTCTGCGGTTTCGGCTCGTTGTCGTTCGATCACAACCGCCTCTTGAGGCACCAGCACTAAGGCACCATCCGGTGTGAAAAAGCGTAATTTCCGTTCTTGAATTCCCAAAAATAGTTGCAGTTGCTCGCTCCACAACCAACCACGAGCATCGGGGTGTAGCTCCTGATAGCGCCCATCAATTAGATGAAAGCCGCAAAACTCCAGAGTATTGGGGTCAAACCAGAAGTAATCAGGCGTGCGAAAGGTGTCTTGATAGATCTGTTTTTTGAGACCCCGATCCACCTGAGCCGTAGAGTCTGACAGCAACTCGATAATCACGTTGGGATATTTACCGTCTTCCTCCCAAACCACCCAACTTTTACGGGGTTTTGGCTCAGTGCCTAAAACGACAAAGAAATCAGGGCCACGAAAGTCTTCTGACTTCAATTGACGGGGACTGTAGTAAATGGTGAGGTTGCCAAAGGCGTAAAAATCCTGGCGGTACTCAGAGTTTTCGCTACGCCAGAGCCATTCAAGCGACTGAATCAACAACAGAATTTGGCGGAGGTGGAGTTCAGATTCCAAAGCAGGTTCGTTGCTATCCAGATCGCCCGGAGGAAATTGCACCTCCTCCGGTTGAATGTTAAAAATTTCCAGGTCGTCTGTAACCGACATAGAAGTAGATGGGTAGCGGTTTCCTCAGTTTAGCCGATGTTTCAGAGGACTGAAGCAACGAAAAGATTTCGCGATCGCCCACTTTTATAGTACAAGATTTAGTACAAAAATCAGATAAAATTCCCTGGCTGAAAAATCTGCCGCGTCACCTGTTCGAGTTGTTGGAGTCCTCTTAAGGAACCTCGAATTAGATGAATGGCAGCAACGGGTTGACGCAAGAGCGCGATCGCCAGCTTGCCTGATTGGAGTTGCCCGGAGGCATCAATGGCGGTTGACAGGTCAGGAATGGTAGTCGTTACCGCATCACTGACCACGCGCACTGTCGCTACTGGAATTTGATGTGCCTGAAAGAAATTCAGCACGGCCCAACCTTCCATATCCACCACATCCGCTTGCGTTTGCATGGCAAGGATTTGTTTTTCGGCGGCAGCACAAATTACGCGATCGCTAGTGACAGCCTTCACCAATGCCACTTTTTCGCCTAACCGCTGCTTTAACCCTGTAATCAGAGTTGCATCACAGTCCAAAACATGGGTTGTGGTTTCATCCTGTCGTTTGCAGTGTTGATAAAGCACCCCATCACCAGCCGTTAGGGTTGGGGCTAGTCCGCCACATAGACCCATCACCAAAACACTCTGTCGAAAGGTAGATATTGGCAAACTGGCTAAACGCTGCTGCACCGCTTGTTGTCCAATCGGAAGTGAAATTACTTCAGGGCAGGCTAAGTTGAGCTGGCTAAGTCCGCGTTTAACGGCGTTAAACTCTGCGCCTTGGGGCACTAAGATTGTTGATATGCTTGCTTGACTCATCCTCTAAGCATTTGGCTGATCACGCTAGGATGTCAAGCAGCAGTGTTGTGTCTACAGTGTGTGGAATTGAATGGAACCATCCCGCCCTAAGCCCTCCATGCGAGAGCGGCTGAATATTTCGCGACTCGCAATTCAGTTTCCGCGCTTCACGATCGCCACCTGGATTGCGATTTCAATTGCAGGGTTACTGGCATTGAGTTCGCTGAAGTTTGCGCTCTTTCCTGATATCACATTTCCAGTCGTGGTTGTTACCGCTTCTACACCGCTTAAGACAGCCGTGGATACAGAGAAGCAAGTCACCATTCCACTGGAACAAGCATTAAATGGGCTTGAGCCAGTTACAGGGGTGAGTTCGACTACGTACCCCGGCCAATCTGTAATTAACGCTCGGTTTGAAGTCGGCACCAACCTTGAGACAGCGGTTGAGCAGGTTGAGGCGTCACTCAAGCCATTAAAGTTGCCCACCAACACAACCACCAAAATTGTGCCAGTTAACCTCAACGAGGCAGCGGTTGTCAGCTACGCAGTTGAGAGTAAAAATCTGTTGCTGCCGCAAATTACGCCAACGGTTAGGCAAGAGGTAATCCCTGAGATTGCAGAGGTTCCAGGCGTTTATAAGGTCAATCTGCTAGGCGACAACGAAGCGATTGATTTGACCAAACTCAAAAATCCGCGCGAGGCGATTGCCCAGGCTGGAAGTGCCGTTCGGTTTGATGGAAAAGATGCGCTGGCGATTCAGGTTGTAAAGCAGGGCAGTGCCAATACCCTGGAGGTGGTGCGCCAGGTCGAAAAAAAAGTCGAAGAACTGCGAACTCGCTTCCCTGACTTGCAGATGACTCAGGCCGTAACTCAGGCCACTTACATTGAAGCGGCGACCAATGAAACGGTGAAAGCCTTGATCGAGGCGATCGCGATCGCAGTGATTGTGATCTTTCCCTTTTTGTGGAACTGGAAGGCGACGGCAATCTCGGCGTTGGCGATTCCAACCTGTTTGCTGGCGACCTTTATTGTAATGGCGTTCTCCGGGTTCAACCTCGAAACTATTACGCTGCTAGCATTGGGGATGATTGTCGGGAGCCTGGTAGATGATGCGATCGTCGATGTTGAAAACATCATGCGCCACTTAGACCAGGGTGAGCCTCCCAAGCAAGCGGTGACAACGGCGACGGATGAAATTGGGTTGACGGTGATCGCGACTTCACTCACAGTTGTCGCTGTTTTTTTGCCCGTAGGGCTAATGGGCGGGGTTTTAGGGCAGTTCTTTAAGCCCTTTGGCATTACGATTTCAGCAGCGATGATTGCATCAATGCTGGTTGCCCGCACACTTTCACCCGTTTTGTCGGTTTACTGGCTACGCGCAAATAACAGAGCGACAACTCAGCAACCACCCACCCAAAACTGGATGGATCGGTTAAATCAGGCGTATTACAACTTGCTGAATTGGTCATTAAATCATCGCTGGCTGGTGATTGGGCTATCACTCCTGACTTTTGCAGCAGGTTTGGCTCTGATCCCTCTAATTCCCAAGGGTTTTATTCCAAAGTTAGACCGGGGTGAGTTTAATGTGACATACGTGGCTCCGGCACCGCAAATTCCGCGCGAGTTTTTGGCGGCTCAAGCTGCAGCTCAACAGGGGGGCGCACGTCAGGTGCAAGGGGAGCCACCTAATCCGGGAGATCGCCTTTCTGCTCCACCAATTCCGCCGTTTAACCCGTTGAGTTCTGCACTGAAGGCTGCTCAAGACATTGATAACTATTTACTCGACCAACCCGATGTAGCCAACGTTTTCACAGTGATTGGGGCACGACAGGGGGAACCCAATCGGGGCATCAGCTATGTGCAGTTGAAGCAAGACCGCAGTGCTACAACGGCTGCGATTCAAGACAGGATACGCGCCGGAATGCCTGCGATCGCGGGTGTCACAACCAGCGTGGAAGACATTCAATTTGTTGACACGGGTGGCGAAAAGCCAGTGCAGGTGAAGATTGCAGGTGAAGACTTGCAGCAGTTAAACAAAGCGGCCAATGCGATCGCAACTCGGCTCAAAACAATTCCGGGTTTAGTCGATGTGGCGGCTTCGGTGCCGAGTCAAGCGGGCGCGACGGTCACTGAGATTCAGCGCGATGATGGCGAGCGAATTGCCACGATCAGTGCCAACCTGGGTCAAGGTTTGACGATTGGAGAAGCGAGCGATCGCGCTACAGCAGAAGCACAAGCCGTCCTGCCAGCAGGGGTTTCGCTCAAGTTGGGGGGTGACTCTGCGCGGGTAAACGACATTCTGCGGAGTTTTGGTAGCACGTTGGCATTGTCGGTTGTTTGCATCTTTCTGGTGCTTTTAGCCCTGTTCCGCAACTGGATTGATACCCTCGTCATTTTTCTTTCCCTGCCACTTTCGATTGTGGGGGCAATGGTCGGG
Source organism: Leptolyngbyaceae cyanobacterium M33_DOE_097 (assembly GCA_015296075.1). Taxonomy (GTDB): domain Bacteria; phylum Cyanobacteriota; class Cyanobacteriia; order Leptolyngbyales; family Leptolyngbyaceae; genus DSRU01. The sequence goes on along the minus strand of DVDV01000340.1, from coordinate 27,459 downwards.
CTGTTAATTGCCCGGAGTGACTTTGGCATGATTTCGCTGCTGGGCATCATTTTTCTGCTTGGGTTGACCAGCAAAAATGCAATTCTCATCGTCGATTACATCAAGCAGATGCGCCAGCAAACACCAACGCGACGAGCCGCTATTTTAGAGGCGGTGCCGACCCGTCTGCGCCCAATTCTCATGACAACCTTCTCAACTATTTTTGGGATGTTGCCCCTGGCGTTAGCGTTAGGAGCGGGTGCAGAATTACGCGCCCCAATGGCCATTTCGATTATGGGCGGATTGGTCACGTCTTCTCTGTTGAGTTTGCTGGTAGTTCCAGTGCTTTACGACTTGCTGGATGACTGGCAGACCCGTTGGCGCAACCGCAAGGCAAAAGCTTAGCTCCGTTCTCAAAGCGTGAAGAATTGCGCGTGCAAGCTCTAGATACCGTGGCTTTTACCAATCACCCAATGGCGACGGAAAAAGCGGGAAAGTGACGATTCTTCTAAATTGAGACAGATCGGTCGCCCGTGTGGACAGGTGCGGGGATTGCGGGTCTGTTGCCATTGCTGAATCAGTTGTTGCATCTCGCTCAACGTTAGCGGGGTGCCGTTCCGAATGGCTGTGCGACAAGCGATCGCCACCTGTGCTGTTTGCATGTCGCCCCCCAGGCTGATCTCGCGTAAGGCATCGGGGCAATCATCTCGTTCAATCAGCGGTGCAGGCGCACTGCGAATCGCCCAGATTTGTTCGCCAAATGGCTCAATATCAAGTTCCAACCGGGTCAGTTGCTCAATTTGATGCGGGGTCAAATGATCCAGCAGGATTGGGGTTCCTAGAGGTTGGATCGACCAGCGATCGCACAACTGCTCAAACAGCACCCGCTCGTGGGCGATGTGTTGTTCCACCAGCCAGATACCACCGGGATGCTCCACGATGATGTAAGTGTTATGGAGCTGTGCGACAGCCCGCAGGGGTGTGACCGACTCTGACGACAGGTGGGCAGCAGAATTGGCGGTGATTTGCCGATTAACGTTGTACCCCTGCTCGGCTTCGGCTGTTTTTAGTAGTTGACCGACGCGGCTAGCGTAAAGGCTTTCGGGCAGGGCTTCGGGTTTGAGTTGCAAGGCTTCATGAATGGCAGTAACTAAGCGATCGCGCCATTGTTCCAAATGCTTCAAATAAACATCTGACTTGGCTGGATGTCGATTCCAGTCGATTGTGGTGGGGTCAGCCTGGAGATGCACAAAGCAAACCGGGAAGCGATCGCGGGGTAGAGTACGACGCAAAGTTTGAATCACGAGTTGTTCTAGTTCAGGAAACTGAATACAGCGCCCGTTGATGGCAATCTTGACCCAGTCGGGACGACGCCGATGACAGCGATCCGGCAAGCCTAAAACGATCGCGAGAGAAGCCGGGGCAGATGTTTCAGTTACGGAATCAGCCGGACTGTAATTGAGTTCTGTCTGCCACTCAACCAGGTCTTCGCTATGAACTTCGCGGAGGATCTGCGGCAGGATGAAGCGAGCGTTTTTGCCACTGTAGAGGGTAAACCACGGTTGGTCATTTTGCTGCACTTGCCAGGTGATGTGGGGATGGCAAAGCGCTAGCTGATAAATCGTCAGCTGCACCAATTTCAGTTGGGCTGACAAGCTGGGTAGAGCTTGTCGTCGAGTTTCCCAATTGGCGAAGAGGTGACTAACAGTGACAATAGTGCCGGGCGCGATCGCCACTGGCTCTTGATCTAACACCGTTCCCGTGGTGCTATACCAGACTTGCCAGCCTGTCTGCGACTCTCCAGTACGACTGGCGATCGCCAATTCTGCCAGTTGAGCCAGACTGTGTAACGCTTCGCCACGGAAGCCTAGGCTCATGACCTGCTGCAAATCTGTGAGAGTTTGAATTTTGCTGGTGCTATGGGGTGTGGCGGCCTGTTGCAAATCGTCGAGAGACATGCCAGCCCCATTGTCGGCCAGTCGCACCTGCCACCGCTGGGGATAAATATCGACTGTAATGCGGCTTGCCCCAGCATCGATCGCGTTTTCGGCCGATTCACGTACAACAGCCGCAGGAGAATCAATTACTTCCCCTGCGGCCATGAGATCGATAACACTGGCTGGTAAAGCGACGATGTCAGCCATGATGGTTGGGTTGAGGTTGAGAGCGGCACCGGCGCAAAGCCATACCCGCTTCCCCCATTATCAACCCCGGTACTTGCGAAATGCCAAAGTCACGTTATGACCACCAAACCCAAAGGAGTTAGACAGCGCTACTTCAACTGGCATCGCCCGACTCTGATTTGGAATATAGTCTAAATCACAGGCAGGGTCAGGGTTTTGCAGGTTGATGGTCGGGGGGACGTGATCATTGGCGATCGCCATCACCGTAGCAACCGCCTCAATCCCACCGGAACCACCTAAAAGGTGCCCCGTCATAGACTTGGTAGAGCTAATGGCAACTTTGCGAGCCGCTTCACCGAGAGCGGTCTTAATCGCAGCCGTCTCGGTTGAGTCATTGGCTTGCGTGCTAGTGCCATGCGCGTTGATATAGCTGACCTGATCAGGCGTAAGGTCGCCATCTTTCATAGCTAGCGAGATCGCCTGAGCCGCGCCAGCCCCACCCGGTACGGGGGAAGTAATGTGGTAAGCATCGCAGGTCATACCATAACCCACAATTTCGCCATAAATCTTGGCACCCCGGCTCAAAGCATGTTCTAACTCTTCTAAGATCAAGATGCCGCAGCCTTCGCCCATCACAAAGCCGTCACGATCAATATCGAAGGGTCGGCTCGCATGAGTGGGGTCATCATTGCGCGTAGAAAGAGCTTTACAAGCGCAAAATCCAGCAAAAGACAGGGGGGTGACAGCCGCTTCAGTACCGCCACAAATCATGGCCTGAGCATACCCCCGTTGAACCAGGCGAAACGCATCACCGATCGCGTTCGATCCGGCGGCACATGCGGTCACAGAACAAGAGTTTGGCCCTTTTGCCCCCGTGTGAATGGCGGTTAACCCCGCTGCCATGTTGGCAATCATCATCGGAATCATGAAGGGGCTACAGCGATCAGGCCCTTTAGTCAGGTAAATTTCTTGCTGGTCTTCTAATACTTTTAAGCCGCCAATGCCAGTGCCAATCAATACACCAATTTGTTCTGCGTTTAGTTCATCAATGGTGAGCTGAGCATCTGCAAGTGCTTGCTTGCTGGCAGATACCGCAAACTGAGCAAACCGATCCATCCGTTTTGCTTCTTTGCGATCCATGTAATCGTGAGGATCAAACCCCTTTACTTCTCCAGCGAATCGACACTCGTGCCGAGAAGCATCAAAGAACGTGATTGGGGCAATACCATTGCGCCCACTCAGCAAACCCTGCCAATAGTCATTTAAATTATTGCCAATCGGAGTGATTGCTCCCAACCCAGTAACAACTACTCGCTTTAGAACCGCCTGTGCCATGGTTTTGTTAAACGTCAAAGGATTACCTGATATGAAGCCAGGGAGTGATGCTGAGTCGTGAGTCTAGCAAAGGGGCTTCGCATATCCTTGCCATGCTCATAACTCAACACCCGCTTCACTCTGGCTGTACTATGCCGAAGCTTTAACCTGATTGCTAATGTAATCAACCGCTGCCTGGACGGTTGCGATACTTTCGGCAGCTTCATCAGGAATTTCAACATTAAATTCCTCTTCAAGTGCCATCACTAGCTCAACAGTATCGAGCGAGTCTGCGCCTAGATCATTGGCGAAGCTGGCTTCGGGTACAACCTGACCAGCATCGACGCCAAGCTGCTCAGAAACGATGGACTTTACCTTATCAAAAATCTCAGTTTCGGTCATAAGCTCCCTCATGGATGCAACGAAAAAAATTAAAACTGCCCGGATAGTCGCCCCAGGGACAAGTCAACCATTATAGGTTTAGCCGTGCTGGCAGGTATACCCCTTTTCAGGCATTTATTGATTTTATCGGAAAGCGCGATCGCTCGAAGCAGATGTATACGCTTTCTCAACTGGAATGATGAATAGATGAGCTAGCTAGAGGCTAAGGAATTGCTTGAAGGGCTGACTGGGGAAGGAATACAGAATACCAAAAGAAATGTGGAAGGAAACACACAAAAAAGTGCGTTAGGGCAGATAGTTTGGGGATAATAATCTTTTTTAGATGAATTTAGCGATCGCAGCTTACGGTTTACTCATGCGTTTTTGTTCACTACGGTAACGGATATACTCAGCAGCCCCAAAGATCAGACCTGACGCCAAAATCAAGACCACACTGAGAGCATTAATATCCGGCTTGACCCCCGTTCGGATGCGGCTAAAAATCTCCATTGGCAACGTGTTCGTACCGCCCCCAGCCGTGAAGCTAGAGATGAGAAAGTCATCCATGCTCAGCACAAAGGCCAACAAGCAACCCGAAATGATGGCTGGAGCCAGTTCTGGTAGGAGAACCTTAACGAAGGCTTGCACCGGGGTTGCGCCTAAATCGAGGGCAGCTTCTTCTAAGTTGGGGTTGATGTTGCCCAGTCGGGTTGAGACAACGAGTGCAATGTAAGAAATGCAGAAGACAACATGGGCCGCAACAACGGTACCTAAACTGAGTTGAATCAGCCCACCACTGAGCGGAATCGCGATCGATGCCAGAAACACAAGCGTAGCCACGGCGATCGAAATATCGGGAATAATCAGCGGCAAAAAGGCAACCCCTTGATATAAGCTTTTGCCTGGAAACCGGTAGCGAGACAGCCCCACCGCCATCAAAGTGCCAATCACTGCCGCGATCGCCACTGCCAGAAATGCGATCGTCAAGCTATCGGCTAAGGCAGACAAAATGCGTGAGTCAGAGAAAAACTTCTCGTACCATTTCCAGGTAAAGCCCTTCCAGCCCGCGCTATAGGGTGACTCGTTAAAGCTGAAAACAGCTAGCACGACGATTGGCAAATACATAAAGCCAAACATCAGAGCAGTAAAACCAGCTTGCCAGGTAAATGGAAATTTTGAAGACTTAGAAGGGGTCATAGATTTGCACTACTGCGATCACCATACTTGAGTAACAGGGCGATCGCTAAACTGACCGCCAAAACAATCATCATGCTGAGGGCTGAGCCAAAGCCCCAGTTGCGGGTCACACCCAAAAATTGGTTGTAGATCAGGCGCGCCATCGTCATGCTAGATGCACCGCCCAACAGCTCTGGGTCGATAAAGTCACCCAGCCCAGTAATAAACACCAGCAAGCAGCCAGCGGCAATCCCCGGTAAGCTCTGAGGCACGGTCACTTTCCAAAATGATTGGAGCGGGTTTGCCCCTAAATCAGCCGCGGCTTCTAGCAACCGTCTGTCAAGCTTTTCGAGGGAGGCGTAGAGAATCAGCACCATGTAGGGCAGCAGGCTATAGCTCATACCAATAAAAACGGCGGGTGGCCGATTCAAAATATCTAGAGCTGGTAAGCCGAGACTGGTCAAGAAGGAGTTAAGCACTCCAGTTGGCCGCAAGATCGTGATCCATGCGTAAGAGCGCAGCAACGAAGAAGTCCACAAAGGCAAGACAAAACCAACCAGCACTAGATTGCGCCATTTTTTGGGCACCATTTGGGCGATAAAATACGCCACCGGAAAGCCCAATGCCAAACAAATCGCCGTGGTTCCCAAGGCAAAACCGAGCGATCGCCAGACGACCTGACGATAAACGTCTTCGCGAAAAATTTGGAAGTAGTTTTCAAGGCCAGAGGGGTTGACCACCTCTCCCGGTCGGATACCCGGTACCAGGCTTAACTCAAAAATCAACAATGCGGGAATCACCAGCATCAGCCCCAGCCAAATTCCCGCCGGACCTAAGAGGGCAAACGGTTCGAGCCAGCGTGGGGTTGCTAAGTCCTTTGAGACAGTTGATTCACTCGGAGAGGTAGAAGCGGGGGAAGACATAGGCTAGCTGCTGGTTAATTTAGTCCAGTATTTTTCGATTAACTCTTCTGATTTTTGAGGAAGTGGCTTTAAATTCTCGCACCGTTCCACCACCGAGTCAGGCGGGAATAATGCCTGATTATCGCGCAGGTCGGTCGATAACTGGTCAAATGCAGCCTGATTGGGAGTCGCAAAAAAGAGCCGCTCGGTGACTTGCGCCGCCACCGCTGGTTGCAGCATGTAATTAATCCACGCGTAAGCCGCTTCTGGATTGGGTGCCGTTTTGGGAATCACCATTGCATCCGTCCAAAGAGAACTGCCGCTCTTTGGCACCACATATTTCATGTTGGGGTTTTCTTGGGCAACCAATACCCCGTCGATTGAGTACCCCATCGCCAGAAGCAAATCGCCTGCCAGGAGTTGATCACGCCAAGCATCCGTTGTGAAGGTGGCGATCGCCGGTTTCAGATCTGCCAGCTTTTCGTAGGCTTTTCTCAGCTCAGCGGGGTTGGTAGTGTTGTAAGAAAAGCCCTGCGCCCGCAGCGACGCACCTAACACTTCGCGCGGCTCACTCAAGAGCGTCATTTTGCGGGACAACGTGTTGCGATTTTGCCACAGATAGTCCCAATCTTCGGGGGCAGGGTTTAACTTTTCGCTGTTGTAAATCAACCCTGTAGTGCCCCAGCTTACGGGGACGTGGTGACGGTTACCAGGGTCGTAAATTGAATTTTGAAACTTGCCCAAAATATTCTCAAGCCCAGAAATGCGCGACTTGTCGAGTGCAGCCAGCAGCTTTAGATCTAGCATTTTGGCGATCGCGTAGTCAGACGGATAAACGACACTGTAGGCGACCCCTTTACCCGCTTGAAAAGTGGCCAACATGACATCGTTGGAGTCATAGGTATCCGCAATGACCCGCACCCCTGTTTGCGCTGTAAACTCCTTGAGTAAAGTCTCGTCAATATAATTTGACCACGTATAAATGCGTAGCTCGTTGCTATTGCTGGTTTGGGGGCGATCGCTGCGAACTTCTGCTAAAGTCCAGCCGCAACCCGCCAGCGATGTACTAGACAAAGCAGCAAGCGACGTTTTGAGGAACTGACGACGCGAGTAACGTGATACAAAGCGGGACGACATAGGCTTTAGAGGAACACAAGAGAAAAATCAGAGCGGATCCGGTTTGGGAAAAACCGTCAGCCGTGCAGCTTAGGCAAGATCTGAGGTGAGGGCGAGGCAGTCTTGGTAAGGCCAATAAACGTAAACGAGGCTGTCCATTGCAGGAATGCCAGCAGGGTTATTGGGCAGGCGCACGGTCATGTAGTCGCCCGATTGTAGCTGAACCTGACAATGAACGTGGGTGCCCAGATACATGACATTACGTAATCTGCCTTCATACCAATTCACCTGACTATTGGTTGGTTGCGTTTCGCTAAACCCAATTTTCTCAGGTCGAACGCAGACTGTAACTCGCCCGGATGTGGGAGCATTGCCGCGATCGCAGGGGCGCACTGCCATTTTTAGACCGCGATCGGTCGTCACCCACAGCATGTTGGGGTGGTAGCCCTCAATCTTGCCGTTAAACAGGTTGGTGTCACCAATAAAATCGGCCACAAAGGGGGTGAGCGGTTGCTCGTAAATGCAATCAGGCGTATCTACCTGTTCAAGTTTGCCCTGATTCATCACGCCAATGCGATCGGAGAGACTGAGGGCTTCTTCCTGGTCGTGAGTCACCATCACAAAGGTCAGCCCCAGCTCACGGTGGAGGCTGGCTAACTCAACCTGCATTTCTTTACGTAATTTGAGGTCAAGGGCGCCCAAAGGTTCATCAAGCAGCAGCACAGCCGGACGATTCACTAAAGCTCGCGCTAATGCGACACGCTGCTGTTGACCACCCGAAAGCTGAGCTGGCAAGCGGTTGCTAAATTTCTCCATTTTGACGAGTTTGAGAGATTCAGCGACACGCTCCTCAATTTCTCTGCGACTGCGTTTTTTCAAGCGCAACCCAAAAGCAACATTTTCGGCGACTGTCAAATGGTTAAACAGCGCATAGCTTTGAAAAACCGTATTGACTGGACGACGATAGGGCGGTGTCTGGTTCATGCCAACGCCTTGAATCAGCAGATCCCCCGCAGAAGGACTCTCAAAACCCGCAATCATTCTTAATGTTGTGGTTTTACCACAGCCCGATGGCCCTAAGATGCTAAAAAACTCACCTTTACGAATGTTTAAGTCGATTCCCCGAACGGCTGGTTCACTACCGTAAAACTTGAAGACTTCCCGCAATTCAACATCAAAGCCTGTGTCAGCGGTAGTGCGACGATTTTGCATAGCGGTTTGAGACATGTCAATCAGTTCCTTTAAGACTCTTGGGAATCGTCCCTAGCAACATCTTGTTGGGTGGTACAGGTTTGAGTTTGGTTTATTTTATCTGGCTTACTCCCTAAACGAACGAGAAGTGATTCATAGGGAAGCTGACTTTCTTATAAAAGGGTGATAAGCACTTTGTGCTAAACGTTAGCGTATCTTATTCACTTCGTCGATGCGATTTCTACTCTATCTGTTCAAAATCTGGGCAGGTTAAGAAGTAACCGCTTTGCGGTCGTCGCCTGATAAAATAACAATTTGCTTGCGCTCAATTTCTTTACAATCTTTTTAGTTTCTATTCGTCACCTTTTGGCACATTTTTGTGCGATCGCCTATGACCCTGACTCATCCTCCTTCCTCAAAATCGTCAAGCTCAGGCTTCAATTTCCCCAATTCATCGCGATCGGTCGGCCGTTCGTTTCAAGCGGTCATTTTGATGGGAATTGTTTCAGCCTTGCTAGTGGGGGGAATTGGGACTCGACTGGCCTATCTACAGCTCATTGAAGGCGAATCAAATCGCCAACTGGCAGACAGTAATCGGATTCGCCTCATTCCCAAGCAGCCAGAGCGGGGTAAAATTCTTGATCGCAATGGTCGCATCTTGGCTGGCAATCGGCTGTCTCACTCAGTTTTTTTGTGGCCGCTCGCCCGGAAAAAAACAGACTGGCAAGAGACAACCAAACGCCTCTCTGAAATCCTCAAAATTCCTCAAGCAGATATTCAAAAACGGCTGGAGCAAGCTGGGTATGGTTCTCCTGAGTTGCTGCGGATCGCCAGAGGCATTACACCTGCCCAAGTCACGGCATTAGCCGAGTATGGCAGTCAGATGTCGGGGGTGGTGGTCGATGCAGAAGCAGTGCGCTATTACCCCAACGGCGACTTAGCGGCGCACCTGATTGGTTACACCGGGGAAATGAGTGATGAGCAGCTTTCTCGCCGTAAAAAGGATGGCTATCGTCTGGGTGATGTCATTGGCCAGATGGGTGTTGAAATGTCGTTTGAAAGCCTGTTGCGGGGCGAATGGGGCGGGCAGCAAGTTGAAGTCGATGGCACAGGCCAAGTCGTGCGGGTGTTGGGTCGCAAACAGACACAGGCGGGTCGAGATGTCACTCTGACCATCGACATTGATTTGCAAAAAGCCGCAGAAAAAGCGCTAGGTAATCGGAATGGCGCAGTCGTTGCGATCGACCCTAATAATGGCGCGGTGTTAGCGATGGTGAGTCGCCCCGCCTTTGACCCCAACTTGTTCTCAACCCGCATCACTGAAGCCCAGTGGAAACGCTTACAGGAAGCCGATCACCCATTCGTCAATCGGGCAATTCAGGCGTTTCAGCCTGCGAGTACGTTCAAAATTGTGACAACGGTTGCGGCGATCGAGTCTGGTAAGTTTTCGCCCGATACGGTCTTGCCAACCTACCCCTTCATGCGAATTGGTGGGCGTGAGTTCAATGATTGGAACCGCGCGGGGTTCGGTCCCCTTTCTTTTGCTGGTGCGATGGCAATGAGCAGCGATACCTTTTTCTACCAAATTGGTATGGGTATCGGAGGTGAAACCCTGATTGACTGGACTCGCCGCTTTGGGTTTGGCTCAAAAACCGGGATTGAGCTAGATGTTGAAGAGTCACCTGGTTTAGTGCCAGACGACGCCTGGAAGCAAAAGGAAATTGGCCAGGAATGGTTTGTTGGTGACACCGTGAACATGTCAATTGGGCAAGGATTTTTGCTGACTACGCCCTTGCAAGTGGCTGTCATGTTTGCTGTGCCAGCAAATGGCGGATATCGGGTGAAGCCACACCTGCTCAAAGACAACGAGGTCTCAAAGAGCTGGCGTGACAGCTTAAACCTGCGCCCTGAAACCATCGAAATTCTCCAAAAGGGGCTACGGGGTGTTGTCACCTACGGCACCGGAAAAGCAGTGGCTTCTCAAAAAGCTGAAATTGCAGGCAAGAGTGGCACCTCAGAAGATGTTGGGGGTGGCTCTGATACCTGGTTTGGTGCCTATGCCCCGAATGACAAACCTGAAATTATTGTGGTTGCTTTTGGCGAAAAAACAGGCGGTGGGGGCGGTTCTGTGATGGCTCCGATTGTGCGCCAAGTACTCGAAGCCTATTTTCAAACCAGAAATCAACCGCTTCAACTCGATGGAGCGACATCTGGAAACAACTCCACTCAAACGAATTTCTAGCGTCTGCTAAATACAAGCTATTTTTTGAACCTGCATAAAACCCGATCGCGGGACTGATAAGACACTGTGCAGTTCAGATCACAAACGCACTGGCGATCGCCCTATCATGCGCGATCGCTTTTCTTTTATTACCTGATTTGCCTGCAATTTTGCCAATCGGCTGCTATCGTGTTTTTGGCGCTTGCTCAATCGGATAGAACTGCATGGCAGCAACACGAATTAAATCGAATTGGGTGAAAGTCCCAAATGGCAACTTGGAAATTGACGCGTATCTGGCACAACCAAGTGAAACGGGTTCCTTTCCTGGAGTTGTCGTCATTCAAGAAATTTTTGGGGTTAATTCCCATATTCGAGAGGTCACCGAACGGATTGCGCTCGAAGGCTATGTCGCGATCGCCCCTGCTATTTATCAACGCACAGCCCCTAGCTTTGAAGTGGGCTACACCCCTGAAGACACCGAATTGGGGCGCAAGTACAAAGATATGACCGTTGCGAGTGAGCTGATCAGCGATGTGCAAGCCGCGATCGACTACCTCAGCGCCCTGCCTAGTGTAACTGGCGATCGCTTTGGCACGATTGGCTTTTGCTTTGGCGGACACGTTGTTTACCTAGCTGCAACATTGCCCTCGGTCAAGGCAACTGCTTCTTTTTATGGTGGTGGCATTGCGACTTTTACCCCCGGTGGCGGTGAACCTACGATCAACCGCACGGGAGAAATTAAAGGTACCGTTTATGCCTTCTTTGGCAATCAGGATCCGCTCATTCCCAACGAGCAGACCGACCAGGTAGAAACAGCCTTACAAAAGCATGGAGTTCCTCATCGGGTCTTTCGCTACGATGCGAGTCATGGCTTCTTTTGCGACCAGCGGGCTGACTACAATGCGTCTGCCGCGGCAGACGCTTGGGAGCATGTAAAAGAGCTATTTACCAGCAACTTAAAGTAAATCTTGTGTTTAAGGGGCAAAGGGGGTATCCACTTCAAAAAGGAGGCGTGCAACCCTTTTCTAGCAAAGCTCTCTATAATACAAAATGCGCTCAAACTTCCTAACTTTTGAGAAGCTGGGGAAATGGGGATAAGCGAGAAAGCCTTCTTTTGAAAGCAAATTTTCCGAACCAGTAACCCTTGGGGGCGTCGCCCCCAAACCCCCGCGAGGGGCCGAACCGCCTCCCCTGCGGAAGGTGTTGCTAATTCCAGTGCATGCCAAAAGGGGTTTAAGGGTTGAGGGAGAACCCTGCTGCGCAGGCTTAAGTAACATTTTGCCTTCTACACCAAAAGCAGTTCACAAGCTTAGACTGCTTCTACCAGGCCGATCGCGCTTGTAACCTCCGCCTCACGTCACCTGCCCCGTCTGCCAGCGATCGAGGTGCCAAACTTATCATCTGTAATGGTTGGCTAGCCAACCATTCAACACCCACACGCACCACCTTGCGGGGGTTGTAGGGGAGTTAGGACTACAAAGCGGGGGCGCGGGGGGAAGACCCCCGATCTGGCGGCTCCGCCGCCCCCAAATCTCCGCTTCACTCAAAAAAAAAGGCTGACTCACAGGCAGTCTAAAATAGCGGATTAGGGGCCTGCAAAAATAGCGTCCTCGATATCTTGCCGACTAAGAGAATATTTGAAGCTACGTTGCATTGTGCTGCTACTACCGTCAAAGTCAAAATAGCGAATCACAATTTGGTCAACGTCGAGACACAGCTCAGCCTTCCAATCAGGACGATTGACCAGCCAGCAATGAATGTCATCTTTACTCCGTTCAAAGCCCTGCTCATCGAGCCAACGCTCGATTTCTGGCAGTGGATGGTTGTATAACGGGGTTGTTGCGGGAGGGAGTGCCATGCTTCACCGTACTCGTAATCTTTCTTATTATCCGCGATCGCGGAGTATCTCTGGTGCTGTTTGCAACTCCACTTTTGGAACGCCAGAAATCTCCATCTCAGGCGGAGCAATGTGCTCCCAGGTTTGCTCAACTAAAGGCGCAGGAGATACCTGGCGATTTGAAACAACAGCTTGTAGCACTTGCTCGCCACGAGTAAACCCAATCGTGATTGCGAGAACAAGACAGGCCAAAAACGTGACACCCAAAATAAACAGGGCAAACAATTCACCTGCCGAAAGCGGTCGATCCGTTGGGTCTAGATAAGCCGAAGAAGATTGATAACGCGATCGCGGCTCATTGGCGAGCGAAGGTAAAGATTGCACAACAGCAACGCGCGAGTAACCAATCTTTTGGTCGTAAATGAGACGCCGTTCAGGGTTACTTAAAGTCGCGTAAGCTTCGTTAAGCTGCTGAAACTTTGCGGTTGCAACGTCAGACGGCAGCGTAGTGGTATCAGGATGGTAAAGCTTGCTCAGCTCACGATAGGTCTGGCGAATGTCTCGCACCGACGCAGAAGGGTGTAAACCCAGCAAACCATAATAGGTTGTGGCAAAGCGATTAATACGAGCCTGAGAGGATGGATCTCCTGAATCTGATTGGTTCTGCGTCACGGTAAATTCCTGCGATCGCCCTACTATTGCGTCAACTCACTTTGCATTATTTTAACCAGCTTCGCCGGGTTCAATTCGACCAAGTGGATCATTTCTTTGGTATACCAAACCCATAATGGCAGCCGGAAGTAGCCAGCCCATTAGATTAATTCGCACATCAAACAAGGTGACATCGAGTAGATTAAATAGCGCGTAGCCTCCAAAGGCGACCAAGAAAACAAACAAGATCAGGCGATCGCGAGGCTTTTGGTGATAGATCGACAGACTCGACCCAGTTTGTAAGAGGCGTGTGCCCTGGTAGCCGACCCAGGCCAGCAGCCCTAGCAGCAAAACAGTTGATAAAAAACCCGTTTCACTAAATAGCATCAGCGGTAAATTGTGGGGATGCCCAATATAAACCTGATAGCGTTCTTGATAGAGCGGTGTGAAGTTGCGTAAGCCCCACCCAAAGATCGGGCGTTGTTGAAACATCCCCCAGGCAAACTGCCACTGGGTAATACGCAAATCTTGCACAGGTCGGTTGGGGTAAAGTTGGTCATTCAGCCGCATCCAGACTGCAGCCGGCACAACCTGACGAAACGGCGAGTGAATCGGGGCAGGTGCAAACGCCGCTACTAAGATCGCGGTGCTGATAGCTGTAATAACTGCTATCAGCCAGTTCCAATTTAGATAAATAGCAAAGATAACGATTGTAAACAGCGCGATCGCCCAAGCATTGCGTGAATCGGTCAAGACTAGCGCGGCGGCATTGCCCAACACAACCAGGCCCAACCACCAGGGCTGATACCGTTGCCATGGGTTTAACCCCGGGACTGCAACACGCTGAGTTTTAATCGCTTCAACCCAAAGCCCCAAACTCATCGCAAACGTGAAGCAAAAATAAGTGGCGAGCACGTTGGCATACACAAAGACCGAGGAGATCCGCCCCGGTGGATTGCCCCCCACCTGAATCATCCAGTTCACGACTCCACAGTTCCACAGCAGGCCAAACCCAAGAAACTCCTGAGCCAGCCCAATCAGCACGACAGGAATAGAGGTCAGGGTCAAGACCCAGGCTAACTGGCGCAACTGCTTGGGGGTGCGAATTACTTCTGCCAGCGCCGCAAAGACCCAAAAAAATGGCAGAAAGTTAAATAGTCCCAGTAATGACTCTAACTGGCGATGAGCCAGTAGAGTACTAACAATCATCAGCAGAGCAACAAGAGCAAAACCCCGATTAAGCGGACGTTGTAGCATTGGTCGCCAGCAGCAAATCGTGACCCCGACCAACGCAATAAACAAACCCGCTACCCCAAAGACGGGGAATAGGGGTAGCAAAAGATAAGCCCACACAATCAGGTTCCACCAGCGTCGCAGGGGGCGATCGCGCACATCATCCGTTCGTAAATCTTGCACCGTTTGCCCAAAAATCAAGCGATCTCATAACATTCGGCCCGCGTCAGGCGAATCTGCGCCAGTGCGTAAATCGCTGGAATAATGCGAGCGTAGTTAGTTGAAATTGCCCGCCAACCTAAGTCAGCAAAGAAACAAGCCCATAACGCTGGCCCCAGCACTGCAAAAAAGCTGCGTGTTGCCGTGTATCGCGCTGCACTCAACGCCATCCCCCGTTTAGCCAGTTGCATCGTGACATATTTCTGCAACTGGGGCACTGCGATCGCACCCCCGACAGCAGCCGCTTGTTGAGCCGCCTGATAGGTTGCAAAATGCAGCGCAAATTGACGGGCGATCGTGTGCAACAACAGCGGCCGCACAACAGAGCTAACGGCTAAAGCACCGCCACCTTTGACCAATAACCCCATTGGGTCGTGCTGCAGGGGGGCAGGTAACTCAGGCAAAATCTGCGATCGCGTGAGCGACTGTTTAAGATTGACTTGCAACGCCTTTTGCTCGTTGGCTGGTAATTGCTTCCAGGCACGGCTCAACAGATTGAGAAAAATCTCGGACTCCAGATCATCTACACTCATCGAAGCTTTGTAGGGCAGCTTCAAATAGCGGCAAACTTGAATCAAAACTTGCCGATAAGTGAGGCGATCGGTGCGACGACTGAGTACGGTCATGCCATCGGCAGCGAGAAAGCGAAAGCGCTCTTCGATCGCGTCAATCCAATCATCGCGATCGAGGCTCTGCACATCCAACGGGTCAGGCGTACTAACGTAATCAATTGGATTAAATTTGCGGCGAAAGAGAATTTCTGTAAGGTCACGCAACTCGTCATCGGTTGCCAGCTCTAAAACTGCCCGTAGTTCATCCACCGCAAACCTCCATTCGGTCACACGACTGCGTTCATCGCTTATTCTACACAATGCTTTTATCGACGCGGTAAAGAAACATTCCAGTTAAACAGCCTGTTACGTCTCGCCGTTGCTTGAAAGTACCAAATTTGCTCTAAGCAAGAAGGGGGAATTGCGCCTGATAGCGGGTTTAATCTTTATGAGGCGACGGTTAAATGATTTGAGCCGTCTATTTTTCTCGCTTGAGATGAAGCATTAAAACACTTCAAATAGTGACAAAATGTAACGATTTTATTATAAGAATTTAATAAACTTTACCCAAATTCTTGATTCTCGAATGCGGGGCGTTTGGAAAAGACGTGAAGGAGCCAGGTATGACCCTATCAAAAACGGCTGATGTCGCAGTCATCGGGGCCGGTATTGCCGGATTGCGCTGTGCCCGTAGTTTAGTAGAGGCAGGGAAAAAAGTAATTGTTTTGGAAAAGGCGCGGGGTGTGGGTGGACGGGTCGCAACTCGCCGTTTGCATGGCACCTGCGCCGATCATGGCACCTGTTACCTGTCTCCTAAAGCAGAGTCCTTTCAACGTTTTCTCTATGACTTGGCAGAAGTCGGCGTTTTGCGCGTGTGGACAGAGCAAATTCATACGGTAGACGCGGATGGCAACTTGGCTGCAGTTCCCAGAGCAGAGCATTACCCCCGCTGGGTTGCACCCGCAGGTATGACCGCGATCGCCAAGGTACTGGCAGCCGATTTAGACATTTATCTGGCGCACCAGGTGACAGAGATTGCTTTGCGCGATGAGGGTTGGCACCTGACGGCAACCGTACGCGAGGGTGACTCGCTACTGACGACTGAGTTGCTGGCGAAAGCGCTTGTTATTGCAGTTCCGGCTCCCCAGGCAGCCAACCTGATTAAACCGATTCAGCGTTATCTTCCTGCATCCCTGGCGCAACAAGTCAACGACGCGGTGTTTTTCCCTTGCTTGAGTGTGATGGCAGGCTACTCTTTCAACCAGCAAAAAGAGTGGGTGAGCCATTTTCCCGGTGTGAAATCAGTCACGTTTACAGATAACCCAGTTTTAGGTTGGCTTGGGTTTGATAGTAGTAAGCGGGTTGATTCAAAGGTGCCTGTATTCGTGTTGCAAAGCAGTGCTGCCTTTGCCCAGCAACATCTGGAGAGCGTTGAGCTGCAGCCTGCAGCTCAAACCTTGCTAGAAGTAGCCAGTCAACATTTTTTTCCCTGGTTTAGCCAACCTACCTGGTTTCAAATTCATCGCTGGCGTTATGCTTTCTCAAAAAATCCTTACTCAACTGGATTTTTGGCAGATTCAACGCATTTACCGCTGGTGTTTGCAGGTGACTGGTGCCTGGGTCGCAAGGTTGATGATGCCTATCAGTCAGGGTTGGCAGCGGCGGCTCACTTGCTGACACAGGGATGATTAACCGCGATCGCCCCCTCACTGGCCTGCAGTCCATTCGACAAAAGCATCTGCAAGTCCCTAAGTCTTTTAGCTCTCCGGTTGGCTCAATTTGACTGAGAACGAGGTGCTGCTAGTCTGCATCTCGTTCTCAATGCGCGGTTTGAGTTTGTCGAACTCGGCTTGCAGCAGATTTTTGCTGGTGGTAGGTGTGTCAACTGACATGGTGGTTTGGCTGATGATCGCCCACTGTTGAAGTTGGCTGCATTGGGAAGGATGAATCGGCACCGTAATGACATGGGCACACTTACTCGGATCTTCCACTGCAAACATGAGGATCTGATATTCCTGGCGATCGCTCAGCAAACGGGTCATTTCTTGCCCTTGGGCAGTCTTCAAGTCGATGTAGCAGCGCAACCAGCGGGTTGATTTTTCACTTCCATTTAAGGACTCATCACCCTGGGTTTTGCGGTAGCTATTATGAATCGCTGTTACCCAAAGCACCATCGGGTGAGGCGACATCGAGCAGAGAAAGTTTTTGTAGATGCGGTTATAAAGCCGATGAACTTGCAAATGACGGATATCGTCTCTCGCCAACATAACCCAGAGCGTCGCGAGTGTGCCCTTATCAGTAGTATACGGCTGAGGAAAGACAATTTGGGCGATCGGTTTGTTACGTGGCCAGGTTGCCATCTGGCAGCTTCGATCAACCGTTGATGCCTCTTGGACTGGTTTTGGCGGCGCAACAACCGGATCAATAATGGGCGGCTTTTTGGCTAAAACTTCGCCAATTCGATGGCTGACTTCACGGTTGCCGCTATAACGCTGATCCAGCGGTTCAAGGGCTTTCAAAACTTCTGCAACCGATTGAGGGCGATCGCTCGGTGACTTCGCCAAACAGCCCATTACCAACTCTTCGAGCGGCTTCGGCATTTTCAAACCAGGAGCCGAAACACTCAACGGTCGGGGCGGATGAAAGTGATGAGCTTTATACCAGCTGCCAAAAGAGTGGGTTTCTGCCTGGAGAGGCATCTTGCCCGACAGCATTTCATACATCATGACGCCCAGACTGTAGATGTCTGAACGAGCATCTAACTCGCGCCCTTCCATCTGCTCAGGTGAGGAATATGCCAAGGTGCCCATATAGGAGCCTGTTTGGCCGCCATCCGCCTGGAGCAGCTTAGAAATGCCAAAGTCTAGAATCTTAACCAACTCGCCCAAACTGGTGTCTTTGCAAACCAGGATGTTGCTTGGTTTGATGTCACGGTGAATGATGGGGCACATCGCTCCGTCAACAACGATGCCTTGGTGGGCACATTGCAGCCCCAGACAAATTTGGCGGGTCAGGCTGAGAAAGCGGGGCAACAAGAGTTGCTGGGCGCTAATGATTTCGCTTAAACCCAACCCTTCCAGATACTCCATGACGTAGAAGGGTACGTCATCGTCGTTGACCCCGTAGTCGGTCACCCGTACGATGTGAATGCTTTTTTGTCCGAGTTGGGCGCAGGTTCGAGCTTCGGCTTTGAAGCGATCGCGCATCTTTGAATTCAGCAGCGTTTGCGCCAAAAACTTCACCGCAATGGTGCCGCCTAGCAGAATATCTTCTGCCTGATAAACCCGACCCATTGCGCCTTTACCAACTAGCTCAATCAACTGGTAGCGGTTAGCAAGCAGTCGCCCAACATTTGGATCTCGTGGCTCTGTTATGGACATAAAGTGTTGAGGAGGCAAACCTGATGACAGTCATCAGAGATGACTTCGTAGCAAAAACAGCTCAAGTTGATGCACCTGTTAATTTAATTCATCCCAAATGCTATTCTAACGACTCAATTTTCATTCTTTTGTGGGTGATTGTACGATTTAAGACTCAGGTTGTCGCTCTAAAACGGCTTCCATCGTGCTGATCAAAAAATGCCCTGCCATCATTCCGCTTGTGAGATGGTAAGTGTTTCCATCGACTCGATAGAGGGTTTCAAAGCCGCTGCGTCGCTGCTGCCGATCGCCAAGCACCCAAAAACGCTGCACGATTGAGTCTTGAGCCAGCCAACCCTCTCCTTCAACGCGCCCCAGATGGCTGTGTTGTAACACGAAGGTATACTGTCGATCGCCCAAAGCTAAGCGGCCGCGATATTGAAACGACATCTCTTCGCGATCGCTACCGGGAAAAATCAACTTGGTTACCATCGTAAACCAGTTATCACGGCTCCAGCCAACAAGGGTCTTTCCCTTCACAACAACGGGCGAGCTATTGCGCTCAAGCCAGTTGCCCTGAAGTGTCCAACGCCCTGCTTCCATTAAAAAAGTATGACTCACAACGGTATCCTTCAAGCTGAAGAGGCGTAAACCAGGGGCAGTCAGAAGATTTGGTAATTCATGCTATCACGGGATTTGTCGGTGAGTCGTAAATTTCTCCCAGCAAAACCCGCCTTTTTGCGCCTGTTACCCTTGGCAGATTACCAGGGAAACCCTGCCAACGCCAGTATGCCAGGACTGCAAAGGCGATCGCTTCCTTAAAATCGGCGTTTAGCCCGACTGCATCCGTCGTCATTACCTGCGTTTCTGGTAAAAAGTGCTGTATGCGTTGCAACAGATAGGGGTTTTTACTCCCCCCACCCCCGACCAAAACTTCAGCCGGCAGCTGGGGCAAAAACTCGCGGTAGTTCAGCGCGATCGATGCGGCGGTCAAGTCAGTCAAGGTTGCGAGAAAATCGGCCTCGCTCAAGTTGTAAGGCTCCGCATCAGCCAGACATTGCTCCAGATACTCGACGCCAAACAGCTCCCGTCCGGTAGATTTAGGGGGCGGCAGATGAAAAAACGCTTGTTGGAGCCAGGTGTTCACCAGTTCAGCGTTGGGTGTGCCGCTGGCTGCCCAGGCTCCATCGCGATCGTAGGTCTGTTGTCCCTGCGAAAAATGCTGCACAGCCAGGTCAATCAGCACATTTCCCGGCCCGGTGTCCCAGCCGAGGATGGGTAGATCTGCCTTACTGGAGTCAGAGCCAATCAACGCTTCAATTTTTTGTTTTGGCAGCAAATAGGCGACATTGCCAATCCCCCCAATATTCTGCACACAGCGATATTCTGTGGGGTGCGACAGAAGAGCGACATCAATGGGTGGCACCATGGGCGCTCCATGTCCACCCGTTGCAATATCAGCAGCTCGAAAATTGCTGACAGTAGTAATACCTGTGAGATAGGCAATTAAAGCCCCTCGTCCGAGCTGCACGGTATAGCCCAAGTCCACCGTATTTTCCTGTGCTGGTGAAGCAGTGGGGGAATGTTCGGCAGGGGGGCGATGAAAGACCGTTTGCCCATGCGAGCCAATCAACCTGGCAACGGGTTGCCCTACCTGAATCTGAGCAACTGCTTGAGCAAAAACCTGGGCGATCGCGTCATCTAACTCGGCTAACTCGGCGATCGACAAAGCAGCTCCGCCACACACCGCTAAAATTTGCTCCCGCAGCGGAGCCGGGTAAGGATACGTTTCACCAGCCAGCAAATTGACTTGAAGGTCGTATCCGCTTCCTGAAATTTCGACCAAAGCCGCATCAATACCATCAACGGAAGTGCCGCTGATTAAACCAATCACATAGGTCATAAGAAAGGGCAAAGGATGAAGGGCATCGCCCCCCAGAATACCCGAATCTCAATCAAGAAAAAGCGCCATACCGATGAACAATCATCACACTTCCTTCACTTGAGCGTGTAACTCGATCAAAGATTCAGCCAGTTTACTCAGCCGTTCTTCTAGCACCTGTCGTCGTTGTGTCAAGATTTGCAGCTTTTGGTAACGCGCGATCGCCAAACTCACGGCCACGATCTGCTCAGGCGGACATTCGCGAAACCAGAGTTGACCATCTTCGTTTAAGCCACAGAGACGATAGGTCGTTGGCCCGCCTGGTACAGAAGGAGTGGCTTGGTTTGGGCCAGCATTCGTTTGAGAAAAGGCAGTTTCGAGATACTCCATCAAGTTATTGGCATCAACATGCCGCACAAAAGGAGCTGAGCCATTCAGTGGTTGAGACTCTAGCCACCCATCGACAATTGGGCCTTCTTGATAAAGGGCTTGAATTTGGTTTGAAACTTGCAAGAGTTCGCGTTGCCAACCCGCGACCATCCGCTGTAGCTCTTTCAACAGGTTGATCGAGAGGGCAGGGTTAGAGGCGTTACGGTGCGTTGTAAATTGAGGCTTGTTGACGCTCGGCAAAGCTGGAACTTGCGCTGCATCAGCCGTTTCATCTGTGGCTTTGGGGTAGGGCTGCTCCAGTAAGGGGGGGAGTTGGTTTGCCGGAATGGTTGGTTTAGTAGGCGTTTGAGCAGCGATCGTCACCGCAGGTAGCGTCGGCAAATTAGGCATGGCTAAGGCGCTGGCTCGTGTCACTTCTGGCGTAGCGATCGGCGAAGCCGCTGATTTCAACGGGCTGACAGGGCCAGCAGCAATCACTTGACGGTCAGCTTGAGCCGGAGTCTGCTTATCCAGTTTGCGTAGTGCGGCTTCAATCCGCTGAAGTTCTTTATTCATAACAACCTCATAAAGTTGACGCCTAATTCGTTAGCCTCTGCATTGACACCCAATCAGCGTGGTACTTTATTCAAGCAAAAGATAGAGATTTTGACACAAAAACTCGCAAAAAAGTGAGTTACGACAGAATTAATGAAGCATATTTCGTCGGTTTCCTCATGCCCCATCACTTAATTTATGAATGAGACATCACTCACGCTGGTAACAGGCGCAAGTCGCTCAGGTAAAAGTGAATGGGCAGAAAAGCTAGCCAGTGAATCAGGGCAATCGGTTGTTTATGTGGCAACAGCAGACGTATCGGCAGATGACCCAGAGTGGCAAGCTCGGATTGAGCAGCACCGTCAGCGCCGACCAGCCACCTGGGAGACGATCGCCGCCCCCCTCGAATTAGTCCCCATAATCCGCTCAGCAACATCCTCTGAGTGTTTATTGATTGACTCGCTCGGCACCTGGCTTGCCAATCATTTAGCTCAGGACGATCGCGACTGGCAGGCAATTACCCAAGAGTTATTAGCAAACCTGCAGCAAGCCCCCTGCTCGATCATCATTGTTGCCGAAGAGACAGGCTGGGGAGTTGTGCCAGCTTACCCTTTAGGACGGCAATTTCGCGATCGCCTTGGTAGATTGACCCGTCAAATCGCCGCGATCTCGAAGCCCGTTTACCTAGTCATTGCAGGTTATGCGCTTGATCTGAGCTATCTCGGTGTGCCGATCGATCAAACGCCTGACAGCTAGTTGTTTCTAGCTTGATTAAGCCTGGTTCGAATGCCGCTCAACACATCGGCACTGTTTACGGCTGAGCGAGGCTGAGGCAACTCAGTGTTAGGCCAACCATCAACGTCAAAGCAGGGACATTCTAAATTCTCAGCACCAATGTTTCTCATGGGAATGGGCATCGTGCAACGAGCACAGGAGACAATATCCCACGCTGGCGAAAGCAGCTCAGCGATCGTTTGACTGGTGCCTTCTAAATAAGCATCTATAGTTTGGTCAGGTTGAACCTGCTGCCAGCACTGCTCAAAAGCCGAGCTGTAATGGTTGCCCTGAAATACTGGCTTAGGCAAGAGTACTTTTTGCCCGCCATTCACTACAACACCTTTGCCTAACTGAAACCAATAGGCAAGATATTGCCGAACCATTTGTTCAGATGCCATCGCTTTAAAGTCTCTTGCAACATCCTTATCGTAGCCATTAATGTTGGCCTTCTGGTCTGCCAGAAGCTTTAGGTTTTATTAAGTTATTGGTTGGAGATAGGAGGCGAGAAAAATACGGAATCGGGAAGAAAGACGACGGAAAGACAAGGATTTTCTAGACAGCTAAAAGAGAATGTAGAACTCAACCAAAATGGATCTGCAAATCGAGAGACAGACATGAGATGCAGCAGCGATCGCCTTCTGCCATTTAGCTCTGCCACCTCCTTACAAAAGACGGAGAGATAAAGTATCTGCCCTGGGGTATACTCTTGGCATTCTGATGTGAGCCATCGAATTATGAAACCAATGCCTTCTCTGCCAATGCGAGCGATCATCCGCTGCAAGGTCAAACAGCAAATGCTGGCAGATGTAGATGTAACAGAGATGTGTATGCCAGTGGATGAGCCACTGCTAAAGGATTTAACCAATTCTCTGTTTGGCTCTAGTTATTATCTGCAACGTTTTTCCAACGCGCGATCGCAGGATGAAATTGAGACAATCTCAAACGAGATGGCGACCGAGGTACTGATGACCTATCGCCAAATCATGATGAATGCGACTGATCCAATGATTCAAAAGTTGAATGATTTGTTGTCAGACTAATTTTCAGACAACAAAAATCCGAACCAGTTTTTAATTTGAAAGATGTCTGTCTCAGTACATTGATCTTTTTCTATGTTCTGTAAAACGTTAATTCTCTCAGCTTTATTTGAACGGCTAAAGCATTTTCTCAACCATCCTTGTCAAAGCTTTTAAGCTTCTTTGCAAGGATGTTTTGACTGTGTGTGCGGCTGTCTTCGTATAAGCGTAAAGACATTGCACTCATAGATAAATCAATTCTTATAGCGATACCCTCTACTCACAGCGCGATCGCGCAGGCTCCATTGGCTGAGTAACTTAGCTCAGAAGCTTGATAAACCGACAGAAGGGGAATCTTGAAAGAAGCCACGGTTGCAGGGGCATTTTGTACGGTGAACGATAAGTGCAGTCGATAGGCACCCGCTTGAGGTAGATTTGCTTCGGGTAGCATGAACCGATAGCTCATTGCATCATGTAGAGTCAGACTCTTAACAACGCTGCCCAACTCAATCGTGGAACCCCCTGAGAGATGGCGGGCTTGAGCGGTTAACTGACAAATCAGCGGTCGATTGAGTCCTTCAGCAGGTAAATCAGAAAACTCAACCGTTGCCACCAATTCAAATGGTTCGTTAGCCACAATTTGTTCAGCAAATAAGCGATGCTCTGGTGTCGCGGTCATGGTTGCCGCAGAGCGCGATCGCACTAACTCAACTTGCGTGATAGTCACGGTCAAAGGTTGAGGCACCTGCGCGGCAGGGTTACTGGCAATCAAGCTCATCTGCACGCGCTCAAGCAAGCCTTGTTGCAAGTAATGAATATTTTGTTCAGATAGCGTCTCGGTGGTATTGGTTTCGTGGTGGCGAATGATGACCCGTTGTTCAACCGTTTCAGCCACTTTGCGAGATTGAAACTCTACGTTGAAGGACGCGATCGCCGCCCAACCATCGCTCTTACTGTCTGCCTTTTGCTGTGCCACCTCTGGTTCAACCACCTCAGGAGGAACCGATACGGCACTTAGTAATGCTTGCGCTTTGGCAACCCAGGCAGCAATTTCTTCAGCCGAGGCACTGTAACCTTTTTCTGCCAACTGTTGTGCGATCGCCTCAGTTGGAGTTGTTGCTAAGGCTTGAATAGTTGTAATTCCAATTGCTTGTAGCCAGCGTTGTTTCGCCGTACCAATTCCTCGAATTCGACTCAGTTCTTTACTTGAGTTCATTCATTCTCTCCTGTTATTGCTACTAGGTTGTGCCTTTGAATAAGTAGAAAACTGGCAGATAAAACCTACCAGTTTGTTTTGTGCGGCAGCATTTCCTACTAATTTTGAAAAAGATGAGTTCTCTTTTCAGCCGCTTTCTTTTGTTGCAATCAATTAGAAAGTCCTAAAAAGAGGTGCAGGAACAATACTTTTAAGTAGAAGCTTGATCCTGACACCCGATTCAACTTTAAGCAGGATAGCTAATATTAAATGGAGCGATCGCACCTCCCTTCTTTAAGAAAGGTGCGAATCACTTAGCTTCGATTAAGCGGCATACACTTGGAGCAAGAACTCTTGAATATAGCCATAACCGAAGACATGCTGAGCACATTCGTTCTTACCAGGGCCAATTTCAGCCGTGGCAGCCACTTCATACAAACCAGCAGTCAAGCCTGCGATACCGGGAACTAAATCAAGTTTTAGATCGTATTCGTAGACATCTTTCTCGCTAGTTTTTTCGGTCGTCAAGTCGATTTCAGTAGCGATGTTACCAAACCCTTCAAAGTGGAAATTCACTTTCAGTTTGATACCTAAACACATCAACAAAGCAGTTAAAGGAGACTTATTGAAGGTTAGTTTTACGCTAGCGGTTACGCTCTCGTTAGAGGCAACAATGTATTTCGACTGATTCGGACCGACCTGCTCAGGGGGCAATGGATCACCAGCTGAACCTTCAACTCGAAAGTCAGACATGGTAAACCAGGCTGGACCAATGATGTTTTTGCTGTACAGTTCGCTACCACCTTGGTGAGTAGAAGCTTGTGGTCCAGAAACAGGAATTGCGGGAGACATAGTAAATAATCCTCGTGTTCATTGTCTTAAATGGCAGCGAGTTAGATTTGAAGTGCAATCATATTTCTGATTGATTCGTCTCGCTCGCTATGTTTACTATGATGCTCGCGAAAAAAGTTTCTGGCAGTACCCAGCCTGGGTACTATTCCTATTAGCTAATCTAACAATCTTTTCAGTTCCATCTATTACTGGTTTTGACTTATTTTGACTTAATTCTATTTAATTAGATCTAACAAAATAATCATTTTTTTGATTGAGTCGTCACACAATTAGGTGATTTTCTTCTTCTAAGCAGTAATCCTTTTTTACTAGCAAGTCGAACTTTCTATATAACGAAAAGCTGAATTATGCTGAACATTGCTGAATTACATTTGACAGCCAAAATCGCTATATTCAAATAGCATGAGTGTGATGAACTAGAGCTTTCTCAGCGACGTTTAATGCAAAGGTGTATCAATTAAAACAGCCAATGCCCAAGTTGCACTTCTCAGTCAACCTTTTGGGTGAATTCTTCCGGAATGGTTTTTGAGGGTTCTGAAGACACCTACATGCAAAGGCTGCTTCCATTTAATTATCAAACTGTGCGGTTGATTTTGTGATCTGAACACTGTTGCATGAGTCACCTTTGCCTTTGGTACTCAACTCAGTGAAATATGCTTTGGAGAATCTTATATGCCTTTCCAAGCCTCTGGAACAGACAATAGCTCCTTTAAACATCAACCAATCGCCCCTACATCGAATTCTTCTTGTATTTTGTCAGCCGAACACCAGCATGAGTTACAGTCAATTCTCATGGCAGAAGAAGGCATTTTAGGGATGGTTGTTTTAACAGAAACAAGAGAAGTTGTTGATATTGACTTAGGTGCGCAACGTATCTTTAACCAAATCAAAACCGTCTCTGCCCAGTCAGAACGCATCCCTGAAGAAGTTTGGTGTGTTGCTCAAGCCCTGATTGAAAGCCGAGCCATTTTTCCAGAACATAACTGGCAAATTGAGTTCAAGTTTGCAGCATCTACCGCTTTAGCCTTACGGGTACAAGCGCGTTGGTTAGTGGCTCCTGGCGATCACCCCTACGTGGTGTTGCTTTTCTTAGAGGTGAAGCAATCCTTGCGTGAACGAGCTTTATGTGAAGCGCGTAAATGCAATCTCACCGCGCGTGAGTTAGAGGTGTGGCTGCTATTTCAGGCAAACCATACCTACCGCCAAATTGCTGACAAGCTCTACATCACGCTCAATACCGTCAAGAAGCACATGAAAAATATTCATGCCAAGCGTCGGTCGGTCTTGGATTTTGAAGAAGAGTGGGCCTGACGAACTGACTTTCAACACCTTTCCGTTTAAGAAACGTTGTTGGTGCTAAAAAATCCCCGGCTTCTTTATGAAACTGGGGATTTGGTTATTTTAGCGACCCGGTCAAGCCGAGCGATCGCCCGTGGTTGCCGCCGTTTGACCAAACAAAATCTTTCGACTGGCTTCATTCACCGTTGGGCGACTTGACCAGGGTTGGCCCTTTTCGTAGGCGCGTACCACCGCCGGACGGGCTTGCATCGTCTCAAACCAGCGCTTGAGGTTGGGAAAATCATTCAGGTTTTGGTGTTGCCGCTCGTGAGGCACAATCCACGGGTAAGAGGCCATATCCGCAATGGAATAGTCACCTGCCAGGTAGTCTCGACCCTGCAACTGGCGATCGAGAACTCCATACAGCCGATTTGTCTCTTTGACGTAGCGATCAATCGCGTAAGGAATTTTTTCGGGTGCATACTGGGCAAAATGGTGGTTTTGTCCTGCCATCGGCCCTAAGCCACCCATTTGCCAAAACAACCATTCCGTTACAAGCTTGCGCGATCGCACATCAGGCGGCAAAAACTTACCCGTTTTCTCTGCCAGGTACAACAAAATGGCTCCTGACTCAAAAACTGAGATTGGCTCACCCCCATCCGCCGGAGCGCGATCGACGATCGCAGGCATGCGGTTATTGGGCGAAATCTTGAGAAAGTCGGGTTTAAACTGCTCTCCGGCACTAATATCGACCGGAATGATTTGATACTCTAACTCGGCTTCTTCTAAAAAAATCGTAATCTTATGACCGTTTGGCGTCGGCCAGTAGTAGAGATCAATCATGTTGGTGTTCCAATAACGACTCGATCAACACGTGAGATAGAAAAAAGAGTTGGCTCTTGCTTATCTTCTCTCAGCTATCATCCTGGTTTGTAAATCCCCATGATGGTCTGCAACAACGCGATCGCCTTCTCCTTAGGTCGCTGGAATGAGTTACGCCCAATGATGGAGCCAAACCCGCCCCCTGCTTGAATGGCGCGAATCTCATCAAATAACGCCTCATCGTCTGTTTGGGCTGGCCCCCCGGAAAAAATCACGATGCGTCTACCGTTAAAGGCACTCTGCACAACATGCTGCACCCGCTCAGCAATTCTCAGTATGAGAATAATTCTCACAAAAATATTCATTTTGAACAGCTATCAATGGCTGGAATACCCATTCTGCCGTTCATAAAATTGAGCGCACAAGCCTTTAGAGGCTCTGACTTCAGTACAAATGTTTC
>DVDV01000391.1 GCA_015296075.1 Leptolyngbyaceae cyanobacterium M33_DOE_097 | reverse complement strand
GAGAATGATTCTCATAAAAACGTCCGGTTTTAACGTTTATGAATGGCTGAAACCCGCATTCTGCCGTTTATAACATTGAGTGCACAAGTCTTTAGACACTCTGGCTACAGTACAAATGTTTCAAAATGAGAATTGCTGGCAGTGCTTGGCATTCTTGGATACGCGTATGACAGTTTAGAGCAATTCACTAAAGCATTAGTGTTCCATCAACAATCCGCAGAGGTCTTCCGACAAACTGGCGATCGCAGGGCCGAGGGAATAGCTCTGACTTACGTGGGTCGAGCTTATGCTGACTTGGGGCAACTTACTAAATCGCTAGAAACTGCTCAAGCTGCGTTACTGATTACCCAACAAACTGGTAACTGGCTCTTTGAATCAGTGAATCTCAGCAACATTGGAGGTATTTACACTCGCTGGGGGCAATATGCGAAGGCGGCAGAGTTTTTGGAAGCCTCGTTGAAAGTAGCTCGACAAGTCGATCCAAATGCGGGAGGGGTCATTCTGATGAACCTTGGGAGCGTCTACGACAACTTAGGACAATATCCCGAAGCATTAAGAGCTTATCGACAAGCATTCGAGGGGTTTCAGCGCATTGATGCTGGTTGGCTAGCAGGAATGTCACTAACCTTGATGGGTTTGATTTATACAAAACAATCGCAATACGCTCAAGCGATTGATACACACCAACAAGCGTTACAGATGGTGCAACAAAGCGATTATCGCACTGGAGAAGGAGCAATTCTCAGTAATATTGGTGATGTTTACCAGCAATTAGGCCAACCCACCAAAGCACTGGAGTTCTATGAGCGATCGCTGAAGATTGCACGTCAGATCGGCAATCTTGAAGGTCAGAGTGCGACTCTTAACAACATGGGTAATGCTTACCGGAGTTTAGGACAGCGAAATAAAGCATTGGAGGTGTTTGAACAAGCTTTGAAGCTTCTTCAACAGATTGGCAATTTGGCAGGTCAAAGTAGAACGCTGATCAATATTGGCACGATTTCCTACGAGTCAGGACAACATACCAATGCTATGAAGCATTATCAATCCGCTTTGAAAATCGCTCAACAGATTGGTAATCCCGAAAGCAAACAGGTCGCGCTCGGTAACATAGGTATGGTTTACAACAAACTAAGACAATATAGTGAGGCACAGGAGTCTTTTCAGCAAGCCTTAAAGATTGCCCGACAAACTGGCGATCGCTTGAGTGAGAGTTTAATTCTTACAGGGCTGGGCCAAACGCTTGCTTACTCCGGCAAAATAAGTGCAGCAGAAGAAACGTTATATGAGGCGATCGAAATTGTAGAATCCCTGCGTGGAGGACTGAAAGATCGGGACAAAGTTTTCTTAGCAGATCGGCTCGTCAATCCTTACCAATGGTTACAACTCACGCTGGTTGTTCAAAACAAAACCACGACAGCGCTGGAAGTCGCAGAGCGGGGTCGTACTCGCGCTTTTGTTGAATTAATGGCAACGCGACTAGCAGGGGATTCACCTTCGTCTCAAACGATTCAGCGCCTGAGTCAGCCGCTCTCGCTCGCTCAAATTCAACAGGTCGCTCGCCAGCAAAACGCTACATTAGTCGAATACTCCGTGGTGGGGGAAGGATTGTATATTTGGGTAGTTCGTCCTACAGGACAGATTGAGTTCCGCGACATTCCGTACAAATTCTCAACCACAAAAATGCAAGAGTTGGTATCCAGCACTCATGATGTTCTACGGCGAGGTGTGCGTCGCTCTGGAGCAATATCCTCTTCAACTTCTCAATCGACGAATATTCGCCTCAATCAGTTTGGAGCTTACCAACTCAGAACCTTACATCAATTGTTGATTGAGCCGATCGCTGACTTGTTACCAAAGAATCCCAACGACCGCATCATTTTTATTCCGCAAAACGAACTGTTGTTGGTACCCTTTCCTGCCTTGCTGAATGAAAAAGGCACTTATCTGGTTGAACAGCACACCTTACTGACAGCACCCTCCATTCAAGTCTTGAGTTTTACTGACCAGAACCAACAACAACTTAACCGTACTTCAAACCGCACTGCTTTAGTGGTTGGCAATCCTACATTGCCCAAACTGTTAGAGGGTCGTCTTATCCCTTTACCCGCAGCCGAACAAGAAGCCCGCACTATCGCGCAATTGCTCAAGACCACACCGATGATTGGGGCTGCTGCAAATAAATCAGCAGTAATCAACCAGATGCCACAAGCACGGTTTATTCATCTCGCAACGCATGGCCTGTTGACCCCCAATAACGGCAATGCACCAGGTGCGATCGTACTTGCTCCCAACTCCCCCGACCAGGTTAATGATGGCTTACTCACCCCAAGTGAAATTTTGAGTATGAAGCTCAAGGCAGAGCTAGTCGTGTTAAGCGCCTGTGATACCGCCCAAGGTGATGTGACAAGCGATGGCATTGTGGGCTTGTCGCGATCGCTGATTGCAGCAGGGGTACCCAGTGTGATTGTTTCCCTCTGGGCAGTTCCCGATGCGCCGACCGCAGAGTTAATGACCGCGTTTTACCTGAACTTTCAGAAGAATCCAGACAAGGCACAGGCACTACGGCAGGCAATGTTAACCACGATGGAAAAACATCCCGAACCGAGAGACTGGGCCGCATTCACGCTGATTGGAGAAGCAGAGTAATACCAATTCTCTAAATCCTATTTAGGGCCTACTGAAGAAACGCCAAAGACTGACTGAGCCCAGTTTTCAAGCAGGATCAAGTCTGCTAAAGTGCAAGGGAAAAGCGCCAAACCCCTGAAAAACCTTGCACGAGTTTGCCGATGTATCGCCGTTCTACCCCCG
>DVDV01000312.1 GCA_015296075.1 Leptolyngbyaceae cyanobacterium M33_DOE_097 | reverse complement strand
TGAAACATTTGTACTGTAGCCAGAGTGTCTAAAGACTTGTGCACTCAATGTTATAAACGGCAGAATGCGGGTTTCAGCCATTCATAAACGTTAAAACCGGACGTTTTTATGAGAATCATTCTCATATCGAGAATTGCTGCGAACTTGCCCAAACTCGTTTAGGTCTGGCAGCCGCTGGTGTAGGAATTACCTTTGTACTCTCCAAAATGCAAATCCTGAGCGCAAAAGGAGTCATTTATCGACCCATCACCGGAGAATTTCCAACGCTGAAACTAGCATTAGCCTGGCGGCAGGATGAATCTTCACCCGTGGTACACGAATTTCTCAAGTACTTGTAGCAGTGGTTTATCTAAAGACAGAGGATTTCTCAATGAGCAAGCGTCAACTGGCTATTTCTCGGGTATGGCAACGATTCTGACGATAAGTAGATGCTCGTAATTATTTACACATATTGAGGGAAAGGTCGAATAAGCTAATTTTGCTCTTACTTCCAGGTCAAAATGGAATGTACCCGTCATGTCTTTCCTGAAACGGCACGGATGCTGCCACGCTTGTATCGATACAGTAAGATCATCTGTAGGGTGAAGAAATAAGTGTCCTCAGCGAAGAATTAAATGTCACAGTTTAAGAGCTTGACTCCTTCAGGATTCTGGTAAAAAAGATGCATTGGTAAATCTGATTATTCCTACTACTCATCTCATATGAAACTATGCAAGAGAAGTTGCAAACCTTTGCAAGAAATGGATTCAAGGTATCAGGTGGATTTGACAAATCATTCTTCGGTCTTTTCACTTATTTCTTCGCTCTACAACTGCGTTTCGCCGTTAGCCCTCAAATCTTCTTTTTATGCAAATTCATCAAGGGGTTTGGGCACGAATTGCTCCATCGGTTCAGGGAAACTATAATACGTCTCTAATTGCTCTATCGCAGTAAGCAGTTGAAATGGCACAACAGATTGACTCACAAAAAGTAACCAATCCGCTACCGCTGCTACCTTATCCTCCACAGCTTGTTAGTCAAGCATCTGGATGGCGTGGGATTTATATTGAGCATCATCAACAAGCCGTATTTGATCTTCCAGAGAAAACCGGTTCTCAACACGTTATCTGTGTGCATCAATTTCAGCAACCGACGCAGTTAGAGCGATCGTTTGATGGAAAGCGCCAAACCGAGAAAATCGGCTGTGGAGAAATTGCGATTATTCCTGCACAGGTTAGCCATCAACTTCGGTGGAACGATCCAGGCGATTTCACCCTGATGATGCTTGACCCTGCCCACATTCATCACATTGTTCAATCGTCGATCGATGTAGAGAATTTTGAACTTAAGCCGCAGTCAACAATCCTTGATCCGTTCGTCTATCAAATTGCTCAAGCCCTGAAGTCGGAGTTAGAGCTTGGTGGTATGGGAGGGCAATTAATGGTGGAATCCTTGACGACAATGCTCTGTGTTCATCTTCTCCGCCGTTATGCTACACGCAAACTCAATATCCCAGCGTACAAGGGCGGGTTATCTAAAGCACAAGTGCGATATGTAATGGCATTTATTGAAGATCATTTAGAACAAGATCTCAATTTAAATGAGATGGCAAATCTTGTCCAACTCAGTCCCCACTATTTTGCGAGTTTATTTAAGCAAACTGTCGGGCAATCCCCGTATCAATATGTTCTACAGCGTCGGATCGAACGCTCAAAGCAGTTGCTCAAGCAACCTGATTTGACGATCGCGCAAGTCGCTCAACTTGTCGGATTTCAGAATCAGAGCCATTTTACGACTGCTTTTCGCCGCGTCGTGGGCTGTACACCCAAAACCTATCGCAATCAGATTTAAGGCGAAACGGAAGAATTGAAAAAAACTTCGGAAGAAATCGAAAGACCTCTAGAGGCAACCCTTCTAAGCTAAGGATATTCTCATTCAGAGGTAACAGACATGAAGGTTTTTCTAACAGGCGCGACAGGTTATATTGGTGGCGCGATCGCAACCGCGCTCCAAGCTGCGAATCATGAAGTATTGGGACTAGCACGATCAACAACAGCCGAAGAGAAGTTGCGAAAGCAGCACATCCAACCCATTCAGGGCAACTTGCATGATTCAGAAAGTTTAATTAATGGGGCGCAGCAATCTGATGCCGTAATTCATGTGGCTGCATCGAATGATGCCGAAATTGCAAAGCTCGATCGCCAAGCCGTGGAAATCTTTCTTTCGACTTTAGAGGGAACGGGCAAACCGTTTATTTACACCAGTGGAACTTGGATTTTGGGGAACACGGGAGATACGATCGCGGATGAAAACAGTCCAGTGAATCCTACGCCGCTGATCGCTTGGCGGGCTGAAATTGAACCCATGGTTTTGGCTGCTAAGGCACGGAACATCCGAACTAGTGTGATTCGACCTGCCTTGGTTTACGGTTATGGTGGAGGACTGGTGACAATGTTGGTTCAATCTGGACTTCAGCAAGGTGTAGTGCAGTTTGTAGGGGATGGTCAGAACCGATGGACGTTGATTCATGTTGAGGATCTGGCTCGTTGCTATGTGGCAGCACTCGACCATGCCCCGAGCGGTTCCCTCTTCATTGCGGCGGACGATCGCCAAATTGTCCCTTTACAAAGGATCGCAGAAGCGGCGAGCGACGTGGCAGGTGTACCAGGACAAGCGCGATCGTGGGCATTGACCGATGCTCAACAAGCGATGGGTGCTTTTGCTGATGCCTTGGTGCTCGATCAACAGGTGAGTGCAGCAAAAGCAAGGCAGGTCTTGAACTGGCAGCCGCAAGCCCCGTCGCTGTTCGATGAATTGAAGGGAGGGTCTTATGCAATTCATTGATGCGCTGCCTATAGTGGCAGTTCTAGGCACGGGGGTCGTTTATGGGGTGGATGTATTTTTTGCTGTGATTGGTCGGCAGGCATTGGCTGAAAGTAGTGATGCAACAATCGCAGAGGTCATGGGGCATTTGCATCAAGTGGCAGATGCCCGAATGCCAATTTTCGGCGTGATTGGGTTGTTAGCCACAATCGCATTCGCAGCGGTTTCTCCTATGGGAACTCTCATCAGTTGGCTGGCTTTGATTGCGATTGCTGGGTTGCTTGTTCAACTAAGTTTATATTTAGTCGTGGCAAAGCCGATTAACACCAAAATGACCGAAGCGGCTCAACGAAAAGAGGTTTTGCGTGATATTCGAGAGCTTCAGAACCGTTGGGATAGTGTGATTGTGACACGAGCAATGGCAATGACACTGGCAGTAGGTTGTCTTGTCACAGCTGCGAGTTTACGCTGATCAATCTGGCAATTGAGCCATCATCGTTGGCATCAAAATCAACAGTCGTTCGGAAGTCGCAAATTATCCTTGTGTGCCCAGTTGGCTCCTTGGTAGGTGGTCTAAATCCGGCTGGAGCAGACTGCCGAGAGTTGGTTCATGGCAACTTTTGGTGATCTAATGGCAGGATCAAGATGTCTACCACTAGGAGATTGATCAACATTTGGAATTCCTTCAGTATCTTTTACCTGGTCAAAACCAGCTTCACCTCGAAAATTGGAGCCTCGATGGGTC
>DVDV01000421.1 GCA_015296075.1 Leptolyngbyaceae cyanobacterium M33_DOE_097 | reverse complement strand
GACCCATCGAGGCTCCAATTTTCGAGGTGAAGCTGGTTTTGACCAGGTAAAAGATACTGAAGGAATTCCAAATGTTGATCAATCTCCTAGTGGTAGACATCTTGATCCTGCCATTAGATCACCAAAAGTTGCCATGAACCTCTTTCAATCTTTCATGGTGGTTTCAACATTCGTGTCGCAACAGTCTCAACGTCGGAAACGAGGTGTCATCCTAAGTTCTCAAGGCTGGCAAAAACTACAAGCCGCCGAGCAACTTGCCGCAATGCAAGATAACGCTTCTAAGCCTTACACCTTAGATCAGCTGAGTGACCGCACGGGCCTAAGTGTGAACACTTTAACGAAAGTACGGCGACGGCAAAAGCCTGTTGATCAGCCCACTCTTGATTCCTATTTTGAAGCGTTTGGCCTGAGTCTTACGGCAGATGATTACATCGGTCAAGACAGTAGCCCCACTACCACTGTCCTAAATCGGATTCAGAAAGTTCCTTTACAGGGGCAGCTGGTAATTGATTCGCCCTTTTATATCTACCGCCCGCCCGCCGAGCAAATTTGCCACGAAGAAGTGATGCATCCGGGTGCTTTAATTCGGGTGAAAGCGCCCTGCCAGTATGGCAAAACCTCTCTCATGGCTCGCATCTTGACCCAGGCGCGTGAGCGAGAATGCCGCACAGCCGTTGTCAGCCTGCAATTTGCCGATCGCGAAATATTTAGCAGCATTAGTCGATTTTTGCAGTGGTTTTGTGCCGTTACAACCCAAGCATTACAAATGCCGATCACCCTCGATCAACACTGGAGCGAGTTATTTGGCAACAACTACAACGCAAGTCGCTATTTTGAAACCTACTTGTTGCCGACTGAGAAAACCCCACTCGTGCTAGCGATCGATGATGCTGACCTAATATTTGCTTATCCCGAAATTGCCTCCGATTTTTTTGGCATGTTGCGCGGCTGGTACGAACGGGCAAAACACGGCGTGGCAAGCAGCGACGTATGGCAACAGCTACGGCTTGTGATCGTGCATTCCAACGAAGTTTATCTGCCGCTCAACCTCAATCAGTCACCGTTTAATGTCGGTCTTCAAGTTGAGTTACCGGGGTTCACCCAATCGCAGGTGCAAGAGTTGGTGCAACGCTATGGTTTGCACTCTAGCGATATGTATGCCGACTATTTAATCGATTTTTTAGCAGGCAACCCTTACCTGACTCAACTTGCACTATTTGCATTGAGCCAATGTCACATCACGTTAGAACAGTTAGAGTCTCAGGCGATCGCCCCTAATGGCATTTTTAGTAGCCATTTGCGCCGCTTACTGGGCAACCTGCACGACTTCCCAGAATTGTTAGACGCGATGCAACAGGTGATCAAGTCACCCAATGGCGCAAACCTCAGCCCAATTGAGGGCTTTAAACTACAGGGAATGGGGCTAATCCGTTTTCAAGAACATCAGGCTATTGCCAGTTGTCGGCTCTATCAAGATTACTTTTCCCATACCTTAAAATAAAATTTTCGCCCCATTCGTTGCGGTTTGATTGCATTCACCGAAAGCAAGGCCATGACCGATCTATTAGCCCCCGCGTCTTACAAATATCAGGTGGGTGGAAGCCTTCCGTCAGGTGCCCGCACTTATGTCAAACGCAAAGCTGATACTGAACTCTACGAGGCGCTTTTAGCGGGTCATTTTTGCTACGTCTTTAATGCCCGTCAAATGGGAAAGTCAAGCTTACGCGTGCAGGTCACTCAACAACTTCAAGTACAAGGCGTTCGCTGTGGCGTAATTGATATTACCGCCATTGGAACTCAGCAAGTCACCGCTGAGCAGTGGTACGCCTCGATCATTGGCTCTCTAGTCAGTAGCTTTCAACTCAAACTCGATCTCGCGCAGTGGTGGCGATCGCACGCGCATCTCTCACTCCCAAATCGGCTGAGTCAGTTTTTTGACACCGTGCTGCTAGCTCAAATTACCGAGCCTATCGTCATCTTTATCGACGAAATCGACAGCGTTCTAAGTCT
This sequence comes from Leptolyngbyaceae cyanobacterium M33_DOE_097, assembly GCA_015296075.1. Lineage (GTDB taxonomy): Bacteria > Cyanobacteriota > Cyanobacteriia > Leptolyngbyales > Leptolyngbyaceae > DSRU01. The sequence continues at coordinate 16,595 of DVDV01000421.1, read as the reverse complement.
GAAATTTTCAACTGATGACTTCTTTGCCCTGATTCGCACCTGCTACAATCGGCGCGCTGATCAACCTAGCTATCAACGTTTAAGTTTTGCGTTGTTTGGGGTGACAACACCGAGCGATTTGATTCACGATAAAACGCGAACTCCGTTTAATACGGCTAAAGCTATTGCTCTGAGAGGTTTTCAGCCTCAAGAGGCAAAAGTGCTATTACCCGGTTTAGCCTCTAGCACGCTAGAGCCAGAAGCGGTCTTAGAGCGCATTCTCGACTGGACAGCCGGACAACCTTTTTTAACTCAGAAACTGTGTCATCTGTTTGTCACAACTCGACACACTCAACTTCAAATTCTTATAAGCAACGAGTTAGGCGAAACGCCAAGTTCTGCTGCTGAGCAAGCCACAGCCTGGGTCGATCGCTTGGTACAGCAATTTGTCCTGTCAAATTGGGAAACACAGGACGACCCAGAACACCTCAAAACAATTCGCGATCGCCTCCTGTTTAACGAGCAGCGAGCCGGGCGGCTGTTAGGCGCTTATCAACAACTTCTGCTGCGATCGGCACAGGCACCGGATGCAAACCTTACCACTGCTCAAACTAACTACGAAATTGATAGCCAAGACCAGCAAGAGTTGCTGTTGTCAGGTCTGGTCGAAAAGCGAGGAAATGCCCTATCCGTCAAAAACCACATTTATCAGACCATTTTTGACCCCAACTGGGTGACTCAACAGCTTCAACACCTGCGTCCCTATTCTCAGGCGTTATCCCTCTGGGTTGCTTCAGATTATCAAGATGAATCACGTCTTTTACGGGGGCAAGCCCTACAGGATGTGTTGCGATGGTCACAAAACCAAAGCCTGAGCGATATAGACTATCGCTTTTTAGCAGCCAGTCAGGAGTTAGACCGACAAGAAGCCCAACGTCTATCAGAAACTGAGCGCTTGCAAGAAGCCGAGGCACGCCTCACAGTCGAACGACAGCGATCGCTAGAGCAACGACGCAACTTAAAGATTCAGCAGTGGCTCCTCGGTGGGGTTACGCTGACAATGCTCGTAGCTATTCTCTCGGCAGTGTTTGCCTACCAACAATATCAGCGAACCGCTCTGAGTGAGATACGGGCGATCGTCCTTTCTTCTGAAGCCCTGTATGCTTCTAACCGCTGGTTTGATGCGCTATTACAAGCAATTAGGGGCAAACAACAACTGCGAAAGCTCAACATACCAGATGCTGCCCTGCAAGCACAAATTGACGCAGCCCTAGAACGAGCCGTCTTAAGTATTCAAGAAAGGAACCGCTTTAGTGGTCATCAAGCCGCCATCTTAGCCATCTCATACAGTTCCGATGGGCAACAAATTGCAACAGCCGGGGTGGATGGTAGCATCCGAATTTGGCACCCGAATGGCAAATTGCTCAATACAATCACAAGCCGAGAAGTAACCCGCACCCTAAAATTTAGCCCGGATGGTAAGTATTTGGCATCGGGCGGCGATAGCCGGGTTGCTAAGTTGTGGAATCGAGATGGGTCATTGTATCGAAGGCTTGTAACTAAGGCATCTGGCATTTGGACACTCGACTTTAGCCCAGATGGGAAGGCTCTAGTAACAGTTGGCACCGATAGTTTGGGTGAACTGTGGGATGTTGCCAGTGGTCAGTTAATCAGAACCTTTCAAAAACAAAAAACGGGTAGCCGCACGACCGCTTACAGCCAAGATGGAAACTTGATTGCGATCGGCAGCGTTGACGGGGGCGTGCGACTCTGGAACCCCAAGGGCAAGCTTCAGGCAAGCCTACCCAACCACAACGCAACCATTCAGGCGATCGCCTTCAGCCCTGATCAACAAATCTTCGCGACAGCTACCGATGATGGCATGCTGCGCCTGTGGAATCGCTCAGATAACAGCTTGCGAGCAACGGTCAAAGCGCATACAGCCGCAATCTGGAGCCTTGCCTTTAGCCCCGACAGCAAAACCCTCATCTCTGCCAGTTGGGATAAAACCGTCAAGCTTTGGAATCGCGATGGCAAAAACGTGAATACGTTGAGAGGACACACAGCGTCAGTGTATGGTGCAGTCTTCAGTCCCGATGGGCAGGCGATCGCCTCGGCTGGAGCCGACAATGTTGCGGTACTGTGGAAAACTCAAAGTGAGTTTCAGCGATCGATTAAGGAGATTCCCGGCATCACAATTCGCCTGGAATTCAGCAAAGACGGAAAATTACTGGCTACTGGGGGTAATGAAGAAGTTGTTCGACTCTGGCAACTTGATGGTACGTTGCAACGAACGATCAAAACCCATAAAGCAGCAGCGGGTGGAGTTCGCTTTAGCCCAGATGGCAAGTATCTCGCAACTGTGAGTGAAGACCGCAGCGTAAAGGTTTGGCAACTCGATGGAAAGCTAAAGCGTGTCGTGGGTAGTCAACCCTATGCACTCATTTCAGTTGATTGGAGTCCCGACAGCAAGACCCTTGTGACGAGTGCAGCCAATGGCGAGTTATGGCGTTGGAGTCTCGACGGTCAACTTTTAGGAAAAATGAAGGGGCATACGGCTGCGGCTTGGGATGTTAGCTTTAGCCCCAATGGAGAAATGATTGGTTCAGCCAGCAACGATGCCACCGTTCGGCTTTGGAGCAAAGAAGGACAGCCGCTCCACACGCTCAAAGGGCATCAAGCTGTTGTTTGGAATGTCGCCTTTAGCCCCGATCGCCGTTTACTGGCATCCGGCAGCGGTGATACAACTGTAAAAGTTTGGCAGCAAGATGGTACCTTATTGCAGACGTTAAAAGGTCACAAAGCCGCTGTTTGGGGTGTTAACTTTAGTCCCGATGGGCGGTTACTGGCAACCAGCAGTATCGATGAAACGGTCAAGCTGTGGCACCCAACTGGCAAACTGCTCACAACCTTAACCGGGCATACCTCTGGGGTACGAGCGGTTGCTTTTCATCCGACCCTGCCACTTTTAGCTTCCGCAGGCGATGACCAAAGCATCATTCTTTGGAATGTTGATCGCATTGTGAAGCTCGACCCACTGACCTACGCTTGCACGTGGGTACAAGATTATCTAACAACCAACGCCACACTTAGCCCCAGCGATCGCGCCCTCTGCTCTAACTGATCCTTCTTCCGAGCTACGCAGGTTCGGAGTTGTTACAATAAGCTGAAGCAGGAGTCCCTTCTTGTAGAATGCAACTGCTTGTTTTTGTGAAGGTCGCCCATGCTGTTTCGCCTGCTAATACTACTAGGGGTCGTTGGTGGATTGGCGGTGTTTGCCCAATCGAATTGGTCAAGCGTCTTGTCGATAACGTTTTTAGGGCTGCAAACGCCCGCTTTGCCCTTGAGCCTATGGGTGTTAGGGGCGATCGCGGTCGGGGTTTTAACCCAGTGGGCGATTTCGTTACTGCTCCAGCTTGCGAGCTATGCCACTGCCCGCAAAATTCGGCGAGAAGCCCGAAAGCAAGCCTTTCGAGGAGAAGCCCCACCCAAAACTGGGGTTTTTACCAACCCAACGCAACAAGCACAAGCAACCAGTAGCCCCAATGCTGCTACCTGGAAAGATTGGAGTCGCTCCGAAACCACTCCGGCTCAACCATCCCAACCAACTCCTCCCCCAGTTGACCCGATCGACGACTGGGAAGCCCCGCCAAGTGACGACTGGGAAAATCGGCGAACGACTTCGTCGCGCGAAGCGCCATCGCCCACAACGCAGACGACTCCTCAGCCATCTCGTCCAGCCAATATTTTTGAGACACCGCAAGCACCCAGGGCTAGCGCCCAATCAGGCACGGTTTACTCTCACAAATACCGTGAGTCAAACCGCGATGAAGTTCACAAACGAGAACCAGAGCCAAATAAACCGATTGTTGATGCCGAGTACCGAGTCATCGTGCCGCCCTACCAAACACCCAGCCAAACATCCAACCCAGCGCCCAGCCAGCGCCCAGAAGCAGAGGTAGACGCAGACGATTGGTTTGAAGACGACACCGACACTTCGCCCAAACAGTAAACGGTTAAACGTAAAGCGCTCAAACAGCATGATTTTGAGCGTTACCAATAGGGCGGATGAATTCCATCAGGACGTTGTCTCCAATGGAGCTGCTATGCGATCGCGAAACGCCCCTAGCATGGAAATGCTAATCCAAAAATGATAGGTACGTTCAGCAACGCCCGATTAGGTTGATTAGACCTTTTCAAAGGGAATGATAAGTGTTTCTTCTCTATCCTCGTAGTCAAAACTTGACTCAAACCATTGAGCGAAAAAATGTCTTATTTTAAGCACTGCAAGCTTTAACTCCTAATATCTAAATACCAAAAACTAACTTAAGAAGAAATTAAGTTGTGATGCTAAAAAGTTAAATTCGAACTTCTTGTAAACAGCAAAAAAAACCGCAGAAGTTGCATACTTGTTTATGCTTTTTACTGGTCTACCTAAGCAGATTGTCAGAATAAATCCGCTATTAAACCTGTAATAAATAACACCAGATCTAGAGTAAAATATACATAGATAGCCTCTATAAAGATAGTTACTCCTTAAAAGTTGCCCCTATGTCTCACTAGAAGTTGGGTGTGATTGCATGAGACGAAGGTTTCAGGAAGTACTATGCCTGATGAACATCTATCATTTGGTAGAGATTCAGGGCGATCGCACTGACCCAAAGCATAGGAAGAAATACGTAGCCTCTTGTTATTAAAAAATAATAAGGCAAATTATTTCTTGCTGAAGATAGATGAAATCAGCCATGTTAGGTATCGAAGATATCTTCAGCAATTCAGTAGTTTTCCTGGCAATAACTATTCTTTATTTAATACCTCAGCATTCTTACGATTCTCAAGAACACTCTTAAAACGAAAAAATCAGTTTTAGGGCTATTTCTTTATCTCTTAAACACATGCTGACACCCGGTGCATCTCCGCCTTAAGCAATTGATAGAATCAACTACCCCGCAAATTTCTAAAACTTTAATTTCTTCTCATTAATTTAAGACCAACATCAAACATTGGTAATGACTATTTTTCAGGTATTGATTCAGGGTTTAAAGAATTGCCAAAATACCTTCAAAATCCTCCCTTATTCTTGGGTCTTTATTTCAAATTAGGGGCATCAATCTTTTTTAATTACAACAGCCTGATTACACTATTTGGTTCAACTTGACGCGTTTCATTACTCTGATGCAGTTCTCTTAGAGCAGTGGGTAGGTGAAATTAACTGTAACCAGGGGGCTGGGGTTTTCTCCTCCAGGCAAAGCTTTCCACCTCATCCACTCCCAAAAATCTCTAATTTGATTGCGTTCACTTACTGAGCCATTTCAGACTTTGAATATGCACTTTACCCATTCATCGTTTTTCACTTGTTCGAGATAAGCAAAGGCACCACTTCTTATGCAAACTGAGCTTGTTGGTATCTACAATCCGTGGCTAATTGCCTTATCGTGTGCAATCTCAGTCTTTGCCTCTTATACCGCGCTCAATCTCGCCGGGCAGGTGGTTCCATTTGCCTCCCATCGACCACGGCTGCTCTGGTTACTTAGTGGGGCGGCTGCCATGGGGACAGGCATCTGGTCAATGCACTTTGTTGCCATGCTGGCATTTCACCTGCCAGTGACCGTTCAATACGAGCTTTTGACTACCGTTGCTTCCTGGTTATTAGCCGTTTTCGCGTCAGGCATCGCACTCTTTTTAGTCAGCCGTCAGCAGCTCCGCTGGTTGAGCTTACTGCTCGGTAGCTTAGTTATGGGTGGTGCGATCGCGGGGATGCACTACCTGGGTATGCAAGCGTTGCAACTTCCAGCCGCCGTTCACTACCAGCGATCGCTCGTGTTACTTTCCATTGCGATCTCCTTTGGGGCTTCTTTCGCGGCTCTTTGGCTACAACGACAATTTCAGCAAGAGGTTTTGCGTAACCATCTTGGGGGCAAACTGCTGAGTGCTATTTTTATGGGTTTAGCTATCAACGGCATGCACTACACGGGCATGTTTGCGACTCACTTCATGCCGACCCATGAATTGAGCTTTATAGCAGAAGGAGGAATGGAATCCCCTCTTTTAGGAATTGGGATCGGGTTTGGCGCACTGTTTATCTTGGGGCTGACCTTACTCAGCACGATTTACGACCAACGGTTGATGGCGCAACAGATTCGCGCAGAAGCCCTACGAGAAAGCGAAACCCAATTTCGCACTCTAATCAGTGAGATGCAAGTTAGGGTCGAGCTGTTAGACAGCGATGGGCGCGTCTTGTTAGCCAACCAATCGGCGATCGCAATGCTTGACCTAGAAACAAATAGCACCCCGGCAGAGAGCTTTACGCAGTCCTTGCAGTTCCTCAAAGAGGATGGCACCCCTTACACCGATGCGGAATTACCTTACCGACAGGCGATCGCGCAGGGTAAACCCATTCGCAACAAGTTGTTAGGCTTATCTGGCAAGAATGGGGCGGTGCAACGCTGGTTATTGGTAAATGCCAGCCCTCAACTCTCTCCTACGGGTACAGTTGATCGGGTCATCTTTACTCTCAATGACATCACCCGTGAAAAGCAAGCAGAGGCCGCCTTACGCCAAAGTGAAGAACGCTTTGCCCTAGCCGTTGAAGGGGTCAATGATGGCGTTTGGGACTCAAACGTTGAAACGGGTGAGTGCTATTACTCCGCCCGCTGGAAAGAAATGTTGGGTTATGACGCTAACGAACTAGAAGCGACAATTGATACGTTTCACAAGATCTTGCACCCCGCTGATGCTGATCGGGTGAAGCAAACCCTGGCCAATTATTTAGATGGCAAAATTCCCAACTACGAGGTTGAGTTTCGCGCCCTGCATAAATCAGGCGAAACCCGATGGATCTTGGCCCGCGGCATTGCCCTCCGCAATGGACAGGGCAAACCTTACCGGGTTGTCGGTTCTCACAAAGACATTTCTGAACGGAAGCAGGCAGAAGTCATTCAACAACAACAGATTAAAATGGCGGCCTTACGGGCTGACATTGGCACCATCCTGGCTGGGGGTAACTCGCTCAAGACCATGATGGGGCGCTGTGCCACCGCCCTCTGCAAATACCTGGACGCCGCTTTTGTTCGGATCTGGTTGTACAACAAACAAGATAATGTGTTAGAGCTTTGTGCCAGCGCAGGTCTGTATACCCACCTTGATGGGGCACACAGTCGGATTCCAGTGGGTCAATTTAAAATTGGCCGAATCGCCCAATCTCGCCAACCCCTGCTGACCAATGAAGTGCAAACTGACGCCCATATTAGCGATCGCGACTGGGCTGTGCGTGAAGGTATGGTCGCTTTTGCAGGCTATCCCCTCCTGATTCAAAATCAACTGCTGGGGGTGATCGCGCTCTTTGCCCGACACACTCTGTCTGAAACCGTGATTGACGAAATCACAATTGTCGCGAAAGCGATCGCCCTTGGGATCGACCGCAAATTCGCTGAAACAGCCCTGCAAGAAAGCGCCAAACGCGATCAAGCGGTTTCACGTCTGCTTCGCCACATGCACCGGACGCTTGATCTGGATACCGTCTTTTATGCCGCGACGAATGATTTACGACACGTTCTCTGCTGCGATCGTGTCGTGATCCACCGATTTGCCCCGACGGGTGAGCAACAACTGGTCTATGAATCGGTGGGTCTAGAATGGCCTCCCTTACAGCAACTCCAAGCGCAAACCCCGCAAGTTGGTGTCAATCCAGTTCCTACCAGTCAGCACGAAATTCAAGACAGCAGCTATGGCGCGGGGATATTTTGCATTACCGATGTTGAACGCGCAGGTTTTGCCCCAAACGATTTACAACTCCTCAAAAAACTTCAGGTGAGAGCCTACATCTCAGTCCCCATCTGCTTAGGAAGCCAGCTGTGGGGCACGCTCACGGTGCATCAAAGTGGGGCTACCCGCTATTGGACTGAAACTGAAGTTAAACTCGTAACTCAGCTCGGTGACCAACTGGGAATTACGATTCAACAGGCAGAATTGCTGCGCCACACCCGCGAACAAGCAACAGCACTTAAACATGCAAAAGATGCAGCCGATGCAGCTAACCAGGCCAAGAGCGAGTTTTTAGCTAACATGAGCCATGAGCTGCGCACCCCACTCAACGCAATTCTCGGCTTTACCCAACTGCTGCAATGGGACGACAACCTGTCTTCTGAGCAGAAAGAGTATATTGATGCGGTTAGCCGCAGTGGCGAACACTTGCTCTCCCTGATTAACGACATTCTTGAAATGTCAAAAATCGAGGCCGGGAGAATGGCTCTTAACCCCGGTCGCTTTGATCTCTACAGCATGCTAGATGGAATTCAGGAGATGCTGAGTCTCCGGGCACAAGCCAAAGGGCTAAACCTGCACTTTGAGCTAGCCTCAAATCTGCCACGGATGATTTACACCGACGAAGGCAAACTGCGCCAGATCCTGATCAACTTGTTAGGTAATGCGATCAAATTTACAGAAGTTGGTGAGATCATCCTACGCCTTCAACTCGACTGCAGTGACGAATCTGCTCAGCAAGCTTTCCCTGATTCTCTGCAAGCAGCGATTTCCAATCTAAATGAGAATTTTGCCAGCAATGGAAATTCAGCAGAGGTAAGTAACCTCCATCTGCTATCCATCACTGTTGAAGATACCGGAGTTGGAATTGATCCCAGCGAGTTTGATCACCTATTCCAGCCCTTTAGCCAAACCGCCGCTGGTATTCGATCGCAAGAAGGAACAGGGCTGGGACTACCCATCAGTCAGCAGTTTGTCCACTTAATGGGGGGCGAATTGACCGTCAGCAGTCAACTCGGACAGGGCAGTCGGTTTTCGTTTCAACTTCCAGTGTTAGCTTTACCAGAGGCGGTTGTTTTAGAAAGTCGTGTCCCCACCCAGCGTGTGTTAGGGCTAGCACCGGGTGAACCCCAGTATCGCATTTTGGTTGCTGACGACGCCCCCACAAACCGCCTGATCCTGGTGCGAATGCTGACAAGCCTGGGGTTTGATGTCCGCGAGGCTGAAAATGGGGAAGAGGCGATCGCCCAGTGGGAGCGCTGGCAACCCCACCTGATTTGGATGGACATGCGGATGCCTGTTCTAAATGGGGTAGCAGCTACCAGTCGCATTAAGCAAAGTTCTGAGGGCCAAAACACCATCGTGATTGCTTTAACAGCAAGTGCTTTTGAAGAACAACGACAAGAGATTTTAAAGGCAGGCTGCGACGACTTTGTGCGAAAACCGTTTCGCGAGCATGAAATTCTGGGAAAAATTGAGACATATCTCGGTGCCAAATATATCTATGCAGATAAAAAGGTTGCGACCAATCAGCCAGTTATGGCTCCCCCAGTTCAATTTCCGGCAGAAGCCTTTTCAACCTTGCCACTCACTTGGTTGGAATCTCTGTACCAAGCAGCGGCTCAGGGTAACGATTGCCGGATTCAAGAGCTAATTGCTGAATTGCCTGAAGAAAAGGCCGTGATCAACCAAGCCCTATTTCAACTATTAGAAAACTACCGTTTTGACACAATTATGGAGTTGGCAGCCGCTCAAATTAAAACATGAAGCAATCAGAACCATCGAATCGCAGTCTTTAGACTTAGAGACGAGTCCGAAACTAATCTGTTGAGCCGATTTGCAATTTTTTGGCAGAGGCTAAATCTTCAACTTTAGATCTCCACACTTTCGATTCACCTCAAAACCGCTCATGATGTTTGACCATTCACCCACTGACGTTGCCTGCTCTCATTCAACTGCGGGTATAGCTTGCTCGTTAGCCAATGCGGGGGCAATGAAGGCTGATATTTTAGTGGTCGATGACACCCCAGAGAATATGCGAATTCTCTGCACACTACTTAATCACCAGGGGCACACCGTTCGAAAAGCAATTAATGGAGAGATGGCTCTAACAGCCGCAAAAGCAGCCGTACCAGACCTGATTTTGCTAGACATCATGATGCCCAATATGAGTGGCTATGAGGTTTGTCAGCAACTCAAAGCAGACCCACTCACAGCCAGTGTGCCAGTCATCTTTTTAAGTGCGTTGAATGAGACCTTTGATAAGGTCAGCGCTTTCAAAGCGGGTGGGGCTGACTACATCAGCAAGCCTTACAACTTTGAAGAAGTGCTAGCCAGGGTTAACCACCATTTAGCCCTGCGACTGGCCTTAAAAGAGATCCACCAGCTGAACGCTGAGCTAGAGCAACGGGTCGAAACACGTACCCGCGAACTAGAGTTTGCAAATGCAAAATTACTCGAAGTTGCCCTGTATGATCCTCTAACTCGACTCGCCAATCGAGTTCTCTTCATGCAAAAACTTGAAGAAGCCTTGCGAGCCACCCACAAAGATTCAATGCGGCAGTTGGCTGTGCTGTTCTTAGATTGCGATCGCTTCAAAGTGATCAACGATTCCCTGGGGCACTCAGTTGGCGATCATCTTCTATTAGCTATCACCCAGCGATTGCAGCATTGTCTGCCTGCCGATGCTACCCTGGCACGCTTTGGAGGCGATGAGTTTGCAATTCTACTACCCCAGATTGACCAGGTTGAGCAGGCGATCGCGGTGACAAACTCAATCCTCAGACAAATTGAGCCACCATTTCAAATTGATACTCACGAAATTTTTGTCAGCGTTAGCATTGGCGTTGTGATTGGAAATGGCACCTACGAGCGAGCCGAACATCTGATGCGAGATGCCGATACGGCCATGTATCGGGCTAAGTCCACCAGCAAAGGCCGATATTGTCTGTTTGAAATCGCCATGTATGCCGCTGCGCTTCAGCGACTTGAGTTAGAAACTGCATTGCGACGGGCGATCGCCCTAGAAGAGTTTGAGCTTTACTATCAACCCATCATTGATTTACAAGGAGGTAGTATATCTGGCTTTGAAGCCCTGATTCGCTGGCGACACCCGCAAAAAGGCTCCATTCCACCCAGCATCTTTATTCCCATCGCCGAAGAAACCGGATTAATCGTGCCGATTGGCAACTGGGTATTAGAGCAGGCATGCCACCAGTTATGTGAATGGCAACAACGCTTTTCGCATAACCTCAGCATGAGTGTAAATGTTTCTGCCCGTCAATTTATGCACCCTGGTCTAATCGAGCAGATTGATCGGCTGCTTGCGACAACCTCTATTGCACCCAGCAACTTAAAACTCGAAATTACAGAAAGTGCCATTATGGATAACCCCCATGTGGCTGCCATTACCTTACAACAACTGCGCGATCGCCAGATTCAACTGAGCATTGACGATTTTGGCACGGGTTATTCATCGTTGAGCTATCTTCATTCGTTTCCAGTCAATATTCTCAAAATTGATCGTTCCTTCATTCAGAACATTGATAGTCAATCAAATAATCTTGGACTTGTACCTGTGATTATCAATATTGCTAAGACAATGAATATGAATGTCATCGCTGAAGGAATTGAAACAAAAATTCAACTCGATCAGATCAAAAAATTAGGCTGTGAATTTGGTCAGGGTTATCTTTTTTCTAAACCGCTAAACGCATCTGAAACAATCCAACTTTTATCAAATAAACCTCGTTGGTAGAGCCTTTTAAAATGAATATTCATGCTCAAGAGATTGATATTTTAATTGTAGATGATACCCCTGAAAATCTACGTGTTTTATCAGTAATGCTGGCAGAGCGAGGGTATAACGTGCGTAAGGCGTTGAATGGGAAGATGGCTCTTTTAGCCGCTCAAACTCTACCACCTGATTTGATTCTTTTAGATATCAATATGCCTGATATGACAGGCTATGAAGTGTGCCAGCGGTTAAAACAGGAAGAAGTCACTGGTACTATTCCTATCATTTTTTTAAGTGCGCTGGATCAATTACAAGACAAAGTGAAAGCGTTGCAGTCCGGTGGTGTTGACTACATTACAAAACCCTTTCAGTTTGAAGAAGTCAACGCCCGCATTCAGACGCAAATCACACTGTATCGCCTACAAAAAGATCTAACCGCCAGAAATAATGAGTTGTCGAATGCTTTACAAGAGCTGCGGAAAGCCCAGATTCGCTTGATTCAACAAGAGCGCATGGCCGGAATTGGGCAATTAGTGGCTGGCCTATCTCACGAGATCAACAATCCCATCAGTTTTATTGCTGGCAATCTAAAACCCGCTCAAGAGTACATCAAAGACCTATTGCAGCTGATTCAACTCTATCGGCAAGAATATCCCCATCCTTCTCCTGCCATTCAAGCCGCGATCTCAGAATTAGACGTTGATTTTTTGGTCAATGACTTATATAAACTTTTGGGATCGATGCAAACAGGCGTTGATCGGATTCATACACTGATGTTGGCCCTTCGCATTTTTGCTCGCTTAGACGAGTCCGATATAAAAGCTGTCGATATCCACGAAGGCATTGAAAGCACACTCGTTCTCTTAGAAAATCGCCTCCGCTACAACAACATTCAATTGGTGAAACATTACAACAGCCTGCCACTCGTCACATGCTACGCCAGTCAGCTCAACCAGGTTATTTTGCACTTGCTCAATAACGCGATCGATGCTTGTAACCAGGCCAAAACCGAGCCACGCATTTGGATCGAAACCACCCAGGCTACTGCTGACACCATTCAGATTCGGATTCGCGATAACGGTCCTGGCATCTCAGAAGAAGCAAAATCTCACTTGTTTGAGCCGTTTTACACCACTAAACCTGTAGGTCAGGGGCAAGGGTTAGGGTTAGCCATCAGCCACGAAGTAGTAGTGGAAAAGCACAAAGGGCGGCTTTGGTGCCAGTCTTTACCAGAGACGGGAGCCGAGTTCATTATCGAAATTCCTATACTAGCTGTAGGCCGCTTGTAAAGACACTTTCTGAGAAATTATCTATCACAATTCCTTTAAGTGAGCCATTGAGAGCGTCTCTGCCTGGTTTTTGAATTTGGCAAAACGAAGACGGCAGACACCTGCTTTAATGGGAAAGGTAAGATATAAGCCCTTTTGTTCGGTAATGGTTATGCGCTCTGGTTTTAATCGCTTTTTAAGCAGCATCTGGCAGCAATATATTAAGCTGCGCTCTGTGCTTTTGGTTGCAATTGCCGTTTTAATCTGTTGGGCTTCTTTAGGGGTACCAGGCGCGATCGCTGGGCTAAACGATGACCGCTTTGAAGGCGATATCTTTGCGCTGTTTGCTGGCAATGGCTCCCTCGTACCCCCCAGAGTTTCCTTAGCAGAAGCTCTCCAGCGCGATCGCCCGACATTACTGGTTTTCTACATCGACGATAGTAGCGACTGCAAACAATACTCGACGGTTGTCTCTCAGTTGCAAGGGTTTTATGGTCGCGTCACTGATTTTTTGGCTATCCGGGTTGACTCGTTACCTGTTAAAGCCAACTACGCCCCTGATGAGGCAGGGTATTACTATAACGGTTTCGTGCCACAAACCGTTTTGTTTGATGCCAAGGGCAAAGTTGTTTTGAACGAGATTGGCAATATCAGTTTTGAGCAAGTTGATGATAAGTTTCGTCAACTGTTTGACCTGTTGCCCCGCAATGAATCCGTTGAACTCAAGCGTCGTCTGGTTAACGAAATCAATACAGAATTGGTAAAAGAGTAACAGAACGTGAAATCTGTTACCCGTGTGACTTGCAGATTGAGCCACAATTATTACACTGTGGAAAACGTCACTCGCAGACCCGGATGTCCAGCGTTTATAACACCCAAGATCTAATCCGCATTCTTGCTACCGAACGCAAAGCGTGTATGAACGGGCAACGGCTTAGCCTTCCGGTTAGCCCGTCAGGTAACCCTGCCATTGACTTTTTTCTCAAAACCGATGGCATCCAGAGTTTCACCGCTTACCAAAACTTTCGCTCTGCCGTTCATGACTACCAGCGGCAGCACGGTGTTTCTGGCGTTGTTTGGCATCATTTAACCTTCCAGGGCAAGCCAATTCGTTTTCCGAAAGTCGATGATCAGTTGGCCGCTTTGCCAAATGATTTGGACTTACTGGACTCCGCCAAAGCAGCGATTTTTGAGTTTTGGTTAGACGCAACCCGCGATCTAGACCTGTATCTCAGCCTGAATGCAGGTAAGGACTATCGCAAAATATCCCCCACCGACGTCGATCGCATTGAGCAGCGATCGCACTGGTTAAGCCTACAAACACAAGGAAAAGAGCCAGCTCAAGAGTTAATTTTGCAATTGGGGTGGGGCCAACCTGAAGCGGCAGCCTATCGGCAAGGCTTTCCTGAATCAGGCAGTGAATACGTTCACGCCGTAAAGCCTGGGGGCTACCCCCTCGGCTAATGAAAACTGGCGCAGTCTTCGATCCAACCGGAACCTATCGCTACACCCTGTGGCGCAAATGGGATGAAACCCAACCCTCCGTTGGCTTCATTATGTTGAACCCCAGTCGAGCCGACGCTGAACTCGACGACCCAACAATTCGGCGATGTGTCAGTCTTGCTAAACAATGGGGCTATGGCGCGATCGCCGTTGGCAACCTCTTCGCTTACTGCACCGCTTTCCCACAAGAGCTAAAGAAGGCTAAAAAGCCGATTGGCAAAGAAAATGACCGCTACCTGGTTGAGCTATGCCAGCAAGTCAATACCCTGATTTTGGCTTGGGGCAACGCAGGCAGCCTGATGGCTCGCGATCGCGCTGTTCTAAAAATTGTGCAACCCTACACCACGGCTTTCTGCCTTGGCAAAACAAAAGTAGGGCACCCACGGCATCCGCTTTACCTGCCAAAGACGACGTGCCCAACTCAGTTTTGAGTCAAGCTTTTGACGAGATGACTGAAGTCAACCAAAAAGCGGGGGCATCACCCCTGTGTAACCCCCGCTACTGCGCGGTAAAAACGTTAAGGAGCGACTTTTTCCTTAAACAGTTTTCCAGCCGAAAAACCTGGAACGGTTGTCGCAGGAATCTTAATTGGCTTACCAGTGCTGGGGTTGCGACCTTCACGAGCTTGCCGATCGCGGGGTTCAAAGGTTCCAAAACCGACAAGTGTGACTTTATCGCCTTCGGCAACCGCTTCTATGATGGCTTCAGTAATCGCAGAAAGAATGATGTCTGCATCTTTTTTGGTAACAGAAGCTTTTGCAGCGATCGCATCTACCAGTTCTTGTTTGTTCATAGTGGTTTTCCTGAAATGAACGGGAAAACGTGATTATAGAAGGAAAAACCGAAAAGCGCACAGGGAAGTTACAAAGCAATTTCAAGAAATTTAGAAATTCTAATAAAACGAAATTTTTTTGGATGGTTTTGCCCACTTTTGCTACGAAAAAGCAAGCTGAAGTAAAAAAGTGTGTTCAAGCAAACCGATAAATCTAGCAGCACGCATTGAGTTTAGGATATTAAACAAGCTCTGAAGTAAAAAAGGGCCTCAGCCCTTTGTCCTCACTCTAGTGCGAGGCGATACATTACAGCGGCACAAAGCCCACCCGTTTGACAATCTGCTGCCCTTGCGGCGTTAGAACCATGTCAATAAATTGCTTTGCAGCAGGGCTTGTTTGTGTGGGCACGGCTAAATACACAACACGGCTAATCGGGTAAGTCCCATTTCTAATCGCCGTTTGGTCAGTCGGTTGCACCCCATCGATTGGTAACACTCTGACTGATAACTGCTTTTCTAACTGTTGGATGGTGCTATAGGTGATACCATTCCTGCCTAGCATCCTGAGCAGAGGGGTCGTTTCATCTTGCTTGACCGTGATGAAATTGGCTCCATCAGGTGCAAAGGGTTGCCCTAGCAGCGCAACTTCTTGAAACAGTGTGTAGCTGCCACTATTTGGCGATCGATTAATCACCTTAATCGGTAAGTTAGGACCACCCACCTCTGACCAATTTGTAATCTGCCCTTGAAAAATTTGCTTCAATTGCTGGCTTGTCAAACCGCCCTTGTAGGGATTGTCTCTACCAACGGCGATCGCCACCGCATCCTTCGCGATCGGAATGCTCTGCAAGCCTGCCTCATACTCTTCGGGCTTGAGCGGACGTGAGCTAACCGCCATGTTAACTTTGCCGTCGATCAAATTGCGAATACCAGCATTTGTGCCATTCGGTTTACCATCAGGCAAGCCATAACTGGTGCGAAGCGAGGGGTTGACCTGGGTATAGGCATATTGAAACTGTTTGACCAGGGCAACCAAGGTAACACTGCCATCGATCGCCAACACAGCCGGATTTGGCTGTGTCGTCTCTAACTTAAACGCTTGCACACCAGTTGGAATTGGGCTTGGCTGGTTGGAATCTGGCTGCGTCGAGGAAAATATGCTGCCACTCAGCCGAGGAAAGAAATTTTTGACTACAAGCCACAGCCCACCGGCAACCAACCCTGACGTTAACAAAAATGCAATTAAGAGGGTCGCTGTATCGTTTTTTCTCTGAGCCATTGAGCAAGCCCCTCTCGGTAGTCGTCTCTAGTCTAGCCAAACTCGATAGACAATTGAACTTGACTTAAGTTAAAGAAATTTTGAAATCAACAACAGCGATCGCCCGGTTCAGTTTTCAATCGTCCTGCCGCTTTGCAGGTGCGATCGTCTACTATGGATCAGCAATTCTCGATATGAGAATGATTCTCATAAAAACGTCCGGTTTTAACGTTTATGAATGGCTGAAACCCGCATTCTGCCGTTTATAACATTGAGTGCACAAGTCTTTAGACACTCTGGCTACAGTACAAATGTTTC
>DVDV01000320.1 GCA_015296075.1 Leptolyngbyaceae cyanobacterium M33_DOE_097 | reverse complement strand
TAACCAAGAGAAATCGCTCAAGGCAGGCACTCGGGCAAAGCGAATGCGAGCGGGATGGGATGACCAATATTTGTGTAGGGTCTTGACCAATTATGCTCAGACTAATACCAAACCATGAAGAATCATGTGCGTTTACCCTAGCTCGCAGTCGTGCATCCTTGACCATCAAGTCTTGCTCAGCTTGTTTGCGATCGCTAATGTCAATCACAGAGCCAATAAACCCTTTCAGCTCCCCCTCGTCACCAAACCAGGGACTCGCCGCATCAATCACCCAGCGATATTCACCATCTTTGCGACGCAGTCGATATTCCAGTCGAAGCGACTCTTGACGTTGAACCGCGCTTAAAAAGCTATTTCTAGAAGACTCACTATCTTCAAGATGCACGGCATCTAACCACCCGAAGCCCAGACCTGTGGTTTCGGTCTGTCCGGTAAAGTCACACCAACCGCGATTGAGATAGGTGCAATAGCCATCAGGATCTGTCACCCAAATCATCACAGGCGCGTTATCAGCCATTTGGCGAAATCGTTCTTCACTGGCTCTTAAGGCCGCTTCCATTTGAATCCGTTCGGTGATTTCTTCACAGACCGTGCTAATGCCAACCACCTGATCGCCCGCTTTCAAAGGCAAAAAGTGCTCTAGCCAGATACGCTGCACCCCTGGTTGAGCCGGAGTCTCACCCCGAATTTCAACATTGAGTAAGGGTTCTCCAGTTTTCAAAATCGGTTGTAGAAGCCGCTCAAGGGTGTCTGCCAGGTCAGGAAACAGTTCTTGCACTGTGTGCCCAATGTGAGCTTCAATCGGCAGGCCATTAATATCGGCTAAACGCTGATTGATCCGCACAAAACGCAGATCTGAATCCAACACGTTTAACCCAATCGGAGCCGACTGGTAAATTGCTTCAATTTCTGCAAGCTGCCGTTGGAGTTGCTGTTCACTCTGCTGCACCAAGGCTTCACTCCGCTTCATCGTGTCAATATTGGTGAGCGTGCCAATCCAGCCTGTGATCTGATTTTGAGGGTCGTGAGTGGAGACGGCTCGGCAAATGAACCAGTGATACTCACCTTCATGGTTTCGAATGCGGTATTCAATCTCAAACGAAGTTCTATTGGCGATCGCCTCTCCCCATTGGGTGAGGGTGCGATCGCGATCGTCGGGATGCACCGTATTTGCCCCTGCCATCCCCAGCGATTCGGCTTCACTCAAGCCCGTGTACTCATACCAACGTTGATTCCAATAATGAACAGCACCACTTGCATCTGCCATCCACACCATTTGAGGCATCGCCTCGGCTAGCTCACGATAGCGCTGTTGACTCGCTTTGAGGGCAGCAGCATCTTGATTTCGTTTTGTGATATCGAGAAAAGCGCCAATCACCCCTCTTACCTGGTTCTGCTGGTCATGGAGCGGCCTTGCGTAGGAAAGCAGTTGGCGAATAGTGCCGTCTGGCAACAGAATATCAAACTCGGCATCCCGCACCTCAATCCCTGTTCGAGCCGCTACCTGCATCGGCAGGTTTTCGACAGGTATTTCCTGCCCATTTTGCAAGACCCGGTAGGGCGGTTGTTCACTGGCTGGCGCACTCTTGGAAATGTTGTGGCCAGAATCAACCCCCAGCAGCTCGCGCAGGTAAGCATTATGTTGCATCTCAGCACAGGAGGGGTCAGTAGCGATCGCGACTCCAACTGGAATGATGTCAAACAGACTTTGTAATTCATCCACCCGATTCGTTAAATCTCGGTTCAGTTGTTGAATTTCTGCTTCCTGGCGTTGCAGCTCCGTGATGGTGTGGTTCAGCTCCAGTTCCATGCGCCTGCGATCGCTCACATCGCGCCAAGACGCGACAAAACCATCATTCAATTTGCTGGCTCGAATATCAAACGCTCGAATTAGATGCTGCTCGCTATCAGTTCCAGGGTAGACAAAGGCATCCTTAACCAGTGGTTCAGCCGTTTCAACCACTCGACAATACTCATCAAACAACCCTGAGTCACGGTGATCGGGCAACAGCTCACACAGGTTTCGACCAATCTGCTGGTCTTTTGGCATGCGGTTATTTGCACAGGCAGATTCGTTGAGATAATCAATCCGAAAGTCAACGATCTGTCCTGCCTCATTGCGGATCGCTGAGAAACTGCCAAAGCAGTCCAACATGTTTTCAACCAAGGCTTGAAACTGTTCCTGACTCCTTTGCGAAGCTTTTCGGAAGTCGGTATTATCGATCGCACTGCGCATGGCTGACCGCAAATCATCCGGGGTGATGCGATCTTTGACCAGATAATCAGCAGCGCCATTTTTTAGAGCCTGCACTGCCAATTCGGCATTGTCGCTGTCAATTACAACAATCGGCGGGCAGCGATCGCCCAACAACTCCTTTAACTGACGCAAAAGGCTAACGCTATCTGTGTAAGGAAAGTAAGGTTTTAAGAGAATGCCATCAACTTGCTGAGACTGAAACAATGCTAAGGCTGCAGTGTTCAATGACTCTGTCAGAATGTGATAAGCAATATTGCTGTCTTGTTTTAGTTGAAGTTCATAAGTGCGATCGCCGTCAGTTGGGTCAGCAATGACGAGCACAGTCCAATGAGTTGACATAACTTAAGACCCAAGCTGAAACGCGTACAGGGAAACAGTCAAAACGGCAAATTAAAGTTTCAGGTGAAGAGTAAATAGCTAACATCAACATCATACCAGTTTTGCCGTTTGAGTCGTACTTTATGAAAGCCATGCGTCGTACCTCACTAGCGACATCACCCAGCAGATTTGAGGAGATGGGTAGCCAAGTTTCCGGATTGCCAAGCTTTCACCAAAATAGAACAAATGATCTACTAAAGTAGGTTCAGCCTTGGCGCAATTTTTGGTTGAGCAGGGCAGACTCCAAGCGTTCACCAAAATGATTTTCCAGGTAAATTTAAACTTTTCCTAAAAATCCGTCTTTAGATAGAGACATCAGGAATCCTATAAGTGTGCAGTCTAGTGTTTTATCTGGTTTGCAGGCTTCGGTTATCCACTCCCCTGCGATCGCGATGTCACTTGAATTAACTGCCACGTTCCCAGGAGACAGGTTATGAAGCGAGTTCGCAAGGCTCTTCGCCAATTTGGTCAAATCCATCGCTGTACCTGTCAGGCCAAACAAATGCGTCGGTATTTCAACCTAAACCCGATCAAATCCCACTCATCTGAGCAAAACTGCGATCGCTTCTTTGCACTTGCCTCCGATATTCTCTGCATTGCTGGGTTTGATGGGCGTTTTAAGCGATTGAGCGCCGCTTGCGAACCAATCTTAGGGTTCAGCCCGCAACAACTCCTCGATGCCCCCTTTATGGAGTTTATTCATCTCAATGATCAGGCAGCCACCGCAGACGTTATCAAGCAATTAGTCAGGGGTGAACGAGTAGACCATTTTGAGAATCGCTACCGTTGTCGTGATGGCTCATATAAGTGGCTTGAGTGGAGTGGAATTGGAGTTGTTGAAGAAGAGTTAATTTATTGCACTGCTCGTGACATCACGCTACATAAGCAGGCAGAAGAAAAGTTACAAAAATCAAAACACCAATATGGGGCACTGATTCATTCGCTCAATGGGATTATTTGGGAGTTTAATCTGGTCACTCAGCAGTTTGAGTTTGTGAGTCAAAAAGCAGAATATGTTTTAGGCTACCCAGTTGAACAGTGGTCTACCGAGACGGGCTTTTGGGAAAATCACATTCACCCAGAAGACCGGGAGTGGGTCATCAACTCCTGCGGCCAGTTTGTTGTGCAACGGCAAGAGGGACAACTTGAATATCGCATGATAGCAGCCGATGGCAGCATTGTTTGGTTACATGACATTGTTAGTCTTGTGCTAGAAGATGATCAACCTACAAAGCTGAGGGGAGTGTTGATCGATATCAGCGATCGCAAACGAATTGAAGCTGAACGACTGCAAATTGAGCAAGCATTTAGAAGCAGTGAGCAGCGATTTCGTACCCTTTCGCAATGTGCCCCAGTCGGCATTTATCTGGCGAATGAAAAAGGCGAATGTACTTACGTCAACGATCGCTGGTCTGAGTGGACGCAACTTGCTTCTGAAAAAGCCTACGGATTGGGTTGGGCTGACATCATCCATCCAGAGGATCAACAGCGGGTGTTTGATGAATGGAATGCTGCAATTCAGCAGAAGCGCGAGTTTGTGCTGGAATACCGTTATCTACGCCCCGATGGTGTGACAGTTTGGGTGAATGGACGGGCGATCGCGCTGAGAGACGAAACAGGCAATATTTCTGGTTTCATTGGCACCGTCAGCGACATCACCGAACGGAAGCAAGCCGAACTTGCTCGGCAAGAGAGTGAAGCACGGTTCCAGGCATTTATGCAACACATTCCGGCGGCTGCCTGGATTTCAAACGCAGCAGGACAGATGCTTCAAGCCAACCCAACCTGGCTCAAGATGGTACGTTTGACAGCCGCAGAAGCTATCGGTAAAACGCTGTTTGATATTTTCCCGACTGCTTTAGCGCAACAATATTTAGACAATAATCACTGGGTGATTCAGTCCAACCAAATGATTGAATTTATTGAGTCAGCCCCTCTTGAAGATGGCAGTTTAGGTGAGTATTTGGTCTACAAATTTCCAATTCAAACCGGAGAAGAATATTGTCTGGTTGGCGGTGTTGCAGTTGATATTACCAAACTCAAGCGAACAGAAGCAGCCTTACGTGAAAGTGAAGAACGATTTCGCCAAATTGCAGAAAGTATTCGTGAAGTCTTTTGGGTTGCTGATATCAAATTCACTCAGCTTTTTTACGTTAGTCCTGCCTATGAGGAAATTTGGGGCCGGACGTGTGAAAGCTTATACCAACAGCCAAAATCATTTGTTGAGGCAATTCACCCAGAGGATAGAGCGAGAACACTGTTGGTCATGGAACAAAATCGGCTGACGGGCTTTAAGCACGAATATCGGATTATTCAGCCAGATGGCAGCATCCGCTGGATCTGGGAGCGGGCTTTTGCAGTGAATGACATCACTGGTCAACCATATCGGGTGGTTGGCATCTCGCAGGACATCACCGAGCGCAAACAAGCCGAGGAAGCCCTTCGTCTGGCTGACTTTTCGTTTGAGCGATCGGCTGTAGGAGCCGTTTGGATTGGTAGCGATGCGCGAGTGCTAAGGGTCAACGAGGGAGCCTGTCAAATGTTGGGCTACTCTCGCGAAGAATTACAGGCAAAATACGTCTATGAAGTTGATCCCAACTTTCTCAAAGAGAGTTGGGCAGAACACTGGCAAACCTTACGACAGCAGCAAACAATCACCTTTACCAGTCAACTGCAACACAAGGATGGAAGTCTAGTTCCGATTGAAACGACCCTCAATTACTTAGAGTTTAATGGGAAGGAATATAACTTTGCATTCGCACGAGATATCAGTCAACGGTTAGCAATTGAAGCCGAACTGCGACAACAGACTGAGCGGGAACGACTTGTTAAAGAAATTACCCACCATATTCGCCAATCACTCAATTTAGATGAGATTTTGAATACGACTGTGACAGAAGTGCAGCAATTTCTGCAAACCGATCGCGTCGTTATTTGTCAGTTTAATCCAGACTGGAGCGGCACAATCGTAGCGGAGAAACGCAAGGTTACACACCCTTCCATGCTTGGCCAGGTCATTTGTGAGCCAGGCTTGACACAGCATGAGTATGCCATTTATCAAGCTGGAGAAATTAGCGCGATCGCAGATCTTAAGTCTGCCAATGTACAACCCTCCTACCATGAATTCCTCACCCATTTTGAGGTGCAAGCCAGTTTAGTGGTGCCAATTTTACACGAAAAAACGTTATGGGGCTTGCTGATTGCTTATCACTGTGCATCGCCGCGCACCTGGCAAAACTGGGAAACACGCTTACTGAGCCAATTAGCAGAGCAGCTTGCGATCACTATTCAACAAGCGGAGCTGCATCAACAAGTGCAACAACTCAATGCACTGCTAGAGACGCAAGTTCAAGAACGAACACTGGAATTGCGACAAGCATTAAACTTTGAGGCATTGTTAAAACGGATCACCGACAAAGTCCGAGATTCACTCGATGAAACGCAAATCTTGCAAACAGCAGTACAGGAGTTAGGCAGGGGTCTAAGTGTTCAATGCTGCGATACAGCTCTGTATGACTTTGAAGCAGAACTTTCTACAATCACATGCGAATACATTACTTCAGACATTACACCGATTCAAAATCTGACGTTTCCGTTCTCAAACCTGGCCGAGGTTCATGAGCAACTCTTGCAGGGGCGACCCGTCCAGTTTTGTGCGCTGCTGATGCCCCACCCGCGCAGATGTGGAAATATATTCCGGTGGGCAATTCTGAGTTGTCCGCTGATGGATGACCAGGGTGTGCTAGGCGATTTGTGGCTGTTTAGAGGTTGTGAAGACTCTTTTAGTGAGGCTGAGATTCGTTTAGTCGAGCAGGTTGCGAATCAATGCGCGATCGCCCTGCGGCAGTCCCGGCTTTATCAGATCTCTCAGGCACAAGTGGTTGAGCTAGAGCAGCTGAATCAACTCAAAGATGATTTCTTGAGTACGGTTTCTCACGAGTTGCGCACGCCTATGTCAAATATGCGCATGGCGATTCAAATGCTGGAAATCAGCTTACCAACCAGAGATATATCAGATGCACATGGCGATCGCATCACTCGTTATTTCAACATTTTAAAAAATGAGTGCCGACGCGAAACCAACTTGATTAATAATCTTCTTGATCTGACTCGATTAGATGCAGGTACAGACCCCTTAAACTTAGTCACGATTGACCTGCCAGTCTGGCTGGCTCAAATGATTGAGCCGTTCGAGGGTCGCGTACATAACCAAAATCAACAGCTTCATCTCAAAATCACATCGAGTCTGCCACCTATTACAACTGAGATAGCTTATTTAGAGCATATCCTGACAGAATTACTCAACAATGCTTGTAAATACACCCCTCCACATGAAAAGATCTACGTTTCAGCATCTATAGAAGCAACGACAAACACTGAAGCAACCCCAAATACCGACATCCTTCAAATTGAAGTGACAAACTCTGGGGTTGAAATTCCTAAACAGGAGCTGAGCCGAGTCTTTGAAAAGTTTTACCGCATCCCTAAAAACGACCCCTGGAAACACGGTGGCACTGGTTTAGGGTTAGCACTCGTCAAACGACTAGTTGAGCGGTTGCACGGCACGATTGAGGTCAGTAGCAAGCAGAGCCAGACAACATTCACGATTCGGCTGCCCCTGTTGCCAGCCCCAAATTAACCAAAGCTGGATTTGGTAGACAGTCAACCACTGAGGGATTCGCAAACAAACAAGGCCCAGTGCTAGCCCCTTCTGTGGTAGGGATTTGGCATGTCAAATCCTTACAATGGGATGACATTCATAGCCATAGTCGTCTTAGGTAGAACAGGGTGCAGAGGCTTCGACTGAGCCATACTCCCACACTGCCATACTCCCACGCTCCCACACTCCCACACTCCCACCCTTCATCCTACCAATGTCCTCAGTTACCCAAACGGTCAGTCCTCCTTTGTCATTTGTAAACAGTCAGATTCCAAGCAAAAATGACAATCAACCAAGGACACACGTAAGGTTAATGCTGAGCAACAGGGAAACAGTTAGTATCCTTTGCTACAAATAACAGTGATAAATAAGAGGTACAAAATTATTCGGAACATCTGGTGATCCCTATCCTTAGCATCCAGGTCAGCAAAATCAATGTCCTCTAGTCCAACGTCTCATAGCAATACAGAGTTACTAACTGAGTCCTCTGAACTGTCTGACCTAAAACAGGTTAAGCCAATTCAGCTACTCTCGGCGCAAGAGTTGAACGCACTAAACGAGCGGTCGAACGTGCAAGGTACTTTGCAACTCGCGGGTCACCTAGCTGTTATGGGGGGCAGTGGTTATCTCTGGGCCACTCAAAGCGATCGCCCTTTACTCGCTGCTGTGGCGCTGGTTATCTATGGCTTTACCTTTGCGTCTATGTTCGCAACCATGCATGAATGCGTCCATCGCACAGCATTTGCTAACAACCGCATCAATGACATTGTTGCCTGGTGTGCAGGGTTACTTTCTTTTTACAACGGCACGTTTTATCGACGTTACCACAAATGGCATCACCGCTATACTCAAATCCCTGGCAAAGACCCTGAGCTGGACGATCGCAAGCCAACCAATTGGCGAGAGTATCTGCTGGAACTAAGCGCCCTACCCTGGTGGATTGGTAAACTAAAAACTCATTTTCGGGTGGCAGCAGGGCGAGTTGAAGATTATCTGAGATCTTGCACCAGTTTCAACAAGGGGTTGCCAAAGAAGGAAAAATCTGAAAGAAAGGGCGTAATCAAAATTTAACTGAACGGTTATGGAAACCATTGTTCAACACGCCCAAGGATTAGTGTATAGCCTGCTTT
>DVDV01000003.1 GCA_015296075.1 Leptolyngbyaceae cyanobacterium M33_DOE_097 | reverse complement strand
TGTTCCCTTCGATTATCTGGTTTCAGTTACTCAAACGCATCCAATCTCACGCTGATATTGCGGCTCATTTTGGGTTCGATATTGACCTCAAACCTCGCTTAGAATCGGCTTATTGAGAATGCTGCAAGATCTCAGCTAACCAATCCAGTAGGAAAAGGAAAATCGATGTGTTTTTCAGCATCCGCTAGTTTTGCTGCCAGTGCTTTATTACTTCCGGCAGGTCTTTACTCTGTGCGATTAGCCGCACTGCAAAATCCTAAATATATTCCACTTGCGACCATTCCGATCGCATTTGCAGCTCAGCAAGCGTGCGAGGGATTGACCTGGTTGGGCTTAATGGAGGGTGCTGTGACTGTAACAAATTTGGGTGCGCTCGGTTTTTTGGGGTTTGCCTACTGGTTTTGGCTGTTTTGGGCACCGTGGTCAGTGGCGCAGTTAGAACCTCACCCAATTATCCAACGGGTCAGTCGTAGTTTAAGCGTTATCGGTTTGATTTATGGAAGTTTACTCTATTTGCCTTTGTGGATTCACCCTGATTGGCTGGAAGTTGACGTTTTCCATCATTCGATTCAATACACTACACGATTAATTTTTGATCTCTGGTTTTCGCAAGATTTCGATCGCGTTATCTATGCCTTAATCATCTTAATTCCCTTTTTCCTTGCTTCTAATCATGCTTTGAGATGGTTTGCAGGGGCGATCGCGGTGTCAGCTCTGTTGTCTCATTGGCTGCTGCATCAGGTGTTTGTTTCGGTTTGGTGTTTCTTTGCCGCCCTTCTTTCTGGCCTGATTGTCTTGATATGCCAAACCACTTCAACTGAAAATTCACAGCAACTATTATAAGAGTGCAGCGATTACTTTAATTAAAGCTTCCGGATCGACGGGTTTGGCAATGTGCCGTTGAAAGCCAACCGCCAAAGCATGCTGCTGATCTACTTCTCCAGCATAGGCCGTTAGCGCGATCGCAGGAATGTTTCCCCCTTGTTCTGGGGGCGGCGATCGAACCTGCCGCATCAGCATGTAGCCATCCATTTCCGGCATACCAATGTCACTCAGCAGCAGATCAGGTCTTGTCTGTTGTAGCTTTGCTAAAGCTTCGGCTGCGGAGGCGGCTGTGATTACTGTTGCCTCAACTTGCTCTAATAAAAACTCAATGTAGTTTCGTGTATCACTATCATCATCCACAACCAGAATTTGTATTCCTTTTAAGCTACTCAAAGATGGCTGCGCTGATTGAGAAATTTGATCAACAGTTTGTTGCATTGGTGCGACTGGAAGCCTGACAGTGAAGGTCGCACCTAAATCGTCTCCAGGGCTATCAGCTCGAATGGTGCCACCATGTAACTCAACCAGATGTCGCACAATTGCTAGACCTAGACCCAGTCCACCAAACTGGCGTGTTGTCGCACTATCGGCTTGCCGGAAATAGTCAAACACATGTGGCAGGAAGTTGGAATCAATCCCCTTTCCGGTATCGCTGACCGTGATTTGGGCGTGAGCCTGTGAAGCAATCAGAGGTAGAGGTGACGGATGGAAAGAGCTACGAGCATCTGCTGCTTCGTTCGTATGTTGCCAATCGCTGCTTTCTATCTGTTCCAACCTGACCTCAACGCGGCCCCCAGCAGGGGTAAACTTCACTGCATTAGAAAGTAAATTCCACACGACTTGTTGCAAACGGGTCGTGTCACCCGAAACCAGACCTATAGCAGAGTTAAGCTGAACTTCAATGTGAATCGATTTAGCTTCGGCGGCTAGACGCACGGTTTCAACTGCCGCCTTAACCGTGGTGGCCAAGTCAACTGAACTAACGTTGAGGTTGAGTTTGCCTCGTAGAATGCGAGACACATCTAACAAATCTTCAATCAGCTCAGACTGCAATTTAGCATTGCGCTCAATGGTGCTCAGGGCTTGCTGAGTTCTGGCTGCATCCAAGTTGCCCGTCTGCAACAGTCTAGCCCAGCCAAGAATCGGGTTGAGGGGCGATCGCAACTCGTGAGACAGGACGGCGAGAAACTCATCTTTAATGCGATTAGCGCTTTCTGCACTTTCCCGTGCTGCCTGTTCTTTCGCCAGCAACTGGGTGCGTTCGGCTTCGAGTTGTTTTAGCTCGGTGATATCAGTTGAGGTGCCATACCATTTACGAACATTTCCCTGCCCATCTTTAATAGGGGTTGCCCGGGCCAGGAAGTAACGTAAACTGCCGTCTGTTTGTTGTAAACGAAATTGAGACTGATAGGGCGATCGCGTTGCTTGAGCATGGGCGAAGTCACGCTCCAACTGCTGATTGTCCTCCAGCGGGATTAACCGTGATATTTGGGCGCGATCGCGGCTTTGCTCAAGCGTCAACCCTGTGTATTCTAGCCAACGTCGATTAATAAACTCCAATTCCCCATCGGCTTTCGAGATCCAAACAATCTGTGGCATAGCATCGGCAAGATGCCGCAACTCTGTTTCACTCTTATGTAATGCTTCAAGCACCCGTGTATGTTCGATCAACGACCAGAGGCGGGCCACCACTTCTTGCAGCAGCATAATTTCATCAGGTTGCCACTTACGTATTGTTTTAGAGTGAACTGCAAGAGTTCTAACTAAACGCCCTTCGTGAACACATGGAATAGAGATAAAAGCACGAACATTAAGTGGTACAAAATTGTCAACACAAGATGCGGTGTAAGGATAGGTCTGAACGTCTTCAACAACGGCAGATTGCCCCATACGGAACAGGTTAAACAGCTCAGGCAAAATAAAATTTGAAATTTGATACGTGCCAACAATGCTTACAGTATCTTCTCTGCACCAATCTTGCTCGATGATTGCAACGCCTGCTTCCCAATCAATTCTGTCCCAGAGGCAGCGATCAATCTTGAGATATTCACCCAGGCTTTTCAGTGTTTCCTGTACCATTGCTGCAGATGTCGAGAGTTGCCGCAACCGTTGATCGAGTTGACTGAGAAATTGACTGTTCAGTTCAGCCCGTTTGCGATCGGTAATATCCCGCTGTGTTCCCCATGCGCGAATCAGTTTACCATCTTCAATAATGCCGATCAGATTATTCAAAAATACCTTTGGATTGCCATTTTGATCAAACTCGTAGGACTCAGAATCAGTTAACCGATAATCACTCCGAATGAAGGCTTTTAAATATTCAAGATTACGCGGATCAGATGCAACCAAGAAGTCGTCAAGCTTGGCACCCAGTAGATCATCAGGAGAAGAAACTCCATACATTTGTGCGACGACTTCATTACACTCTGCGAGATAGGCATGTTGATAAAAGTATTGAATCTGCTCTGCTTCAGAATGGGCGATCGCCATAGGTGGGTCAACTTCAAACCGCCAAATGCCTTCTGAACTGTGCTGTACAAAGGCTCGATACCGTTCTTCACTCCGTTGCAAGCTTTTGGCTGCTTCTTGGCGTAACTGGGCTAGTTTTAAGGTTGCTTCAACCCGTGCTAGCAATTCCTTAGCAGAGAACGGTTTGGTCAGGTAATCATCGGCTCCTGCGGCCAGTCCTTCGATTCGGGCTTCTTCGCCAGCCCGAGCCGACAACATGATGATAGGGATCTCTTGGGTCTGAGGATCGGCTCTAAGCGCCTGCAATAAGCCAAACCCATCTAGCTTTGGCATCATCACATCGGTTAAGACCAAATCTGGAACCTGTTGTTGAGTTGCTCCCAGGGCAGCCGCTCCATCTGCTACCGTTTGTACCTCATATTGTTGGCTAAGCAACCGTTTAATGTAATCTCGCATATCTGCGTTATCATCTGCGAGAAGAATTCTAGAGCGGCGGGATGCAGACTCAGCATCCTCCCTATTTCGGTGTTGCGATCGCACACTTTGGTTTTGTAGGGCTGATGCTAACTCAGCGATCTTATTGTCTAGACCCAGAGCGATCGCAGGTACTCTAAAATCGGCTTCGGGCAACCACCGCAAAACTTCTTCCAGGTAGGAATTTGCACCTGAAACCGTTGAGGGTAATGTACGATTGGCCTCGATTTGATTGGGTGGCAAATGCGCTGTACCCAATGGAATCAAGATTGTAAAACAGGTGCCAACCCCCTCAACACTGGTGACGTTAATTGTGCCATGATGCAGTTTAACAAGTTCTTGAACGAGAGAAAGACCGATTCCCGATCCTTCAATGCTGCGTCCCAGTGCGCCTTCGACTCGGTGAAAGCGCTCAAACAAGTGCGGTAGCTCTGTAGCAGGAATGCCAATACCTGTATCTTGCACGGTTAACTCAACTTGGTGGTTGAGCCGTTGCAGTCTCACCAAGATTTCGCCTTCAAACGTAAATTTAAATGCATTTGACAGCAAATTAAAAATAATCTTCTCCCACATTTCGCGGTCTACATAGACCACTTCTGATAGGGGCAGACAGTCTACTGTCAGTTGCAGGTTTGCTCGCTCGATCGCCGAGCGAAAGACAGATGCCAGTTCTGCGGTAAAGGTAGCGAGGTCAGTTGGTTCATAGCAAGCTTGCACCCGCCCCGCTTCTAGGCGAGAGAAGTCAAGCAGCGTATTGACCAACTTTAACAAGCGCAATCCATTTCGGTGAGCCAGTTGGAGCTGTTCTTTGAGGGTCGCTGGGGTGTTGGGTGGCTGGGGCGGCGGGCGATCGCTGGCGCTCTCATACTCCCCTTCATTGTCACCTGCACTCTCCCACTCCCCTACCATTGCCAAGGCATCCTCAATCGGACTCAGCATGAGTGTGTGAGGTGGACCCAATCGACTAGACAGAAATCAGAGAAAGCTAAGCTACGAACCTCTTCCTAAGAGCTAAAGCTCTTAAGACTTTTTTAGCATCAATTTACTATGTCTATAAATTTCA
>DVDV01000295.1 GCA_015296075.1 Leptolyngbyaceae cyanobacterium M33_DOE_097 | reverse complement strand
TGTTCCCTTCGATTATCTGGTTTCAGTTACTCAAACGCATCCAATCTCACGCTGATATTGCGGCTCATTTTGGGTTCGATATTGACCTCAAACCTCGCTTAGAATCGGCTTATTGAGAATGCTGCAAGATCTCAGTTAACTAATCATGCTAACTCACCCGTCATCTATCCCGTTTGGCTCTTCGCCTAAGATTGCCCTATCTGCGATTCTTTATGATCTCGATGGCACCCTGGTCAACACCGACCCGATCCACTTTCGAGCCTGGCAAGAAAAGCTGAATGACTTCGGCATGACAATTGACGAGGCGTTTTATCAGAAACATATCAGTGGGCGGCTGAACCCTGCGATCGTTGCAGATCTGTTACCGCAACTGTCTGAAACAGAAGCTAACAGCTTTATCGAAGAGAAAGAAGCTCGATTTCGCCACCTGGCTCCCAACCTGGAGCGCATGACCGGGTTAACCCAATTACTGGAATGGGCGCGCGATCGCCAGCTACACCAGGCCGTTGTCACCAATGCCCCGACTGAAAACGTACATCACACCCTCCAAAGTCTGGAGTTACAGGAGTGGTTTCAACCTGTCGTGATTGCCGACGAGTTAGGCATTGGTAAACCTGACCCCGCTCCTTATTGCTTTGCCTTAGAGCAACTGAAGCTGAAGGCCGACCAGGCGATCGCCTTTGAAGACTCCCCCTCTGGCATTCGCTCTGCGACTCGTGCTGGAATTTTTACAATCGGAGTCGCTTCGACTCACGCGCCCCAGGTTCTCACTGAGGTGGGTGCCCAACTGGTCATTGATGACTTTAACGCCCCTGCTCTGTGGGAGCTTTTAAGCCTGTAAAAATCGAACATCAAGCTTTGTAACAAAATCTTGCAAAGCGCACCTTTAATGTTCCTAGCACCCTACTCTGGGGCGTTTTTCGCGCCGATCCACTGCAAATAACAAGCTTTGTAACAAAACCTTTACGACTTCTCAGTTAAGCTCCCTAGATCCTCTATGATCTGACGTTAAATAAGGCAATTCGGACTTTCATAGTTCTTAATAAATAGGAATCATCGATCCGAATCGTTTTAATCTAATTAATGAATTCGTTGACCTTCGTCGCTGTTGAGTTCTCACAGAGGGCCACTTCATGGTTCTCAGAAGGTTGGCAGGTGACACTCTGGTCAGATTTAACACAGTTAAAGGGAGCTTTTGAAATCCAATGAGTGTTAAAGCAAGTGGTGGAAGCTCAGTTGCGCGTCCAAACCTCTATCAAACTCTACCCGTATCCGCAATTTCTCAAGCCGAACAGCAGGACCGCTTCCTAGGGCGAGGCGAGCTAGATGAGTTGGCAACGTTCTTCCGCTCTGGGGCAAAGCGCCTCGAAATCGCGGAAACTCTCACCCGCAACGCCGAGATCATTGTGTCACGGGCTGCTAACCGCATCTTTGTGGGTGGTTCGCCAATGTCCTTCCTGGAAAAGCCTGCTGAAGCGCCAGTGATGACGGTCGCTGGAACGGTCTTAGACGCCAAAGAAGGAGCCAAGCTCGGTACCGTTACCTACATCGACACAAAAAGTAATGGCGGTGGTATTTTTGACGGCCTGAAATCACTTTTCAGCCTGTCGCCCGGTGGCAATGTCGTGATTCCACCCAACTTCCGTCCAATCAGCGTCTCGCGCTATGGCCCTGCCAACATGGCAAAATCGCTGCGTGACCTGAGCTGGTTTTTGCGTTACACCACCTACGCGATCGTAGCTGGTGACCCCAACATCATTGCGGTTAATACCCGTGGTCTGCGCGAAATCATTGAGCGTGCTTGCTCTGGTGAAGCGACCCTGGTTGCCCTGCAAGAGATGAGAGCTGCGGCTGCTAGCTATGTACGTCAAGACGCAGAAGCCGCCAGCATCGTGACTCAGTACTTTGATGTGCTGATTAACGAATTTAAAGCTCCTACCCCCTCTGATAAGTTACGCCAACGTCCTTCCGCCGATCTGCAAGGCTTGAAGCTGCCTCAAATCTACTTCAACGCGGCTGAGCGCCGTCCAAAGTTTGTGATGAAGCCCGGCTTGTCATCCGGGGAAAAGAACGAGGTTGTGAAGGCGGCTTATCGCCAGGTTTTTGAGCGTGACATTACCCGCGCTTACTCGTTGGGAATTTCGGATCTGGAGTCGAAGGTTAAGAACAACGAAATCTCCATGAAGGAGTTCGTTCGTCGTTTAGCCAAGTCTCCGCTCTACCGGAAAAACTTCTACGAGCCGTTCATCAATAGCCGTGCCCTGGAGTTGGCCTTCCGTCATATTCTGGGTCGTGGTCCTTCTTCTCGTGAAGAAGTGCAGAAGTACTTCTCAATCATCTCGAAGGGTGGCTTGTCGGCGCTGGTGGATGCCCTTGTCGATTCGCAAGAATACTCTGACTACTTCGGTGAAGAGACAGTGCCCTACCTGCGGGGTCTGGGTCAAGAAGCGCAAGAGTGTCGCAACTGGGGTCCGCAACAAGACCTGTTTAAGTACAGCGCACCGTTCCGCAAAGTACCTCAGTTCATCACAACCTTTGCGGCGTACGATCGCCCCTTACCCGACCAGCACGTTTATGGTTCTGGCAACGATCCACTCGAAATTCAATTTGGTGCGATCTTCCCGCAAGAGAAGAAGAACCCCAACACTCGCCCTGCACCATTCGGTAAAGATACCCGCCGGATTCTGATCAATCGTGGGCCTGGGATCAATAACCAGTTGAGCAACCCAAGCGCACGTGGTGTTGCACCGGGTTCGTTAGGGCCAAAGGTGTTTAAGCTCGACCAAATCCCTAGCTATACAGGCACCTTTGGTAAGGGCAGTGGCACCCAGGGCATTAGTGTCAAGTTTGCTGAAAGCTCGACCCAAGCGGTGATTAAAGCAGCTTATCTGCAAGTCTTTGGTCGTGATGTCTATAGCGGTCAGCGTTTGAAGGTTGACGAAATCAAGCTAGAGAACGGCGAAATCACGGTGCGTGAGTTTGTCCGTCGCTTGGCGAAGTCAAACCTCTTCCGTAGCTTGTACTGGACTTCGCTTTATGTCACCAAGTCGGTTGAGTACATCCATCGTCGTCTGTTGGGTCGCCCCACCTACGGTCGTCAGGAGATCAATAAGTACTTTGATGTCTGTGCGAAGAAAGGCTTCTATGCTCTGATCGATGCCATTCTTGACAGCCCTGAGTACTCTGAAACCTTCGGTGAAGATGTGGTGCCCTACGAGCGCTATCTGACTCCCTCTGGTCTAGCGCTCCGCTCGGTGCGGTTGGGTTCGATTGGTGACAAGGCAACCAAGATCACCAAAGAAGAAGCCCCTCGCTTTGTGCAGTTGGGTGTCTCTGAGGGAATTCGTACGGCTCCAGATGTTGAGTTCCGCGTTAACCAAGGTGTCACCAAGAAGCGTGAACAAACCAAGGTCTTTAAACTGACTCAACTAACCGATAAGGCCAACCTCAAGACGGTGATTGGTGCGGCTTATCGTCAGGTATTCGAGCGCGATATTGCACCTTACGTTGTCCAAAACGAGTTCAGTGCGCTTGAAAGCAAGTTGGGCAATAACGAGATCAACTTGAAGGAGTTTATCGCAGCCCTCGGTACGTCCTCGCTCTACATTAAGGAGTTCTACACGCCCTATCCCAACACTAAGGTGATTGAACTGGGTACGAAGCACTTCTTAGGTCGGGCACCCCTCGATCAAGCCGAGATTCGGAAGTACAACCAGATCCTGGCAACCCAAGGTCTGAAAGGGTTCATCAGCGCAATGGTGAACAGCGTGGAGTATGGCCAAACTTTTGGCGAAGACACGGTGCCTTACAACCGCTATATGACCTTGCCAGCGGCAAACTTCCCGAATTCGCAGAAGCTGTATAACCAACTCACCAAGCAAAACAAGGCGATCGTGGTGCCCAGCTTTAGCCCGGTGAAAGCTCGGATGGATGCCACCAAGATGCCGCTGATGGGCATGGCCATGTCGGATCTGCAAGTGCAGGCACGCCAGATCGACAAGAGCAAGCCTCTGTTTGTCGAGTTGGGCCGTTCTTACACCAATGGTGAAGGTCAGTCGGTCGAGATTGGTGTTGGCACCTCTCGCCGTAAGCCCGCTCGGATCTACCGGATGAACCCTGGTATGAACCAAGCTGAAACTGAGCTTGTGCTGAGTGCGATCTACGTGCAAGTGATGGATGTCTTTAGCGGTCAAGTACCTGCTCAATTCCGTCGCTCTGACCTGGAAAGCAAACTGCGGAATGGCGAAATCTCTGTACGTGAGTTTGTGCGGACTCTGGCTAGCTCTGACATTTACGTGCGTCGGTTCTACACGCCTTACCCCAACACCAAAGTGATTGAGTTTCTCTTCCGTCATTTGTTGGGTCGTGCGCCTGCAACTCAAGCTGAAATCCGCCAGTACAACAAGCTATTGGCAGACAAAGGTTTGGCAGCGGCGGTCGATGCAATGGTCGGCAGTGCAGAATACTCGCGCTACTTTGGCGAAGATGTCGTACCTTACAAGCGCTTCCCGACACTACCTGCAGGTAACTACCTGGGCAGCGTGAAGGCAGATGCAGACTTGGTGAAACAATCCTGGTCTGACCTGTCCCCGGCGTACCTGACCGGACGTTAAACCGAAGCTTCGACTCTTGATTTAGGTTGACAACCCCAGTCTGTAGTGGACTGGGGTTTTTGTTTAAGCAAAGTTAGCCAGTTTTGGATTCCTTGAAAGTGGCGTTTCTAAGTGTCAAATGCTGACCCAACTTCCATTCACTTTGAGACAGGATAGACTAAGCTCAACGCTGTGCTGTCTCTCGCGAAGCTAAGGTTATGAAAACTCTTGAAGAAATTCAACAGTGGTTAGTCCAACACAAGTCTTTGCTGCAAGAACGATATCATGTCAAGGAATTAGGAATATTTGGTTCTTATGTTCGGCATGAACAAACTGAAATCAGTGATGTAGATGTGTTGGTAGAGTTTTCTGAGACACCTAGCTTATTAAAATTTGTCAACTTAGAGCACTATCTCAGCGACAACCTTGGCGTCAAAGTTGACCTGGTACATAAAGCTGGTTTAAAGCCTCGGATTGGCAAACAAATTTTGGCTGAGGTAATTTATCTTTGACCCGACGCAATCTAGAAGACTATCTCCAAGATATTTTGGATGCTATTGCTGCCATTGAGCAATTTACAGTCGGGGTTGAGTTTGAATCATTTGCTCAGAATCTAGAGAAAGTCTTTGCCGTTTCAAGAGCCTTCGAAATTATCGGCGAAGCAGTCAAGCGTATTCCAGATTCAGTCAGAGGTCAGTATCCTAATATTCCTTGGCGAGATATTGCCGGAATGCGAGACAAACTGATTCATGACTATTTCAATACAGATTCAGAAATTATTTGGAAAGCAGTACAGGAAGATGTTCCTCAGTTGAAAAGCATGATTTCTAGGGTGGCTCAGGAATTCAAGAATTCTTTGTAGAAGCTGCACCGAGCAGTTTTTTGAGGAAGCACCTTTCGCCAATTCAGATATCGCTACGATCGCGCAAAAAACTCGACAACCGCTTGAGCAATCGTTTGGTTGCCTGTCTTATCTAGCGGGCGATCGCCGGTCGCGGGTTGCATCGGTTGGCGCAAAAACTCCCATTCGCTCGCAAAAAACTCGACGGGTGAAAGGATCTGATGCGGCAGATAATGTTGCACTTCACGCACCAAAACCGGAGCTTCGGCAAAATCATCGCGCGTGATCGTGACGAGTGGCGTTTCGGTGCAGCAAGCCTCTGAGAACGTGCTGTAGCCAGGTTTAGAAATCACGCGATCGCACGCAGGCATTAGATCAACCGGGCGGACGTGATGATCAGTAATGTTGATCAGATTCGGTAGATCGGGGGCGGCGCGATCGAAGGTGAGAAACTGCCAATCGGGAAAATTCTTTAACCCCTCGTAAGGAATTTGGCTCAGCCCTAGTCCACCAAAGGTCAACAAAATGCGGCGTTCTTTAGGTGCGGTTAAGCCCAGGTCTTGACATAACTCAGCCTCTGAAAAGCGGGGCGTGCCACCCGTAAAGCCAGCCTCCGTCACATCAGCAATTCTCGATATGAGAATGATTCTCATAAAAACGTCCGGTTTTAACGTTTATGAATGGCTGAAACCCGCATTCTGCCGTTTATAACATTGAGTGCACAAGTCTTTAGACACTCTGGCTACAGTACAAATGTTTC
>DVDV01000123.1 GCA_015296075.1 Leptolyngbyaceae cyanobacterium M33_DOE_097 | reverse complement strand
TGTTCCCTTCGATTATCTGGTTTCAGTTACTCAAACGCATCCAATCTCACGCTGATATTGCGGCTCATTTTGGGTTCGATATTGACCTCAAACCTCGCTTAGAATCGGCTTATTGAGAATGCTGCAAGATCTCAGTTAACTCATATTGAGCTTGCATCGAAGCCTCAAAATGGTCAATGCCGTACTTTGCAATAAAGAAGCCATGTGGCATATACAGAAACGGAGCCATGCCTGACGCTTGCGTTTGATCGAGTGTTGGCCCCAACGAATTGATCAGAATTGCGATCGCGGTTTCGTAATTACTTGGTAAATGGCAATGCAGCGCGTCTGCAATTTTCCAACCGCGTGCCATTAAATCCAGCTCATCATACCCATTTAGCGCATCTTTGATAAATGCTGCGGCGGGAAATGTAGGAGATACCGCAAAAACCATTGCAGCTATTTTGCGAGGGATGTCTGCTCCAAATTGATTCTTCAGTGGTTCCGCCAAGCCAACTCTCCTCTAGTCAGACACCAAGGTTAGCAAAGTAAGACATATATACTAATTCATGATTCTTGTTTGTTCAACAGTAAGTATTATTTATTTGTGGGAAATCACGTCAATTTAATCTAATCCCATAGATGAATCTCAGAATCACTGAGACATGCAACGTTTAGAGTTGATAGAGAGATTGTCGTTTGCTTTGTGATCTAAGTGGGGGTGGGGCGATCGCGGTTTTGATTCTGTGAGTCTAAGCCACCTTACACCCACAGAACCCATTAACCTTTGACACACATCACCTGCTTTAAAGTGGCGACCACTTCAACCAGATCGGATTGATTGGCCATCACTTGTTCAATCGGCTTGTAAGCACCTGGAATTTCATCCAATACCCCTTCATCCTTACGACACTCAACTCCTTGAGTTTGTTGAATTAAGTCATCCAGGGTATAAGCTTTTTTGGCCTTAGCACGAGACATCAACCGTCCTGCCCCGTGAGAACAGGAACAGTAGCTCTCGACATTTCCTTTGCCTTTGACAATAAAAGACTTAGCCCCCATTGAGCCGGGAATAATGCCGTAGTCCTCTATTTGTGCCCGGACTGCCCCTTTACGCGTGATGTAGACAGATTCATTAAAATGAACCTCTTGCTCCGCGTAGTTGTGGTGGCAGTTCACTTGAATCGTCGGCTTAAACGGTTTGCCGCCTGCAACATGTTGCTCAACAACCCGCTTAAATCGGTTCATCATCACAACCCGATTAAATAATGCATAGTTTTGTGCCCACTGGAGGTCATGCCAATATGCTTCGAATTCAGGAGTCCCCTGAACAAAATGAGCCAGGTCAGGATCGGGTAGTCTTAAACCTGCCAACTTTGCCAGATTCTTTGCCGTTTCGATGTGGCGCTGTGCCAGCATATTGCCGATATTGCGAGACCCCGAATGCAGCATCAGCCAAACCGATCCATCGGTATCAATACAGCACTCAATAAAATGGTTTCCACCGCCTAAAGAACCCATCTGCTTTAACGCTTTGGACTCTAGATTTTGAACTTTAGAATGTAAATCTTTGAAACTTCTCCAACCTTGCCAGTTTGAGGCTTCTTTATCTACATTAGAGTTCTCATTAAAGCCAACGGGAATTAGCTTTTCTATATCCAAGCGGATCTTTTTTAACTTACCATCGAGCTGTTCAGCCTGGTAGGGAGTTTTCAGCGCACACATTCCACAACCAATGTCTACACCAACGGCTGCCGGAATAATTGCAGCTTTTGTGGCGATAACTGAACCAACGAGAGCGCCCTTGCCTAGATGCACATCTGGCATCAAAGCAACATGCTTGTGAACAAAAGGCAAGGAAGCAACGTTCTTCGCCATTTGTAGCTCATCGTGCCCTAATTCATGTCCAGCCCAAGATAAAACTGGAACCGACGTGGAGACCTGTAACTTTTCGTAAGGCATAATTTACCGTCCTGATTCGTAACGTGATGAAGGATACCCAAAGCAACTACCAGGGCTTGAACGCGTGGCCTTTGCTTCGACAAAAAATATTTGGACCATTGGGTTCTCCCTAAAAGCCGCAAAGATGACTTGTCTGCTGGCTGAAATCCGCTAGAAAGCAAGCCATAGAGATACTACAAAACGAGCATGATCGATTTCTTCAATGATTGGTTGAATGTTCATGTTAGCTCCTCAAAAAACAACCCCCACTGCTGATGGCCAGAAGCGGGGGAGGGGAGGTAAAAGGTTTCCCTATCTGTGTGTCAGGCTCAACCTGCACATCCCGCTGCTGGGTACTAACGCTACCCTGTTCCATTTTGTATTGCCGCGACTCCCCAATGAAAGGGCGCGATCGCCACCTTCAGGCTCAACCTCCTGTCTGTCAAACGGGTACGTCTTCTCAAATGCAAACGGCACCGATGCTTGACCCGCTTTGTTAACTGGGAGGTAGGGCAGGACTTTGGTTAAAGTGGCGAGCAGATGCAGCATGGAAGGTCATTTTATTGAAACGACAAATCTCTCTACTTGTATACTACACTTGTAGTATCGAGCTGTCCACTGCTTCATCAAAGTTACAAAAACGCACGTACAGCCCTGCTTCTCAAGCAAATGGCATCATTTGAGTTTAATTGCACCCACGTATTTAAACAAAAAATAGCCACAGTCAAAAAAAGACTGTGACTACCTAATCAGGAGATTCAGAGAATTTATCTTTTTAAAGTTTCATTGTTGAGAATTTTGGGCCAATTGGCATTAGCTTTGACGATTTTAGTTGCAGTGTCTTGCTTCCATTCTTTTTGAGCATCCAGACTGTAGTTGAGGTAGAGTTTGCCATCACGCACTTCCCAAGCATTTGGAATCGTCGTGGCTAACACACCACCTGCCGCTGCCTTAGAGCAGTATCCGCCATACTGTGGAGCGTATTTTGTGGGATTTTGAGCAAACATATCCCGATGTTTGGCACTCGAAAACAACCATTGCGCACCTTTCCAGCGGTAAGCATATTTTGAATTACCTTCAACGAGTGCATTTTGAGTGAAATAGGCAACAACATCTTGTCCATCGAGCGCGATTCCATTTTCGGTGTAAACGGCTGGGAATCGGGTTTCTGTCATTTGAGCCACTTTTTGAGTTGCGCCAGACTCTAGTGCGACAGCATCGCGAACAACGGCGGCGTTGAGGCTAGTGCTGGTTCCTACAGCCATTAGACCCATAACAATTATGCTAGCCAGGGATTGAACGTTCATCATTTTTGGGGTTATCCTTGATTGTTGAGCGTGTGTGAGTTTACTTGTTCAAGACTGCACAGGACTGAGAAGAACGGTGCGCCTGGTCTATAGCCTAGAGGTTGAATTTGCTTGCCACATGAGTTTTTGCTTAGAAACGCCTAAGAAAAGCAAAAGAAAACACCGGGTTAGCGCTGAAACACCTGGCAATTCTCAAAGCCGCGATCTCTCTAGGGCTATTTGCGTCATGCTTTGCTGCTTTTGGCTGCTTGAGTAAGGTAGGGCATTACTCCGCTGTCGTTTAGTGGAGGGGACTGTCTGAGGCTTAACGAAACCTTAACTACGCTGTGCCGGGTAAACCCAATTGTGCTAATCTGCAAGTACTTAGTCGGCTCTAATGGGGAACAGCCATTAGACGTAAGGGGGAAAGAGCAGTGTAAATCTGCCGCTGTCCCGCAACTGTGATGAGAGCTTGATTGCTTTCTTAGTCAGGATGCCCACCGACTGTCTGAGTCTTTAACAGAGACTTGCAAACCTGTTGTTTTTCATCTGCGAGGTACGGATGATGGTCTATTTAGTTTTGGTAGCGACCAATTTATGGTCGCAATACTTAGTATCTTTTGGGCGATCGCAGGCTACAAATCCTAGTCTCTAGCGTTTCTAGATGGCTTTGCAACCACGCTCTCCGGGATGTTGCAGGTATTCGTTAATTGAGATTGAGGAAATGATTGTATGCGACCGCAAGATAGCACCTGGCAGGGCTGTTTTGGCTACTGGCAGAATTTATTTATTTGTGAAAATTTACTACCTTTAGGGCACGCGTCCTGGTTGGGATTTACGACTCAAGGGCGCGGTCTGTTGGCCTGTGATGTCGCGATCTCGGATACAGGGGCTGTTGATTGGAGTGAGGATGTGGTGGAGTATTCCACCCGGTTTGTCCCAGAGCATGAGATTCCTGCTTATTTGCAAACCCTCAAGCTAGATAGGGCGTTAATCGCTCCCCTGCTGGACACCGTCCAGACCTATCACCCTGATCAAGACATTGTGCTGTTAATTCACGAGAATGGGCAGGTCAACATTAACCTGCTGCGGCATCTGACGATTTCTCCAGCTGAGTGTTATCAACAGGTGCAACGGCGCTGGTCAGAGTTTCAGCTTGATCAGGTTTAGAGGTGTCTATGAGCGAAATCTCTGCCCCGCTGGATTGGCAACAAAACTTGATTTCCAGTAATTTGCTGACCATTGGTTACAATGCGTGGGGCGGCTATTTAGGCGGTGAACGCGGTGCCCTGATTTGCAGCACCAACTCGCCTGCGGTGGGCCTTGCGGGAGAATCGTTTAAGGTCTATTTCGTCCGGAGATCGCGGCTGGCAGCCTTCTTAAATGCCTGGTTAGCGGCACCTGATACGGTGATTTTGCGCCACCACTTTATGAATGCTCATATTTTAGAAGCGGTGGATACTTACAACCCAACCACTGAAGTCGTGCTTCTGCTGGAGTCATTTAATCAGGTGACCTTTTTCTATCTAAAAAACCTACCCATCACTCCTCCCCAGTGCTATGAGCAGGTTTCTCTCACCTGGGCAGAATTTCAACCACCCACTCGTGTACTCCAGAAAGAAAACGTTCAATAATACAAGGGGACATTTTTTAAGGAATTATCTTTTACTGACGACCGTTCAATTCAATATGCTCAGGCATTATCTCTACCGCTCTGGAAAAATTCCAACTTCAGTTCATCCATTTGTCAAACAGGAGTTACTCGATCCATCCAATTCAGCACAACGCTTTCAACTGAGACGCATCATAGGCCGTATACAAATTATTGTCTTCCCTATACTGCGTGTAATTTTCTGTAAAAAGACTAAACATTAACGAGTTTGACTTAAACCATTTAACATGATTAACACTTTTTTACTGGCGATCGCTCTGTTCCTTTTCCTCTTGCTGTTGGGGTTAGCACTCTATCTGTTGTTTCCCCGCAAGTATCAATCAACCGATTCTGTTGCAAGTTCTTACGATGATTGGACGAATGATGGCATTTTAGAATTTTACTGGGGTGAGCACATCCATTTGGGCCACTATGGTTCGCCTCCACAACGAAGAGACTTTCTCAAAGCAAAGGAAGACTTTGTGCATGAAATGGTGCGCTGGGGCGGTCTTGATTGCCTCCCTGCAGGTACAACCGTTTTAGATGTGGGCTGTGGCATTGGTGGCAGTAGTCGAATTTTGGCGCGAGATTATGGATTTGTTGTCACAGGTGTGACGATTAGCCCCAATCAAGTCAAACGTGCGCAAGAGCTAACTCCATCTGATCTGGCGGCGCAGTTCCAGGTCGATGATGCGATGGCGCTCTCTTTCCCCGATGCTAGTTTTGATGTGGTCTGGTCGATCGAAGCAGGCCCCCACATGCCAGATAAAGCGATTTTTGCGAGAGAACTTCTACGCGTGCTGAAACCAGGCGGCATTTTAGTCGTTGCTGATTGGAATCAACGGGACGATCGCCAAAAGCCGTTGAACTTTTGGGAAAAAACAGTCATGCAGCAACTTCTAGATCAGTGGGCACACCCAGCCTTTGCCAGCATTGAGGGATTTTCGGAGTTGTTAGAGGCAACCGGATTAGTTGAGGGAACAGTCGTCACCGCCGATTGGACAGAGCCGACGCTTCCTTCATGGCTGGATTCAATCTGGCAGGGCATTGTGCGGCCCGAAGGCTTAGTACGTTTTGGTGTATCAGGTTTTGTCAAGTCTGTGCGAGAAGTACCAACCTTGTTATTGATGCGGTTGGCATTTGGGGCTGGGCTATGCCGCTTTGGCATGTTTCGCGCGGTGAGAGCCAACCGTGCAGTGCCAGCGATAGAGATGATCAAAAGCCAGACCGCTCCGTTGTAGTTTGAAGGAAAGACCGTGAGACAAGAAACCTTATTTGTTTGTATTCTTTGCCGATTTTCTCAACCTGAACCAGTTCACGAGAATTTAAGTGGTGGGCAACGGCTGTTTAACCAACTTCAAGAGCAGCTAGAAACTTCAGGAAACGCTGAGCATATCAAGCTCCAACCTGTTCGGTGTATGGGTGCCTGCGATCGCTCCTGTGTCGTGTCATTTGCTGCTCCCAACAAACTCACCTTTGTTTTGAGTCAACTCTCGCCCAACGATGCAGTCCCAGACCTGCTCGAATTTAGCCATCAATACATGGCTTGCTCAGATGGCAAAGTCCCTTACAAAGAACGCCCCACAACAGTGAAGCAGAAAATTCATGCCGTTCTACCTTCCGTATCAGCCTATCCTTGATCAGCCCTTGCCAGTCTCACCTACTGCTTCATCTGCTCTGTTGCGTTGAAAGTCAAAATACAAACAAGCACATTACACAGTTCTTCAGGCAAACTACCAGGGCGATCGCGGTTGTAACCGTCGCCTCACCTCACCTGTATCTTCTGCAAATGATCAGAGTACTAACCTTACTACCCGCACCGTATCGCTAGCTAACCATTCAACCCCTACCCGCATCACCTTGCGGGGGTTGTAGGGGAGTGAGGCCCCTACATCGCGGGGGCGCGGGGAAGTCCTCCGATCTTGCGGCTCCGCCGCCCCCAAATCTTTGTTTTACTCCCATCACAAAGGCTTTTCTCAGAGAAGTTTTTCCAAATCCGTACCCTTTTACGTCCTAGCCAAACTCTGAAAGGTCTTGGTTTGCACCAAGTGCTGCATTATAGAGTCGATCCGCCAATTCTGTAATTTCCCTGCGCATCGTTAGTTTTTCGAGCCAACGCGTAGGAATTCCAGATTCACCATAATACGCCCCAGCAACCTGCCCACAAATAGCAGCGGTTGTGTCAGCATCGTCACCCAAGTTAGCCGCCGTAAGAATCGCTTGTTCATACGTATCGGTCGTCAAAAAGCACCAAAGTGCTGCCTCTAAACTCGCGACGACATATCCCGTTCCTCGAATCAGATTGACTGCCTTATCACGATATTCACCTCTTGCGATCGCTTGCAGGGAAGGCGATTCAACAAGTTCGGGTGCGTGTCCAAACAAAATCTCTGTTTTGCTCGTGCCTGACAGTGCCCGAAACAAAATACTGCCAAACAAACGACTTGCCTCAACACACTCCACTGCACCATGAGTTGTACGCGCACTCTCACCCGAAAAATGTAAAACGCGATCGCGATCGGGGAAGTAAAACATCGGCACCGGAGCCAGTCGCATTAAACAACCATTACCAGCCGTTCTGGGATGTGTGGAGCCGCTGAAGGGGTTGCCAGATGTTTTGTATTGGGCTAAGGCTTGACGAACCGTATTACCAATGTCAAAGCATTTTCCGGTGCTGCTGAGATAACCAAACTCAAACCAGTTGGAGTAGCGATCCATTTGGTCTTTGGCATCAAACTGACCAACTTCGATTAAACTTGTCGCCAAACACAAGGCCATCGATGTATCGTCTGTCCATTGACCCGGTTGAAGATTAAACGGGCCACCACCCTCCATATCTTGAATTGGTGGAAACGATCCACGAGACTGAAACTCAACCGTTGTACCAACGGCATCTCCTGCTGTCAGCCCTAACAAACATCCTCGAAATCGCTCTGCTAAATTCATAAACTGTTTATTGTATTTAACACTATTCTACGTGTGGCTTAGATCACTTCTCAAATCAGGAAAAGTCCTAATCTTCTAGTGGTCTGCCAAGCCAACTTTGCCAGGTAGAGAAAACGAATGACCAATGACCAATGGCTCAGTCACGAGCGAACCTGCAAAGTCCTTTTGGTGAACTACTAGCCTGACACCCACTATTACCCTTTAAATCAAAGCTGTCAGGAAAACCTGCGTCATCAAACAAGTTAATGGACTGACTGACAAAACTCAACCCGTCTACTCTTTGAGCTTCCAGCGCGAGCGGCTCTCGACCCAACTGTTTTGTTTAAAACTCCTTTGCCCCTTGTAGAAGAAGGGCTGAGAGATGAGGAAAAAGATTTGTCAGGCAACCAGGGTTCATGTGTCACTCAAAACATCCTTTGCAATGGTTGGTTTTGCACTTATGATTGATGTTAGTTGCACATGAGAATAATCAGTCTCATTGTCCTTTAGTGCAATTCGTTCTGACTTTTACTGGAAACTAAATATGCCACAAACACGTAGCCGAGGTACGCGAGCATCGGTTGTTAAGCCCGAAGTCATGGGTCAAGTTGCTGGTTTCTTAGGGGAGTTGCCCGACAAACCCAAAGATCAACTTTCACTCAAAGAGGCGATCGCTGAGTTGTCAGAACAGATTCAGAGTGCTTTTGACAAAGGTTACACTTATCCAGAAATTGCAGAGATTCTGCATGATCATGGTATTCAAATCAGTGCTTTTACTCTAAAAAGTTATGTGCCGCGTGGGCGCAAAAAGACTTCTGCTAGAAAGACCGGCACAACTAAGAAAACGCGTAAGCCCACAGAAGGAGTTACAACTGTGATTCAAGAGCCTGCTCAGGCACCAGCAAAAGCCGCGAAACCAAAGGCGAGTGAAACGCCAGCAACGACACGCAAACCAGCTGCAAAGGCTGCCTCTACCACTAGCACAACAACCCGCAAGCCAACGAGTCCAACCACTCGTAAGCGAAAAACAACATAACCTTTAATTCAATCCATTAGTCTTGCGATCGCATCTATGATTGGGCATCTCTTAACACCTAACAAGATTTTAGATGAACAAATAGACCCTATTGGTGCGA
Organism: Leptolyngbyaceae cyanobacterium M33_DOE_097; assembly: GCA_015296075.1. GTDB lineage: Bacteria > Cyanobacteriota > Cyanobacteriia > Leptolyngbyales > Leptolyngbyaceae > DSRU01. The sequence goes on along the minus strand of DVDV01000123.1, from coordinate 11,270 downwards.
TCGCAATGATAGATCCTTGAGCGCTCAACATTGTTTCATTCTTATTCCTAAGAGGCTTTTGAATTCAATTCATTAAAGGTTAAATTGGGTTGCGAAGTGCTCTTCTCAATCCCATATTGCGGCTTATAGACATGTAACCTTTTGCCGACCCAGTATTCGTTTCCGTCTTTTAATGCTTTAAACGCAAGTCCTTGAGGGTGAAATACAACGGAGAGATGATCGATCGCTCCGTAATAAAGTCGGACTGTCATACTTACCAGTCTTGTCTCAGGAGAAATGACTTCCCAAACTCCCTGCCAGATGGTGCCAACTCGCATAGTTCCGTCGGTGAAAATTTCCCAAGGGATCCGGTGGTAATGATGGGGTTTAGAGGCACAGGCAACTTGCCAGAGAGTATTATTTAAAGTCTCTGATAGTGGAACTTGAGGTACTGCCTCATAATCTGGGCATTTGCAAATTGGATACTGTGCAACTCTTTCGGCAGGAAGTGATTGCAGATGCTTCCAAAATTCCCAGTAGTAAGGGTTCACTGCGCATCCAAGATCATAAATGCTTTTTTGCCATGTGTAAAATTGGCAGTTTTCGCAATGTGAAAGCATACTAGAAGTTCCAACGGGGGTAGGCTGTTTGGCTGATGTGCTTATCATCTAGCTTTTAGTGCGGCTACAAGGTGATTTATCACTGTTGGGACTTGTGTTTTACCTCTAGCTAAAGAATGACGCAAAACACTTCTGGGGTGTGTTCTCTGTCACGTAGGGCGAGTAAGGTAGAAAAGTATTTCCTGAGAAAGGCCGTCCATCATTGGCTTAGCAATATATCGAAGTCTGAAAATGGACACTGATGCTAAGTAACCTAACAATTGATGGAAAAGCCTGAAAAACGTCGTTGTTAAATGGAGCTAAACCTACTGCGATCGCATCCTCTCCGAAATTTGCGTGAGTGAGGTTCAGCAACAATCTTTGCGTATAGTGGTAGTCATCTAGGTTAGGACGCAGTGCAGGGGTTCCACCCCTGGCTGGGGGCGCAGCACCCTCAACCTCATTTATTTTCAATCTCTTAAACCAACTGGTGACAGCAATGATTGTCTCTCAAATGATGCACCTTGAGCTTAACTTGAGCTTAATCACGTTTTTCACAAGGAAGCGATCGCGTTGGTGAATCCTCAGCGATCGCCAATTAGGTTGTTATCATCATAGACATAGGGTGCCCAAAGGGTAACGCAGGCTGAATCAGACGATATTAAAAGTTAACACTAGCATCGAGTGACGGTTAAGAATATCGACGCTCTAGTTCTAATTTTCAGCTAACGTTTCTAAAAAAAGAGTTTTACCTTTGCACCACTTTGTTAGTAGTAAAGGTATCTTATCTTGATGCCATAGAAGATAGAAAAGTAAACAGTATTCCATTAAAATAATGTAGATAACAGCAACCGCGATCGCAGTGTAGCTCGATTGCGAGCTAAGGAGAAGCTGAATGGTGATAACTTATCGAATTGCAGCGATCGAAGATTTATCGGTTTCTCTAGAACTGGTGCAAGAGTTTCATCTAGAAGAACGCTTGCCTTTCAATGCGTCTCTTGATCGACCTGTGTTAGCTGATTTCTTGTCTAATCCGAATTTGGGGCGAATGTGGCTAATCGAGGAAAGGGACGAAGTGCTTGGCTATATTCTGGTGACGTTTGGCTACAGCCTGGAGTTTCGGGGACGAGACGCGTTTATCGATGAGTTTTACCTGCGATCGCTATACCGACGACAAGGTATTGGAACTCAGACACTAGCATTTGCAGAAGATGCATGTCGTGATCTTGGTATAAAAGCACTTCATCTAGAAGCTGATTTTAAGAATCCTGATGCTCAGCGTCTCTACAACAGAACCGGATATGCCCAACACGATCGCGTCTTGATGACTAAGTTGCTGACAGAGATGTCCTAGTCTATTCATAAGCACCTTAAAGACTGCCTGCGAAGCTTGCTGAGTTTTGCCTGGTGCCTATAGCAAGATTCAACGATAGATCTTGCTATCAAATAGCATAACAACACGAGTGATGAATCCTGTGAATAAGGTATGGATATCTATGAGCAACTAGATCAAGACAGGCTCAAGAAGCGACGGGTAGAATTGGGAATACTATGGAGTGCCAATACGTAGCAGATATTTTATTCTTTCAAGAGCAAAACACTCTCATAATCTTTCATATCTAGGAACTGCTCAAGTTGAATGGTGCCAATTTTTTGAAATCCTTGTTTGTTGTGAAAATCTAATGACCGTAAATTTTTGACGGGTTTGGTGACAACAAACGCTGTAAAGAATGAGTCTGGAAATTCATGGTACAGCGATTCATACAAAAAACGAGCAATTCCTTGACTTGTGTGTTCAGGCCTGACAGCGACCACCTGAATGTAGCGATTACCATCTCTAGTGACTAGATTTTTGTAAGTATCATCTTCCCAATAAACTTGCTCTAAAAAGTCAGAGGTAATGCGAGGAGTTGATACAGCAATATATCCAAGGATTTCATTGCTGGTACCAGTCGCAACAAAATACTGAACTTCTTCCTCCTGTTTCTTTAAGAGTTCATCCTCTGTTACCTCACACAACAAGAACCCCTGCTGAGTTGAAGTTGCTTTGCTTCGAACATTTACATTATGGATAGCACAGATAGCCGATATATCCTGATTGATTGCAGTTCTGAAGTTCAGGTTTTGAATTTGCGAAAGACTCAAGTAAATTCTCCTGTCACTGATTTTGTTGATTTTGTTGTATAGAAAAGATAACAACAGATTGTGAGTTTAGATGGTAGTTTGAAAGACAAAGAGAATGAATCTTATAAGAGCCGAACAACTAAATGGGGAAAGTTTACTGACTAGCGATCGCTTTGAGAGAATCAGTCTTTCGCTAAACCAAATGGAATGAGTTGCAAAGGTATTGAATTGAGCAGTAATCCTAGCTTGAGCCGATCTGAGCTAGATTGCAAAAGGTTGTCTGAAAAATCTTTTTCGCTACACCTTGTTTATTTCTCAGGTCAGGTAGAACTGCTGTAATTTATTAATCGTCACATATCTTAAATTCTTGAATTTTCTTCGGTAGAAGAAGTGCTATTTAACTTTGGCAAAGATTGACATAATTTGATTATATTGATAAGCCGATCGCTCATTTTTTTCTTAAGGGACACGTATTATCCTCTGTGATGCTGGATTGACTATGGTTCTTGGGCGATCGTGCCATGTCATCTAATTTGATTAAGAGCTTTAGTAGAACTGATGTCATTCTTCATCTGACTTAACCTTGCAAGAAGGGGTGAGAAATTATTATGGTGGTACACGTTCTGACATCTGAAGCATCCACTAAATAATTTTCGAGTCATTTAAGAGATAACCTGGGTCGTCCTTCAGATGTCTTGCTAAGTTGTTCAATCCCTTGTTCGCAGGAAAAAGTACTATGTCGTATCGTCGGTTTGTCTATCAAGTTGCTACAGCTTTGGCAGTGACAGGAATGGTGGTTTCGATCTCGCTCGTTGAAGCCACAGCACAGACCATCCTAAAAAATGGGCAAGAAGTCACTGGGCTTGTTCGCACAAACTCCCGCACCTATCGATTCACAAACCAATCTGTAACTGGTAGCCCTGTGCAGTCTGCAGCAGGAGATGAGTACACTTTTACTGCTCGACAGGGAGATCAGATTGAGGTTGGCGTTGATGTTGTATCGGGTAGCAAATTACAACCAATTCTGGTGCTAATTTCTGCGCGTTCTGGCAGGCAAGTAGCCTTCAGCACCAAAGACACATTGAGTTACAAAGTACCGTTGGCTGGAGAGTATCGCTTACTTGTGCTGGCTAGAAATAAAACTGTCGGTCGATATGTGGTAGCTGTTAGTGGTATAACAGGCACAACAGCATCTCAACCCACTAATCCCTCAACAAGTAATCCGGCAGCTTCAGATCCCCGACGGCAAAAATTACAACGCGATTATGGCTTGACAACACTAGATGCATGTCCGGCAACAACCAGTAATTTAGTTGTGGTGACATTCAACGAGTATGGGCAAGTCTATACTTATTGCGCCAATCCGACCCGTTTAGTTAAAGCGGGAGAGTACGTTTATGACATTGCCAATGATGAGTTGAAGCCAAGAACCGTTGCGCAAACACCAGGCACATCGACAACTAATCCTTCTGCCTCAGATCCCCGACGGCAAACATTACAACGCGACTATGGCTTAACTGTACTGAATGCCTGCCCAGGAACAACCAGTAATTTGGTTGTGGTGACGTTTAACGAGTATGGGCAAGTTTATACCTATTGCGCTAATCCAAACCGTTTCGTTAAGGCAGGAGAGTACATTTATGATATTGCCAGTAATGAGTTGAAACCAGCAACCGTGGGGCAGACGCCTGGTACATCTACGCCTAACGCTTCAACAACTGATCCTCGCCGTCAACTGTTGCAAACCGAATTTGGCCTGTCTGTTTTGGATACGTGTCCTCAAGTGAAAACTTCGTCTGTTGTAGTTTATTTCCAAGAAAATAGTCAGGTTTATACCTATTGTGCGACGCCCAATCGAGTCTTTCCAGCCGGGGAATATGCATATAACCCTAATACACGCAATTTGCAGTCAACTAAACGAGAGGAACAGTGTACAGTCTCACTCGGTGGTGTCTGTATTGTCAAATAGGTCAAGACTCCGTGATCACCTTACTGTCACCGTAGTTTAGGTCACATAAGTGATAATCACTTCCGACTAATTTAGATCTACTGAACCAGTAGGTAAATGCTCTACGCTTTCCTACTGGTTTAATGTTGCAGCCGTTCTACGAGTACGATCGCACTTCCTCTAATTGGACTTTAGATGATCTGCAATCTTCCACTTTATGTAAGAGCGAGTAGCTGTTCGCCTCTTCTAAATGAGATGTATTTTTTGAATTAGTCCAAATTCCAGTTAACCATGATCTTAAGCTGCGAACCATTGTCTCAACTCTGGCAAATAACGCGCTGTGAGAATGCCACCGATCAAGCCAAACAGGTGCCCCTGCCAGGATATCCCACGGTGTGAAGGCAAGATACCCCAAATTAGAGGACCATAGAGTAAGACAACGAGGGCCGCAATAGCCGCAGAGAAAAAATCTTGCTCAAAGTAACTCCGCGACAATAAGAAGCCAAAATAGCCAAAAATAATGCCACTTGCGCCAATATGCAGAGAATTAGATGCCCCAAATAACCAAACGCCGAGACCACTGACCAGCCAGATAACAGCTGTGGCGATCGCAAAATCAGCACTACCGCCTAGCATCGTCAACCAGCCCAGAACAGCCAGAGGAACCGTGTTGGCGATCAGATGATTCCAAGTACCATGTAGCAGCGGTGCAAACAAGACCCCCCGTAGCCCAATGGAAGTGCGGGGAATGATGCCAAAGCGATTTAAGCGATGCCTGAATAACAGTTGATCGATAATCTCCAGTGCCCATATCAGTAAGATAAAGCCACCGAGAATTTGGGCTTGAAGTTCAAAATTATTGGCAAGAGATGACATTGATGACAAACAACACTTTTCAGTTAATAAGTCTAGGGTATCAGTGGATGCACGTTTCAAGCCTGTGAGTTTAACGTGCAATATCAACTTCAACAAGGGGCGCTTATCTTAAAAGATCGTGGAGAGTTTGCAAAAGATGGTTGAGTGTATAAGGTTTGACTAAGAATGCGTTGGCACCTGCAGCCAGTGACGCTTCTCGATTACTAGATAACCCACTCATCGCAATGATCTTAACTGATGGGTTGATTTGCTTCAATTTCTGGATGAGTAAAACGCCATCCATCGTGGGCATCATAATGTCTAGAATGACTAACCCAATTTTAGACTGATGTTGTGTGTAAAGCGCGATCGCCTGGGCACCACTATTGGCAGACAACACAGTGTAGTTGAGGTTTTCTAGTAAAGCCTGAGTGCTTACTTGTACGGCAGGGTCATCATCAACACTTAAAATGAGTTCACCGTTGCCTTCTAAAAACGCCTGAGATGGTTGCGATTGGTTTGGGTTGGCGTCAATTAGCGGCAGGTACACTTTCATCTGTGTGCCTACTCCAACCTCACTAAAGACCTGCAAAAAGCCACCATAGTTTCTGACAATGCCTAATACAGTTGCCAGTCCCAGACCACTTCCTTGCCCAAGCGGCTTAGTCGTAAAGAAAGGGTCAAAGATATGTTCACGAATTTCTAGTGGAATCCCTGTACCTGTGTCGGCAATGGTAACAGCGACATAATTACCAACCTGCGCATCCAGGTTTGCCTGGGCAAAGGCAGGGTCAACAAAGTAAGGCGCGATCGACAACGTGAGTGTTCCACCATCAGGCATGGAATCGCGTGCGTTCACACAGAGGTTCATGAAAACCTGGTGCAAGTAGGTAGAATCAGCAAAAACAAACCAGTCCGCCGTCGTGGGAATACTCTGCTGAATCGCGATCGCTCTTGGAAATGTTTGTTGAACGACGCTGATGACTTCCTGTAGGACGGTCGTGAGTAGAACTGGACTGCATTCGCCGCTGGTGCCTCTGGTAAAAGTCAGAATTTGTTTAATCATATTTGCGCCACGCTTAGCGCTGTCTTCGATCACTTTCACCATCTCGCGCGATCGCTGATCGAGGCCGGGTTGCTTCAAATTCAAGAGTTGAGAAATTGCCACAATCGGAGTCAGAACATTGTTGAGGTCATGGGCAATGCCTCCGGCAAGAGTTCCTAAACTCTCTAGCCGCTGCGCTCGGTAAAACTGGGATTCGAGGCGTTTCTTTTCAGTGATGTCAGTTGAGATGCCACAAACTGCATACGGTACGCCAGCCGCATCACAGAGGCGAAACTTAAGCGTAATGTAGGTATGTTCTCCATCTGACATCGGCACAAGTTGTTCAGTTTGCATCAGTTGCCCCGTTTCAAACACCCTCTGGTTAGCGTCAGCAAATGGGTCGGCAACGTCCTTTGACCAAAATTCATAAATATTTTTGCCAATCAAGCTGTCCGGGGTTGTAGAAAGCGCTTCAGCACAAATCTGATTAGCAAATAGAAAGTTGTTTTGAGCGTCAAGCAGGTAGATAGCGGCTGGTGAGTTGTTTAGAATTGTTTGCAGGCGTTGCTCACTTTCTCGTAGGGCCTGTTCTGCCTGTTTCTGCTCAGTAATATCAAGCCCAATGCTGACATAACCGATCGTCTCGCCAGCCCCTGATTTCATCGCCGCTGCCTGTGTCGCGACCCAACGAACTTCGCCTGTAGGGGTCAACAGCCTGTATTCATGGAAAAATTCATTATTGGTTTCCAGGTACATAGTCCAGGCGTCCATGAGGGCAGCGCGGTCATCGGGGTGAACAGCAGAGAGCCAACCTGTTCCGAGCGACGCTTCAAAACTTAAGCCTGACATTTCCTGCCAGCGCTCGTTGCTGTAGAGACAAACACCATCGGCATTCGCTTGACAGATAGCGATCGGTGCGGCAGCATTCAAGCTGCGAAAGCGTTCTTCACTTTCTTCTAAAACAGATTGCATTTGTTCGCGGGCTAGTAACTCACGCTGAGTTTGCTCATACAGCTCTGACTGTTGAATCGCGATGCTGACCTGAATTGCTAACTGCTGCAATAAGTCAGTTTCACTGGTTTGCCATTGGCGAGGAGCGCTGCACTGATGCGCAAGCAGTAAACCCCAAAGACTTTCGCCGACTATGATAGGAACAACGAGATTTGCTTTGACCTGAAAATGCTGGAGTAACTCAATGTCGCAGGGAGGCGGAGCAAGTTGAGTAATATCTGTTATTGCAACAATCTGCCCTTGCTGGTAAAACTCGATCTGGCGATCGCTAAAACAAGGGTTATAAATTGTTGAAAGAACCGATTCCCAGCCTGTCCCAACCGATTCCATAATGACATCAGCTTGCCAGTTAGAGCGAAAACGACAAGTAATGACGCGATCGGCATTCAGCACCTCGCGCACGCGATCAACAGTACGCGATAACACATGATTGAGATTAAGAGAGCGGCGAATGTCTTGAGAGATATCTGCAATCAGTTGTTCACGTAAAACTTGTTGTTGCAGAGTCCGCTCAGCTTGTTTGCGTTCAGTAATTTCTTGAACAACTGTGTGAACTCCAACAATATCTTGATCAGTATTTTTAAGCGGAAACCAGTTGACTAACCATACCCGCTGATTACCCGGTTGTGCTTGTGTTTCACCTTCAATTTCTAAATTGAGGAGCGGTTCACCTGATTGGATCACATGATAGAGTGGTTCGACAATCATGTTAGCTAGACTGGGCACAATTTCATTGATAGACCGACCAAAATGATCTTCAACAGAAATGCCGTTAATCTCTGCTAACAATTGATTGACTCGTATAAACCGCAGGTCGCGATCAAGGATAGCTAGACCCACAGGTGCAGTTTGATAAATAATCTCAATCTCGCTTAACTGCCGACGAATTGTTTCTTGATTTTGATAAAGGGTTCGTTCTGTCTGTTTAAGATCCGTAATATCATGATTAACTGTGGTGACAATCCAGCAATCGTCCGCGATTTTTTGTGATGCGTAAGAACTGGAGAACCAGCGCAATGAACCATCCTTTCGATAAAAACGATATTCAGCAGTGACATCTTGTTCAGCAAAAAAAGCATCAAATAATGGTGTGATGACTTGTTCAAGATCGTCTGGATAAACTTGAGACAGCCATAAATACTTATCTGTATACTCATCTAAGGTATAACCATATAGTCTTTCACACCCAGCTGACCAATATTCATACTCCCAAGTGCGATTTGCAAAAACACGAAAGCTCGAAATCGCAGCATTCACATTATCAAGTACTCGATTCAGTTTTGCCTCAGATGATTGCAGGCAAAGCTCTAATTCTTTGCGATCGCTAATATCTAGATTGATGCCACCTAAACGAACGAGTTCACCTTTTTCATTTAAGGTTGAGTGTCCCAAACTGAGGATCCAACGAATACCCAACTCAGGATGAAGAATGCGAAACTCAGTTTGAAAACTGGGTAGACGCTGCTCCATAATGTGTGCCATAAAATTACGCGTTGAGTCGCGATCGTCAGGATGTACGACTGTGTTACACCAATCGTTGAATTCAGGAATGGCATTTGGATCGAGTCCGTATATGTGTTGGGTTTCTGATGAGCCGATCGCTGTACTGGTAGCCAGATCCCAATCCCAAGTGCAGGCTTTGGCTCCAGCTAAGGTGAGCTGCAGGATCTCTTCATTTCTGCGAAGAACAGCTTCGGTACTGACGCGTTCAAGGCGAGGAAAGATGCGATTGGTAATTTCGCGAATTAACTCAATTTCATCTGCGCTCCAATCGCGGGGGGAAAAGCGAGCAAGAGTAAAGAAATACTTCCATTCACCCTGTTGTTGAAAGGGGATGCTGACAAACGCCCGAATTTTTAGCGGTCTGTGGTTGTCTCTATCGACACGGGGATCGGTTTCAGTGTCACAAACAGCAATAGATTCACCATTGCAAGCCATTTGCTGAAAATCTTCGGTGATAAAATCTGAGAGCTGGTAAACCCCCATTAAATCAGGTGAATCTGCGCTATGCCAGTTGTAGTTTACGATCGCCCGATCTTGTGACAAATCAACTTCAGCGAACATGCAGTTCGATATATCAAAGTATGTGCCAATTTTGGCTCCAACGGTTTGCACAATCTCATCAACCGTTGTCAGACAGGCTAAATCTCCAGTAATTTCGGTCAAAAAGGCGAGATTGTCTTCGCGACGTTTGCGATCGCTCACATCCAGCGTGATTCCTACCATCCGCACGGCTTGCCCCGCAGTATTGTAAATCGATTGGCCTCTGACTAAAAGCCAATGCACGCTACCATCAGGGTGAATCACGCGGTACTCTACTTCTTCCATGGTTTGAGCTTCTAGCGCCTGACAGAGTACCCAATCAGTTCGCTCTAAGTCATCAGGATGGATATGATCGCGCCATGCCTGGGCACTGGGAGTCACTTCACCAGGCAAATAACCTAATAATTGAAATAGGCGATCGCTCCAGGTAAACTGCCCTGCTTGAACGTCCCAATCCCACCAACCAACATGGGTTAGATCGAGAGCTAAACGACGCTGTTCTTCACTCAGCCAAAGAGCTGCCTCAGTTGCCTGGCGCTCGGCTTCAAGCCGTTTTTGCTCAGTAATTTCGACCGCTGTGCCAACTAATTGTTCAATCCGCCCAGTCGCATCTCTCAGTGGCACCAGAGTCGTGAACAACCAGCTTGAGCGGCTTTGCAATAGGAAATAGTCTTCGTAAGTAGTTGTGGTATCTGCTCGGAGGCAACACTCATAATTTTGCCGAAGGCGTGCCCCCATCTCTGAACCAAATACCTGTTCGGGCGTTTTACCCTGAATTGCTGGTAAACTTAAACCTGTCATCTCTAGGGCTGGGCGGTTAAAGCTAACGTAACGGAAATCGTTTGCTTCAGTCACCTCAATCACAAAAATTGGTTGTGCTGTACTATCGTAAATACGACTCAATGAGCCTTCCTGTTGAACCAATTCGGCTGCACAATGAGTGTGCTGGTCTAATTCATCTTGCAAGGTTTGCAGTTGCTGTTGTTTTTGCTCAATCTGTTGATCAGCAAGCTCTAATTCTTGGTGTTTCTGATGCAACTGGGTCTGAGTTGCTTGCAGTTGTTCTAATGTAATGCGTAATTCTTCATAAACCGCATTGACCTCCGCAGGTTGCAGGGATGTTGACGAGTCACCTGCCTGCAGAATGGAGGAAGAGGTATAAACTGGGTTGAGTTGATAGCCTTTTCCAGGTTGAGTCTGAATAAAATCTTGAGGTGCCCCAACCGTTGTTAGCTTTTGACGAAGCCTCTTAATGTGCGTTTGAACTGACTTCTCGCTTAGAGTTTCTAAAGGCCAAATGCTTTCTAGGACTGCTTTTGCACTAAATATCGTTTGTGAATTACGTAAAAACAGTTCTAAAATGGCGTACTCTTTTGGCGTAGTGGCAACTACCTGCGTGTTATAGGCCGCTGAACATTCACCAGGGTCAAGCGACAGACATCCCCATACTAAGACAGATGAACTATCAGGGTTGCTTTGTTGCAGTAATGCTTGCACCCGCGCAATGACTTCTTCTGAGTTAAACGGGGGCGCATCCGGAGGTTGGGGGAGTACGGGGCGGATTAGCGAGAATAGAAGAGGATACAAAAAAGGGGCACCCAGTGGGTGCACCCCAATCAATTAAGTTCTAGATCTATGCTAACGCTTTCAGACGTCGTTGTTTCAG
>DVDV01000341.1 GCA_015296075.1 Leptolyngbyaceae cyanobacterium M33_DOE_097 | reverse complement strand
TGTTCCCTTCGATTATCTGGTTTCAGTTACTCAAACGCATCCAATCTCACGCTGATATTGCGGCTCATTTTGGGTTCGATATTGACCTCAAACCTCGCTTAGAATCGGCTTATTGAGAATGCTGCAAGATCTCAGTTAGCCTACTTACATTGGTTCGGAGCTTGGGCATCTGGCACCCCAGTTGTTATTGGCTTTCTGAAGCAGTGGCACCAGCGCTACAACGCTGAGCTTGTGTGTCACTACGGCACCATGTTGCAACTCACGGTTGAAAAACGCCCTGCAACGCCAGCAGAAGCGTTTGACCTGGCTTGGCAACAAGAGGCGCTGGCACCGTGTACGACCCTTCTCCCTGGCGTGACCTTACGCGACCATGCGCGATCGCTGCTCACGGTCAATCGCTGGTTTCTGCATGAGCGGCCATAAACGTGTGGGTTTCTAAGCATTCACAGCAATTCTTTTAACGACACATTTGCACCAAAGAATTAACAACATCAGTGGGGGCTGGGTCGGTATATTTATTTCACGGGAAAGTTCTGTCATCATCCCTACTAAAACCTATGACCCAGCTTGACGCATCGGCCTTACAAGCTCGAAATCGACTCATCACTTTATTTGTGCTGTTTTGTCTGTTAGATATTGCAGTGGTAATTTTAGCGAAGGATGCGTGGGCAATCATTCGCATTCTTCTGACGATCGCTTTAATGTATTTCGTAATTCAGGGTAGAAAGTGGGCAAAGTGGCTCATGATCGGGCTTTGCAGCGTGCTAGTCGTTACGTTGATTGCCCTGATTATTGCGCTCAGCTCCCGACTCTCACTCACCTTAATTGCCGGAAGCGCCATTTTAGGCGGACTCAGCGCCGCGATCGCAATCTATATCGCAACGAACAACGACTTAAATCGCTACTTTGCCTACAAAAGACATGCAAGAACTTAAAAAGGAAACTTTATTTAACTTTTTTTGCACCTTAAATCAGTCTGTCATGAACAAGGTAGAAAATAAGAATCAACTACTTATCGTCTGTTCTATTATCCAAAAAAATCTATCAAGTCAAGCTAAATGAAACCCAAATATTATCTCTGGATTTTCACCAGTCTAATTGTTCTTGTGATAACTGTTCTGCCTGCTTACTCACAGCTCAAGCGCTCACAGGTAGGGTTCCAGGTTTCCACCTTGGGGGCGTTAAACGTAGGGGTCTATGAGGGAGCGGCAACCTTAGCAGAACTGAAGCAGCATGGTGATTTTGGGCTGGGAACTTTTGCTGGGCTGGATGGAGAAATGATCGTTCTAAACGGCAAGGTTTATCAAGTCAAAGCCAATGGAACAACAGCATCTCCTAACGATGAGATTAAGACACCTTTTTCAGTCGTTACTTCCTTTCGTAAAGAGCGATCGCTGCGTTTAACCGGACAAATGACCTACCAGCAATTGCAACAGCAGATCAACCAACAATTAGCGACAGACAACTTGCCTTATGCCGTTCAGATTCAGGGCACATTTCCACTGTTGAAGGTGCGGAGTGTTCCTAAACAAACACCGCCTTACCGACCCTTAAGCGAAGTGGTGAGTCAGCAGCAAAGCGTTTTTGAACTGCGCCATGTCAAAGGCACGCTGGTAGGCTTTCGGCTGCCCAAGTTTTTAGAGAACGTGAACGTCGCCGGATATCACTTCCATTTCATCACGAGCGATCGCAAGACGGGTGGGCATCTACTCGATGGCGAATTTCTCAACCCTACTGTTGATGTTGAAACGTTACGCGATTGGCAAATGACCTTACCTAACAATCCGTCCTTTGAGCAAGCTTCTCTAGAGTAATTGGAATCTTCTTCGGGTATTTGAGTAAAGGCATTCTGCATTGACACCTGAAACCAACCTAATCGACTATGAAAAATCAACTTTTGTAGCAACATTTTCTCCCAATCAGGCTTCTCAGATATCCGCCAGGTAAGATAATCGTAAGAATTGGAACTCAAAAAGATGTCTAACGCTTCAGAGTCGAGACAGGCTATTCCGATCGCAACCGACTTTTTTTGTGATGGTCATTACTACGTGCTAACCTCTGCCAGCTTTGGTGGTAGCGGCCTCACACCTGACGAGCTGGCAAACACTCTGGCCTCTGCCGATGCAGCAGAAATTGAGACGTTGCTGAGCCGAGGAGTGTGTATCCCTTTAGTTTTTGATGGAGATTGTGCGCTCGACAATAATACGTTGATTGTTTTGGGTGACTTAACAGAGAAAGAAGAACATGATTGGATTGGGCGATTAGCGTGGAAGTTAAATATTCCTTGCGGCAAGTTCATTATTCAATGTGGAGGTGGCGATGCAGAAGAACTGGCTTATGCCATTTCAGGGCAACCGCCTAAGCCAAATTATCAAATTTTTCAGGTGATTGAAGTTCCACCAGGAGAGTATTTAGTAGAAATTTATGCGTACCTTGCAAGTATGACAGTGCAGCTATCGTTAGAAGAGTATGACGAGAATTGGAATTTGAAAGAAAATGATGCGTTGAGAGAGTGGTATCAGAGCAATCGTCCTGGTTTTGATGAGCTTGGCTATATCATTCGGTTAGTGCCGCTCGAAGTTAAGCCGCCTCTGCCAAGTCTTGTTCCTGAAATAGGTTGGTGCGGGGTATTTGAGCTGCGTCAACCCCAGCTCTAACAAACACTTTCATCCTGGCTGCTTGCGGGTTGTGGCTGTTCATCAAAATGGGGTGAATTTACTTCCAACAAAGTAAAGCTTCAAAAAAGAGTTGCACTTATCGAAACGACTTCATTATCTTGAGAGAAGAGTTTTTTAGCTTTGAGTCGTTTTCGTCCTCTTTAATTTCTCGTTATGCTCTATCGACGCTTTGGCCGGACTGAACTGCAAATGCCCGTGCTCTCGTGTGGCGGGATGCGCTATCAGTACAAGTGGCAGCACATGCCTATGTCAGAGATCCCTTCAGACAGCCAATCCAACTTAGAAGCTACGATTCGGCGGGCTGTCGAAGTGGGCATCACTCACATCGAAACGGCTCGCGGCTACGGCAGTTCTGAGATTCAACTGGGGCAAATTTTGCCGAAGCTGCCGCGTGAGCAGATGATTATTCAGACCAAGATTTCCCCCAAGGGTGGGCGCAATTTCATCCGCAAGCGTAAGCAGTTTCGCCAAGAGTTTGAAGAATCACTGCAACGGCTTGGGGTAGACTACATCGACCTGTTTGGGATCCACGGGGTCAACACGGCCGAATTGCTGGATGACACGCTGAGTTGGGGTGGAGCGCTTGAAGTTGCCAAACAACTCCAAAAGGAAGGCAAGCTTCGGTTCATCGGCTTTTCGACCCATGCCCCCACCGATGTGATTATTCGGGCGATTCAAACCAACCAATTCGACTATGTGAACCTGCACTGGTACTACATTAACCAGGCCAACTGGGCTGCGATCGAGGCTGCTAAGCAGCATGACATGGGCGTTTTCATTATTAGCCCATCCAACAAAGGCGGTCTGCTCGATAAACCGTCGCAACGCCTGGTTGAGTTGTGTCAACCGCTCAGCCCAATTGTATTTAACGATCTGTTTTGTTTGAGTCGGCCTCAAGTTCACACGATCAGCATTGGAGCCGGCAAACCCAGCGATTTTGATGAGCACCTGAAAGTGTTGGATTACCTCGATCGCGCCGATGAGATTCTCCCCCCGATCATTGAGCGGTTAGAGAATGAGGCGATCGCTCGGCTCGGCGAAGAATGGTATAAAACCTGGCAGGTGGGGCTACCCAGCTTTGACCAAACCCCTGGCAAGCTCAACATTCCCGTGATTTTGTGGCTGCGCAACCTGGTGCTGGCCTATGACATGGTGGAGTATGGCAAAATGCGCTATAACCTGCTGGGCAATGGGGGGCACTGGTTTCCGGGGACAAAAGCCGAAACGGTAGACACTGAGCAGTTGCGTCCGCTACTCAAAAACAGTCCTCATGCCGATATGATTCCTCAGTTTTTGCAAGAAACCCACGCTCTGCTCGGTGGAGAAGGCGTACAGCGGCTCTCACAATCAGAGTAGGTTGGTGATGGGCGATCGCCCGTATAGTCTTTCGGAAAGAGTATTTTGCCATTGGTTGGGGCGAACGGCGGTTCGCCCGTACAGGAGCAAGTCTGGATTCAAGAGATTTTTCCGTTTGATGGGGCGATCGCCTATATAGCCTTGCGGAAGGCTGCGCTAACGCCCGTCTCAGTGGGTTCTCTTGCGTAAGCTGCTCAAATTCTTAAGGCAACCAGGGATACTGACGGAAATCGGGCGGGCGCTTTTCAAGAAAGGCTTGTTTGCCTTCAGCCCCTTCTTCTGTCATGTAATAGAGCAGCGTTGCGTTACCCGCCAACTCTTGCAGCCCTGCCTGTCCGTCACAGTCAGCGTTGAAGGCAGCTTTAAGACAGCGGATTGCGATCGGGCTTTTCTCAAGAATTTCTTGCGCCCACTGCACCCCCTCCGCTTCTAGTTGATCAACCGGCACGACACAGTTCACTAAACCCATCTCTAACGCTTGCTGAGCATCGTACTGGCGGCAGAGATACCAGATCTCGCGAGCTTTCTTTTGGCCGACGACCCGCGCCATGTAGCTCGCCCCAAAGCCCCCATCAAAGCTGCCCACTTTCGGCCCCGTTTGACCAAAAATCGCATTATCAGCGGCGATCGTCAGGTCACAGAGCAAGTGCAGCACATGCCCACCGCCGATCGCATAGCCCGCCACTAAAGCAATCACCACCTTTGGCATCGAGCGAATCAGCCGTTGCAGATCCAGCACATTCAGTCGGGGAACACCCGCCTCATCAACATATCCACCGTGGCCGCGCACGCTTTGGTCACCCCCCGCACAAAAGGCGTACTTCCCATCGGTGTGAGGTCCGGCTCCTGTGAACAGCACCACCCCAATGCGGGTATCTTCGCGAGCATTGCAGAAAGCGTCGTACAACTCCACCACCGTTTTTGGCCGAAACGCATTGCGCTTGTGGGGGCGATTGATCGTGATTTTGGCGATGCCGTCGGCTTTGTGATAGAGGATGTCTTCGTAAGTTTTGGCAGGTTGCCAGTCAATCATAGGGCTTACTCAACGTAGGAAATTGCAAGAGCACTAATGCGCTGCCACAGCAAAGGTGCCTAGATTATTGTGCCGCCATTGGGCATCGGCTTTGCGATTTGTTTTGATTTCGAGCAGGCGAATGCCACGCTCAGGCAAGACTTGCAGTTTGGCTTGCAACTCGGCCCAAGATTGGATTTCTAGATGCTCAACCCCATAAGCGGCGCAGAGTTGAGCCATATCGACACGTTGCGGCGTCGCAAAATATTTCTCAAAGGCTGACTCAAACTTCGAGATCGGCAACATCTCAAAAATGCCGCCGCCATTGTTGTTGATCAGCACAATGGTCAGGTGCCCCTGCCAGTGAGATCGCAGCAAAAACCCATTTGTGTCATGCAGCAACGCCAGATCGCCCGTTAACATCACACTGGGACGCTGACGGTGAGCCATGCCAAGCGCCGTTGAAAGACTACCATCGATGCCGTTTGCCCCTCGGTTAAAGCAGGGTTGAATCTGGCGATCGCCCGGTTGCCAAAACCACTCGACATCCCGCACGGGCGTGCTGCTAGAGATAAACAGCGGTGTCTCAGGCGGTAGCACCTGCGAAAGCAACCAGGCCACTTTACTTTCGACCAGCGCATCTAGCGCCGTCATCGTTTGGTAAATGCTTTGCCGTGTTGTGGTTTCAGCCGTCAGCCAGCGCTTAAGATAGGGCGTCATCGGTGCGGTTTCAGCAGGCAAACTGGCGGCAAGGCGTTCAACCGTCGTTCTAAGGTGGGTGGTTGGCAAATGCAGCGGATCCAGATTGCGATCGCTCGGCTCCACAACCCACTGCTGCGGTTGAGTCGCGTCTAACCAGGTACGGAGCTGTTTGCTCGTCGGTGTGTCTCCAATTCGGATCACCACTTCCGGAGCCAACGCCTTAGCTAATTCGGGTTGTCGCAAAACCAGGTCATAGGTCGCCACCAAATTGGGATTCAAGCTGGCATAGTTCCGCACTGGCGACAGCCCCTCTGCCAATACGGGGTAACCCAATGTCTGCGACAGGTGCGCGATCGCTCGACAATAGCCCTCTGGGTCAGTCGGTTGAGCCACACCCGCAACAATCACCCCCGTTGGTGTTGCCAGCCATTGAGAAATTGGCAGGCTGCCTGGCACAACGTCAAACGCGGGAAACCGGGGAGAGAGGTGAGCGAAAAATGTCGCTTCATCCAGGCTAAAAGCTGTGCCATCAGGCAAGGGCGCGAGCGGCTCCCGAAAGGGACAGTTGAGATGCACCACACCGGGAACCGGATACATCGTTTGCTCCCACGCTTGCACGACCGTCTGCCGCAGGTAACGCAGGTGTGAAAAATCTGCTGTTGGCAAGGCTAATTCGTAATAGGCGTTGGGGTAGGTGCCATAGAGCTTTTGCTGGTCAATCGCTTGTCCGGCGTTGCATTCCCGCAGTTCGGGGGGGCGATCGCCCGTCAAGATCAACAGCGGTACTCGACTTTCCCGCGCTTCAATCACGGCTGGGTAGAAGTTCGCACCTGCCGTTCCCGAGGTGCAGACCAAGGCTACAGGTCGCTTTTGTTGGCGGGCCAACCCCAGTGCAAAAAAGGCGGCTGATCGCTCGTCTAACACTGGTATCGTTTCGATCTTGGGATGACAGGCTAAGGCGATCGTCAGGGGCGCTGAGCGCGAACCAGGGCATATCACAGCCGTCGTTAACCCAACCCGATGCAGGGTTTCAACTAGCACCGATGTCCACAACAAATTTGTATTTGTAAAATCCAGCGGCATTCTCACAACGCCTAAACGCCCAATTGCCCATCCTAACGTGAGAAAGACCCCATAAAAGTCTTAAATCGATGGTTGCGAAAGATTTTGAGGGTTGTTTCGCGATCGCTTCGCTAGGATGGGGGCGAGTTTGTCTCTAACTATTCGTCTTTTAAGTTGTGATTGCTTGATCTCCATGACTCATCTTCGCCCCTGGAAAAAATTTTCTTGTGCCTCCCTCGCACTCAGCATTCTGGCTAGTTCTGTCCCCGTAAGTCTGGCCCAGTCATCACCGACACCAGAGCAAACGGTCGAATGTGAAATTTTGCTGGTTGGGGGTGGTTTAGCTGCTATTGCCGCTGCTGAAGAAAGCCTCCTGGCCGGAAGAACGGTCTGCATGACCGAAATCACAGACTGGATGGGTGGCCAGCTTACCGCGCAGGGCACCTCTGCACTGGATGAAGCCAAACGCCAGCGGGAGCTACTCTTTTACCCCAGAGGTTACAAAGATTTTCGCCAGCGCATCGAGCAATATTACGGGCGACGCAACCCCGGTGACTGTTGGGTGAGTGCATCCTGCTTTTTGCCCAGGGATGCCGAGAAAATTTTGCGTGACATGCTTAAAGCAGCGAGTAAGAAAGGTAAAGGCGAGCTGCGCTGGTTGCCAAATACGGTTGTTAAAGAGCTGGAGTATAGCGCAGATGGCAAGTTAATTACCGGAGCGATCGCGATTCAACATCGTCCTGCTGCCGGAACTCCACCCCTCAACAGCGAGCCACTCTCGCAAATCATTGAAGATGCCTACCGTTACGAAGACTCGACACGGCTCGATAAAACCGTGATGCGGCTGATGCCCAAACGCCCATCGCAACCCCAAACGGGGACAATTGCCCCCCAGTGGATTGTGGTCGATGCCACCGAAACAGGTGAGTTGATCGCGCTGGCTGATGTGCCCTACCAGTTAGGTCTAGATCCGCGCGATCGCAATAACCCCTCATCGCCCGTCAGCGATCGCGACCCTTACTGCACGCAGGGCTTTACCTATACCTTTGCAATGGAGCGTACTGCTGAGCCGCAGCCCCAGGTGAAGCCACCGTTTTACGAGCAATACGAACCCTATTACGGCTACGACCCTGACCCTAAAAAAGCCGTCTTTGATTACGTCTTCACCTACCGCCGCATCTGGAACCCGAAGACCGATCAGCGTGAAAAAGCAGGCCCGTTTACCCTGGCAGCCTCCAGTCCCGGCTCGATCTCAATGCAAAATTGGGTCTGGGGTAATGATTATCGTCCCGGTAATGCGGTGGATAACCTGGTCTACAGCCGCGAGCAACTCCAACAAGCCGGACAACTCGCCCCCGGTGGCTGGTTAGGGGGATTACGCACTGATGCTCTCCGCAAAGGCGAAGAGATCGCACTCGGCTATTACTACTGGCTGGTCGAAGGCACAACTGATTCGCTGCTACAACCCAGTCAGAAAACGCCCCAACCCAACCATCGCCTTATGACTGGCTTAGATTCGCCAATGGGTACGATGCATGGGTTATCTAAGTATCCCTACATCCGTGAGACGCGCCGCATTATCGGGCGGCCTTCGTTTGTCTTTCCTCAGGGCTTCACGTTGAATGAGGTGGATATTTCGGCCAACAACTTTGAGGGAGAGTATTACAAAGAACTACCGCCTGAGCTATATCGCAATTTGCGGGTTGGACTGGCAGGTCTCAACACAGCCGAGGTGATTCAACAAAGTGTGGCGCCCGATGACATTGACCTGCGGGGACGATCAACGATTTACCCTGATGCGATTGGCATTGCTCAGTATGCGATCGACTTTCACCCCTGCATGCAAGATTCGCCGCCTGAAAAACCCGGCAATATTGAGCGTCCGGGTGTAAGGCAGGCGCATGGGCAAGCCTATCCAGGGCAGATCCCCCTGCGATCGATGATTCCGCAAAAAATCGATAATCTACTCGTTTCTGGCAAGAGTATCGCCACCAGCTACAGCGCTGCCGCCGCCTACCGGGTTCACTCGTTTGAATGGTCAATTGGCGCAGCAACAGGCATTACGGCTGATTTTGTTCTCTCTAAAGGCATCTTGCCCTACCAACTGGTGGATGAGTTACCTCGCCCAGAGCCGCAACTCGAACAACTGCAACAACGCATTAATCAGCGGGGCAACCCAACGGCATTTCCAAACACAACCATCTTCAACACCAACTGGAAAGAGTGGCGCGTCTGGTAAATAGCTCAGCTCCCCGGCTTTTGGTTCAGGGCAACAACCTATCAAACTTGCCCTGAGCCACCGGGGCACTTCGAGAGCAAAGTGTGACTCCTCCAGGCAGACATCCCCAACGGCTTGGTTTGAGTTATCCAACTTGCGGGGTTTGCCCATAGATTTTGGGGATCTTTAAGAGAACTCAGTTACTCCCAAACTTTTCTTTGGCCTGGGCATACACTTCGGGTGTGATTTGGGTAATGCCAGCGGCTTCGGCAAACTTTTCGATTTTCTTGCGAGCAGCCGGACGTACAAAAAAGGGAATTTCCTTTAGGCACGCTTCCGCTTCGGCTGTCCACTCAATTTGACGGCTCATGCAACTCTCCTTTCTTATGCCTTTACGCGATCGCCGCTGCGACCCATTGTTTCAACGTGGATACCACATCTGCCACCGCGACTTCTTGCGTTTCTTTGGTAGCCCGTTGTACCACTTCGACCTTGCCATTCTTTAAGGATTTGCCCGTCACAATCCGGTAGGGAATGCCAATCAAATCAGCATCTTTGAACTTCACGCCTGCCCGCTCATCGCGATCGTCGAGTAAGGTTTCAATGCCAGCCGCATTGAGGTCGCCGTAGAGCGTTTCAGCTGCCTTCACCTGGTCGCTGTCGTTGACATTGGGGATGACCACGATCGCCTGGTAGGGAGCGATCGCCACAGGCCAAACGATGCCATCTTTGTCAAAGGATTGCTCAACCGCGGCTTGCGCCAGACGAGAGACACCGACGCCATAGCAACCCATGACCAGGGGCAGTTCTTCACCTTGTTCGTTGGTGTAGGTCGCCCCTAGTGCCTGCGAGTACTTTGTGCCTAACTGGAAGATGTGCCCGATCTCGATGCCTCGCGCGGTTTGCAGGGTTTGACTTGGATCATGCAATGAGCGATCGCCTGCCTTGGCCTTTCGCACATCCACAACCAGCTTTGGCAATGTAAATTCTTTACCCCAGTTCGCGCCAACAACGTGATAGCCCGACTCATTCGCCCCGGTCACAAAGTTGGTTAGCTCGGTCGCAGTCTGGTCAACCAGTCGCAAAAACTTGGGTGCAATGCCCTTCTGCTGCTGAATGTAGTCATCGGCTAAATCTGGCGCGATGTAACCAAGAGGCAGGGACTTCGCCGCCCATTTTTGCTGTGCTGCCGCATCGGGAACGGTCAAAGCTAGAACCGTATTGCCACCGTAGGTCGCTGCTTGTTTGACCAATTCGTTTTGCAACTTCACCTCATTCACATCCTGATCACCGCGCAGGCTGACCAAGACTAAGACGGTCGTGCCGTTGTCGTAGACCGCTTGATACAACACATTCTTGACAATCGCACTCGCCGGACACTTTAAAAATGTGCAGAGCGTTTCAATGGTTTCGGTGCCAGGAGTCTCGCGCTTTTCAAAGCTGGTAAATGGCGAGGCTTCTGCATCCGCAGGTTGCGAAACGGCTTTTTCAACGTTGGCGGAATACTTGCCATCTTCGGTGTAGAGAACTTCATCTTCGCCCGCGTCGGCTAACACCATAAATTCTTGCGAACCGGAACCCCCGATCGCCCCTGAGTCGGCATCCACCGCTCGAAATTCCAGACCGCTGCGCTTCAGAATGTTGCGGTAGGCTTGATCCATCTTCTGATAGGTCACTTTCAGACCCGCTTCATCCACGTCAAAGGAGTAAGCGTCTTTCATGATGAATTCGCGCCCGCGCATCAAGCCAAAGCGAGGCCGAATCTCGTCGCGAAACTTGGTCTGAATCTGATACAAATTGAGCGGCAACTGACGATAAGAACGCACCATGTCACGGGCGATCGCGGTGATCACTTCTTCGTGCGTCGGCCCCAGGCCCATTTCGCGTTCCTGGCGATCGACCAGCGAAAACATAATGCCTTCGGCTTTGGTGTAGGTATCCCAGCGGCCCGACTCTTTCCACAAATCAGACGGCTGCAACTGCGGCAACAAACATTCTTGCGCACCTGCCGCGTTCATTTCTTCGCGCACAATTTGCGTGACTTTCTGCAACACCCGCCACATAAACGGCAGGTAAGCGTAGACACCCGCCGCAATCCGCCGGATATATCCTGCCCGTAACAGTAGCTTGTGACTCGGAATCTCCGCCTCTGAAGGATCTTCACGCAAGGTCACAAACAGCATTTGAGAAAGCCGCATCGCTGATTCCTTATCCAAACTCAGTAACCATCATCTCAGTCTAAAGCAATCTGGGAAGGGGAGAAGGAGAAACGGCAGGAAGAGTTTTGTTTCAGTTGCGGAAAATTACAGCGAAGTGGGAATAGCTGGCTGTTTGCGGCAAAAGATCCTTCTGCGGGTGGGGTGGATCAGGGTTGGAGGGTGCGATCGCCACTAGAGTTTCAACCTATGATTAATTCGAGGAAGGAAAGGGAGAACAGTGATGGCTGGTCAACTTTTGTTGGTAGATGATGAACCGGGGCTGCGGGAAGCGGTGCAGGCTTACCTGGAGGATAGCGGCTATACGGTGGATGTGGCGAGTAACGCGAGAGATGGCCTGGATTTGGCGCGGCAAAAGCTACCAGACTTGATCATCACCGACATCATGATGCCTCAAGTGGACGGCTACCAATTTTTAAAGCAACTCCGCGACGATCCGCAGTTCAAAACGTTGCCTGTGGTGTTTTTGACCGCACGGGGCATGACGAGCGATCGCATTCAGGGGTACAACGCGGGTTGCGATGCTTACTTGTCAAAACCGTTTGACCCGGATGAGTTGGTGGCGATCGTCCAAAACTTGCTGGAGAAGCAATTGGCACTCCGAGAAGCTGCCAGCGATGAGGGCTATAACATTGCTGACCTGGCTCGCCAAATTGCTGAAATTAAAGCAATCCTGACTCAACGAGGCGCGTTTCCGCAGGCGACAAACAGCCTCAAGCTCGATTTAACGCCCAGAGAAGAAAGTGTGCTGGAGTTAGTGGTGGATGGCCTGATGAACAAGCAAATCGCCAGTCGGCTCGACACCAGCGTGCGAAATGTTGAGAAATATGTCAGCCGCCTTTTCACTAAAACTGGCACCACGAGCCGAACAGAACTGGTACGCTTTGCCTTAGAAAATGGCTTAATCCAACCAGGCAATAAGGAATAACGTGCATGCTGCAAGGCAAACAAGTTTTACTGACTGGCGGAACCGGAGGATTAGGGTTAGGCGTAACACCCACCCTTTTGGCGCAGGGTGCATCCCTTACCATTCCTTATCACAACCCCAGAGAAGTTGAGCGGCTGAAAGGGTTTCTCTCCCCCGCTGACCTTTCTCGGATTCAGTTTGTCGCAGCGGACTTACTCGATGAATCAACAGTAGTAAGGCTCGTCGATGGCATGGGTCAGGTAGATGCCCTAGTGCATTTAGTGGGCGGCTTTAACATGGGCAACACCCATGAATATTCTCTGGAGCAGTGGCGTAAAGATCTGGATGTCAACCTGACAACCACCTTTTTGGTATGCAAACACAGCCTCCGCAAAATGCGAGAGCGGGGCTATGGGCGGATTGTCACGACTGGCTCGCGCGGAGCGGTCGAACCGGGGGCACAATTAGCGAGTTACAGTGCTTCTAAAGCCGGGGTCGTGGCGTTAACGAAGGCGATCGCGCAGGAAACAAAGGGCACCAATATCACCGCCAATGTCGTGCTACCCAGCGTGATCGACACGCCGACCAATCGTGCTGCAATGGGCAGCGAAAATGCCGATTCGTGGGTCAAACCGGAATCTTTGGCACAGGTCATTTGCTTCCTGGCTTCTGAAGCGGCGAAGGATGTGCGGGGTGCGGCGGTGCCTGTTTACGGCAGCATTTAGTTTGCATTCCATCATACTTTGGGTCAGGCAAGGCTAACTGGCAAACGGCTGCAATCCCTACTGGGTTTTTCGATCCAGTGCGGCCTGAGCCACAACCGCAACCCCCCAAACCCGAATGCCCTGTCGCCGTAACGTCTGAGCCGCCGATCGCACGGTTGCCCCAGTGGTGTAGATATCATCCAGCAGCAAGACTGGGGCAGGCGATCGCGCCAAACAATCTTTGCCAATCGCAAAGGCATCTTTGAGGTTATCGGCGCGAGTCGTTGCCGTTAAGCCAAACTGAGCGGTTGTTTCCCGGTGGCGTATGAGTCCTTGCCGCAGCAGGGGTAAACGCGTCTGGTCACAAAAATGCTCAGCCAACAATTCGGCCTGGTTAAATCCGCGTTGTTGTTGCTTACTCACATGCATGGGGATTGGCACCACTGTGAGTCGGGCCGGACGTTGTGGCAGCTCTAGCCACGCCGCAGCCAACCACTCTCCCAGAGGAAGAGCCAACTCAGGGTGATTGTCGTATTTCAGGGACGCGATCGCCCGCTTTAACGCATCGGTATAGCGTCCCCACGCCACAATACAAAGACTATCTTCTCCCGGAGAAACTTTGTGCCCTTTCAGCTCACACGCCTGCACCTGACGCGCACAACTCGTGCAGAAATAAGCATCAGCAGGACGTTCACAGAGAGGACAACGGCTCACTGTGAGAACAGATATCAATCCATTCAGGTGTCTCACCCATGCCTTCATTGGCTTTTCTAGCAGACTACTCAGTTCTCTGCTTTAGAATGCCCTTGCTGGCAAGGTCGCACCCCACATCAATAAAAAATTTTCAGTTTTGATGCTTATAAATACAAAATTGTGAGAGAACTTTTCCGTTGGAAAAATCCTCTCACAATCTCAATCAGACAAAAATTGATTTAGCGCTTACCGGTAATGTTCTAGACATGGGGATCAATAAGGTCAAACCATCCGTCCAAATTCATATCGATTGATGAACAAGCCAATCACGATGTCATGCAACCATTGGGATTTTGAAAAGCAAATTGTCTTGCGGGCCAATCGCTTAATT
>DVDV01000146.1 GCA_015296075.1 Leptolyngbyaceae cyanobacterium M33_DOE_097 | reverse complement strand
TGAAACATTTGTACTGTAGCCAGAGTGTCTAAAGACTTGTGCACTCAATGTTATAAACGGCAGAATGCGGGTTTCAGCCATTCATAAACGTTAAAACCGGACGTTTTTATGAGAATCATTCTCATATCGAGAATTGCTGCACTGAACCAAATTCCCTTGACTTTCCTTCATAAGAGCAGGGCGAGTTTGAGGTTTCTCCTCAAACCTCAAACTCCTTCTTTTTGGGTTAAGCAGCATTAAAGGACGCAGCGGAGTTGAAAAAACTTCTCTAGAAAAAGCCTTTTGGATTGGAGTAAAGCGAAGATTTGGGGGCGGCAGAGCCGCAAGATCGGGGGATTTCCCCCCGCGCCCCCGCTGTGTAGGGGACTCACTCCCCTACGACCCCCGCAAGGTCGTGCGGATGGGGGTTGAATGGTCAACTAGCCATCTGTTGCGGGTAACAAGAGCAACACTTTGATCGTTTACAGAGAGGACGGGTGAGGTGAGGCGACGGTTACAAGCGCGATCGCCCGTTCCACCCAAAGCACTTTGCATTTCTCCGCCATTGGTCATTAGCCAAGCGGCTTTCCGAAGGGGAGGCAGAGCAGAATGATTTAAACTGGCTAGCCGCGATCGCAGAGTTTCCAGAGCGGTCGAACATTTCAGATAGGTAAACGAAAAAAAAAGGACTGGCAATGCCAGTCCTTTTTGGTTCTATGCAAACCGCTTAGAATTTTTCGTTTTCAGGAGCGATGCTGCCACCTGATCCCGGCTGATTGAGAAACAGGTTTTTCGCCGCGTCGTTTTGGTAAATACAGTCAATCTGGGGTGTCTGCCCATTGTTGTCGAGGGCACCTGTAAAGCCAAAGGTATTGAGGCGGTTCTTACAATCACGAACCTGATCACCCTTAACCAACCCACGTTGCTCAAGCACTGACCAGTTACTACTCCGTAAGACACAACCGGGTCGGGTAGTCGGCTGAGAAACGTAGACGTTGAGTGGCTTGAGTGTGACAAAGACGCGCGTATCCATGACGATCGCCGCTGCCCCAAACTGTACGCAGGTTTGTGGGTCGTCTAATTTGCTCTCAAGCTGAATGCTGTTGTCAATTTGGTTTCCGGCGGTTGAGTTACTCGCCACCGAGTAGAAACCAATACCAACACCGATTCCCAAAATAAAGATGCCTGCCAGCACTGCTAACGAAGTTGCGCCAAACGCCAGCAATGGGTTCTTCCGCTTGGGGGCGGCTGGCTCTGGGGTTGCAAAGTCTTCATAATCGCGATCTCGATCGCGGTTGTAGTCACGATCGTACGCATAATTAGAGTTTCTGGGCTTTCGTTTCATAGAACCTGTGGAACGCTAAATGGCAGATTTGCAGAATGCAGGTTTGCTTCTCCAGTATGCCGTTATTTTTTAGCAATTGACACCGTGAGATTCACATTCAGTAGTACGGATGAGATTGGCTTTGCCAGATATTTGGGTTGAAAGCATTCTGGTCAATCGCGACGCACTTCTGATTTGGGGGCCGAATCCGTCAGCGCAGATGACTCAGGGAGGAAACCAATCCCGTAAGATTGGGAAGGTATTTTTAAGGCAGTCATTATGTTCTTCCGGCGAGACGAGCAGTTGCAAGCGTGGGGCGATCGCATTCTTGAAAACACTTGGGCTGCTTTTCCGACTCTGGCGCGTAACCAAATCGCGATGACTTGGCTGGCTTATGAGCCGCCTTATCGGGTCAATATTGGGGGAGCCATTACACCCACAGAATTTTGGCAGTATGCTCCGGCGGGCTTTAGCTATCGCGGGGTTGAATGTATTTATCCGGCGAGTGTCGTGAAGCTGTTTTACCTGGTTGCCATTCACGAATGGTTTGAGAAGGGTATGGTGCAGTCAACGCCTGAGCTTGAGCGCGCGATCGCCGACATGATTATTGACTCTGGCAATGACGCGACCAGTTTAGTAGTTGATGTATTGACGGGCACAACTAGCGGGCCAGAGCTACCTCCTGAACCCTTTGAAACCTGGCAATATCAGCGCAATATTATCAACCGTTATTACCAATCGCTGAACTGGAATGAGTTGCAAACCATCAATGTGAACCAAAAGACTTGGTGTGATGGGGCGTATGGGCGTGAGCGCATGTTTTTGGGCGAACACTACGACAACCGCAACAGGTTAACGACCGATGCAACGGCGCGGTTGCTGCATAGCATTGTAGGTGGCGTTGCAGTCTCAGCTAAGCGATCGCAGATCATGATGGCGTTGATGCAGCGATCGCTGCATCCCGAAGATTTGAAGGCCGATCCCGAAAATCAGGTCACAGGCTTCTTAGGAGCTGGTCTACCCTTGCAGGCTCGCATCTGGTCAAAAGCTGGCTTGATGAGCCGTGTGCGTCATGATGCTGCCTATATCGAGCTACCTGATGCGCATCCTTATTTGCTTGTGGTCTTTACTGAAGGCAAAGAGCATAGTAACAACGAGGTGTTGCTGCCTTTTATTTCTGAGCAGGTAGCGGTGGCGATGCGATCGCTCAGCCAGAATCCAGAGCTGCCTTCATTGTCAGAGTCGTAAGTGGCTCAAAAGGCACATCACTTCTCCCAAGGAGGCCAACACCGAGGATGACTCCCGCCAAACAGAGCCACAAAAAATCCCTCTTAAAAAGGGGGACTTAAGAGGGATTGTTCACATATTTCGATGCGGAGAAGTCATTGTGAGAAACAAACTAGAGAGCAAGTTCCTTACGCTCTGCTTCTAAAAGGTTAATTAGCGCTACATCACCACGCTCACGGGCTGCTTTTAAGCGCCGCTCCAACCGTTCTTGCAGATTCATGCGGTGGATCTTCGCTAGCTCGTTTGCTGCGGGCAGCATTTGACCTTGTTTAACAACATTACCGGGTCGAGCCGTAACCGCATAGGTATAGGAACGAGGAGAAACACCAGTTGTAGGGTTAGATGTATAGTTAACGCCACGATATTTTAGGTTGTGGCTAGCTTGGGGCACTGGCAGTTCTGAGAGGGTGTGGCAGCGCCAAAAAGAGCCACGGTATCTTCCTAAAATTTCGCCTTCGGTCACTTCTAAAGTAGGCTGGTTATAGTCGTAAGCTTTGCCGCGATAGGAGAGTTTCATATGATTCGCCTCTTCATTTAGTGGAGTGAGTGGGTGGTAGAGATGAGGCGCGTTCCTTCGGGATGACCCTACTTCCGTCTTGCCAAAAGCACCTAACAGCAGCACCGCGACAAGATGAACGATTTATTTATATCTGTATCTTATTATACGGTTTTTTAGATTTCCTATCTCTTAAGAAAGATTTATCATCAAAGGCTGACATGACTAGCCCTCTAAGCCTTATTTCAGAGTCCTTTCTTGATGCGAAGCCAGGCTGAAAGGCTGACTAGAAGCGAATTTTAGAGAAAAGCGTCGGTTTGGGCTGGTTCGCTGACAAAGGCACTTATAATGTAAAGCTTTTGCAAAAGAATCCTGGCAGGCAAATGTTTAACTTAATGATTCACTCTGGTTTGGAGGTGTTTTAAGGGGCGATCGCGCTGGGCAACAAGCAGTTTTTCCGGCAGGTGCAAATTCTGTTCTTTTGCTCGGACAAAGGCAATTATCTGGAATACTCAAGAGATGTCATGTTTATCTGAAAGGGTAAAGGGTTGTACTGCTAGACTTAGCCCATACTGGGCACCATGATTAAAGCGGGTGCGTCCAATATTGGCGTTCGTTTACCAGGTCTACCTATTTGTTTCATTTGAGAAAACTCGGTTTGTGGTTTCACTTTAGGGAACAAAAATTAAATAATTTCGATCTTTTGCTGAACAAGCGTTAGCGCAGTCGTATCAAAAGGCTGTTAAGCCGCTTGCTTCTTTAGATAGCAAAATATTCGATTTTATTGAATCCCTATTCCGAAGCGTTCACCCCTTGAAAGAATCTTGTTCAACCGACTTAGTGCATAAACTGTGAAGGTCATTCTTTTTGATTTTGATGGGACGATCGCTGACTCATTTGAGGTGATTTTGAGCATTGCCAATCGGCTTGCAGCTGAGTATGGCTACCCACGGGTTGAGCGAGAAGATATCCACCAGCTTCAGAGACTCACATCTCGCGAAGTTGTGCAGCGTTCTGGAATCTCGATTTGGCGGCTGCTCTTTTTGTTGCGTCGTCTGCGTCGTGAGCTAAATAAGGAAATCGTCAACCTCCAGCCATTTCCTTATATTCGTGAGAGTTTAATGCAGCTGAAGCAAAAAGGTTACAAGCTGGGAATTGTCACCTCTAATTCAACCGAAAACGTAGAAGCGTTTTTACGTCAAAATCAAATGCAAGATTTATTTGAACTCGTCGTTTCTGGGTTGACCTTATTTGGCAAAGGCAAAATTATTGGGCGCGTCATTCAACAAAATCGCCTTAACCCGGCTGATATCATCTATGTCGGTGATGAAACCCGCGATATCGAAGCAGCCCGTAGAGTAGGTGTGTCAGCTATTTCTGTCAGTTGGGGATTCAGCTCAGACGAAGTTTTGGCGCGTCAAAGCCCAGATTTTTTGGTGCACCATCCGAAAGAGTTGATTGAAGCAATTGAAAGCTTTGTTTGAGGTGAGGATGCAAAAGTGGAAACTAGCTGCGATCGCAGGAGCTGTTGTTGTCAGTAGCATTAGCGCTGTTTTAATGCTGACAAATCCTGATGACGAAGCTTACGAAGAGTTTGCCGCAGAACAGGTGGTCGGTTACGCCACGACGAGAGTTTGTGCAAAAGCGCCAATCTTTTTAGCGGGTCGATGCGAAATGCTAGTCCAGTCCAATCAACAGCAGATTCAGCAAGTGATCAGCAGTAAAACAACCCGCATCAATTTATTACTGTTGAGCATTTATGTGACCGACTTATCCTTTTCACCCTACTTGCCTGCCTACGAGTTTAGGACAATTGGTGTGTTTAAAAAGTTCTATATCGTTCAAGCTCAAGAAGCCTAGAGAAAACAACCTGTTGTGCAGCAATATTCTCTAAACAGTCCTTCAAAAACTTACTAAACCTTTGTAGAAAGCTTTAATTTTTTACAAATATTTTGGAACTGTTATTTCTATCAAGAAAACATTCAACTTACATTTTCCTTTTGATGAAAGAAGATATGCAATTATTTCTTTTGCGGTCTTTTCATCTTGCAATGCCTCCTAGTTTTTTAATTTGAGAAATAGTCATAATTAAATAAGCTCTCCAATAGCGTGAAGCCTCTACAGTTACTTTTGTTCTAATTGCTTTTGATGACCAGATTGATTTCAACACTGAGCTACTTAATCAGAATTATTTGCATTAGTTAACACGCATTTCCGGAGCAGTAAAATCTGATAGGTTCTCAGGTATGACGTTGACTTTCAGTTAGGGCATTGCGTTAAAAGCAATTTTCTTTATAGTGATAGGAGAAGATGGTTTTTATAAGACGAATGCAGAACAAATTGCTGTCTCTAAATGCTGAGCCAGTGGCTTCTGAGTCGTTTATCCATGAGGTATCTATCGTTGGTCTGCTAAATGGCATGTCATCATTGAGGAAAGGTTATGGCTGAAATTCAAGGTTTGGTAAGAGCTTTTGAGCAAGTTGGCGACAATCCAGTAATGTTTGATGCTTCTGTCGCAACACCCATTTGTGAAGGCATGAACATTTTGCTGGCAAGCTTTCAAGCATTGTATTTGCAGTATCAAAAACATCATTTTGTGGTCGAAGGTGCTGAGTTTTACTCTCTACATGAATTTTTCAATGACAGTGCTGATGCAGCGAAAGGTTACGTTCACAAGTTGGGCGAAAGATTGAACGGTTTAGGTGGCGTACCCGCTGCCAGTTTTACTAAGTTGGCTGAGTTGTGCTGCTTCACCCCAGAATCAGATGGTATTTTTCACTGCCGCCAAATGCTAGAGCATGATTTGCAGGCAGAACAAGCTGTGATTGGCGTATTACGTCGGCAAGCAGCGCAAGCTGAGAGCTTAGGCGATCGCGCCACCCGTCTGATGTATGAGGAAATGCTGCTCGAAACCGAAGATCGTGCGTTTCACTTAGCGCACTTCTTGGCACACGACAGTTTGACCCTGGCCTTTGTTCAATCGGCTAACTAATTGAGCGATCGCCTATTAAAGCTATAAATGGCTAGAGTGGTCTTGAACACAACAAGAACTCTAGCCATTCGTTGTCAGTCACTCAATTTTCAAAAGTAGAAATTGGCTACCTTCGCTTCAATCAGAGTTTCTAACTTGCACAGGTTGCTATTGGCCTGCAGAGATATTTTTTGAGCCGCAAATAAACCGTTCTGGTTTTCGATTAGGATAGATTTACAAAATTTTGTTGCAAACTTAACAGCGTTACATCGGCGTCCTTCCTACCATCAACCCACAACTCAATTTTGGCGGATTTTTTACTTTCTCCATGGGTCAATGGCTAGTTTGAGGCAGTTCCCCAGATGCTGAGCTTTCACGCTGGTTTAACTAAGTTCGCTTAAATTTGTGTCCACCTCACACGATTTCTTGCATTGTCTAATTCACTAGCATACTTACTGGTCTTTCACGGTAGCACTGACCCCCGCTCGGCGATCGCCGCACAACGGTTAGCGGTTCTTTTTAGCGAGCGCATTGTAAATTGCGATCGGTTGCCTCTGAAACAGAAGTCACTAGATGCTTTATTGAGAGGTGAATCGCCAGCGATCGCCACGCAAGCACTGAAACCCCTGGTTGAAGTTGGGGCGTTAGAAAGCGGTGTGGTGCCACTAGATCAGCAGATTGTTCGCCTGGGGCAACATTTAGAGGCCATTTCAGGGTCAGCAGGTCAGCGGGTGATTAAGCTGGTGCCGCTGTTTTTGTTGGCTGGGGTGCATGTAGCAGAGGACATTCCCGAAATGGTGGCGCTGGCGCAGGCAAAGTTGGGCGATGCCGTTCAGATTGAAGTCATGGCCCATTTAGGAGCAGTGCCCCGCTTGCGGCGAGTGCTGACTGAGCGCATGTCGCCGATCGCAGCTGAAGCGTGGGTCTTGTTGGCTCATGGCAGTCGGCGCGTTGGGGCAAACCAACAGGTTGAAGCATTGGCCGATCATTTGGGGGCGATCGCGGCTTACTGGTCAACCCCTCCCAGCCTGGAAACTCAATTAAAAGCGTTGATTCAGGCTGGCTTTCGCAAGATTGGCGTGTTGCCTTACTTCCTTTTCCCTGGAGGGATCACCGATGCGATCGCGCAACAGCTAGAGACTTTCTCACAGCAATTTCCGGGCATTCAGCTGCATCAAGCGGCGTTGCTCAACGCCACCCCCGAAATTGCCGACCTGATTGTTGATCAAGTGACGGCTGTTTAAAGACTGACAGACGTTACAAGTTTTCTCTCCTCAATTCTGAGTTGTGTTCTATGGAAAAAAGCCTCGGCAAAGTTTATCTCGTGGGTGCGGGTCCTGGTGATCCCGGCTTAATGACGCTCAAGGGCAAAGCGCTTTTAGAAAGTGCGGATGTAGTAGTCTACGATGCGCTGGTCAGTCCAGCTATCTTAGCGATGATTCGTCCCCAGGCAGAGTGCATCAATGCAGGTAAACGGCGGGGGATGCACTCGCTGGTGCAAAGCGAAATTACGGAACTCTTGATTGCAAAAGCCAGCGAAGCAACGATTGTAGTGCGGCTCAAGGGGGGAGATCCGTTTGTGTTTGGTCGGGGTGGCGAAGAGATGGAAGACCTGGTTAAGGCTGGGATCGCGGTTGAAGTGGTACCAGGGATCACCGCCGGAACTGCGGCCTCGGCCTATGCAGGCATTCCGCTCACCCATCGCAATTACAGTTCCTCGGTAACGTTTGTGACGGGCCATGAAGGGGCCGGAAAGTACCGCCCGACAGTGAATTGGTCAGCGATCGCGCACGGCTCTGAAACAATCGTGATTTACATGGGCATTCACCAACTCGGTTCCATCGTGGCGCAACTGCTTGATGCAGGTTTGACCAATGAAACCCCGGTAGCGCTCGTCCGTTGGGGAACCCGACCTGAGCAAGAAGAATTGATTGGCACTCTGGGAAATATTGTGGAGCAGGTGGAGGCGACTCAGTTTAAAGCCCCTGCGATCGTGGTGATTGGCAACGTTGTGAATTTGCATACGTTGCTGGCCGCCTCTCGTCCTACCGTTTTAGATACGCAAGGGGTCTAGTAAGGGCGCTGCCCAATGTAATTGCCGGGTGGGTTGTAGTTGCACACCCAATATTCCTGGTTACCCTTGCGAGCGACAGCACACCCAACTTCGGTGGTGTTCTTCCAGACGATTTGGGTGTAGTGTCCGCAGACGCCCCGGCAGGTATTTTTGGAATAGTTGTAGTCTTTCACTTCGCTACCCCAACTATTGACCACTTCCGTCGGGCTCCAGCGCCGCCCACTGCCCCAAAACAGGTTCTCGCCATATTTGTTGGGTTTGCGATGTTCAAACTTGCCAGAAGCCGCGAGGCTATTAGCCCACTGTTGAGCGTAGGCAGCTAGTTGAGGTGACCATCGTAAGGGTTTAACACCGACTTTCGATCGCCACTGGTTATGCGCGGTGACCATTTCTTTTGCCAGGTTTGCCCCTGTAGACGCAGTCGGAGATGCTCCGATCGCTTGTGGCAAGAGGCTCCCAACGGCAACGAGACTGATGAATCCAATCGCAAGAAACCGCATAAAAACACTGTGAAACATCTTGTGTGGAAGAAGTTTTTCAGCCTGTAAAAGTTCCCGCTTGAGACCAAGCGTTTGTTGGGCATGGTCGTCCTCAGTGATAGCGCAGCCTAGAATTGATCTGCCAGCGTTGATAGGGGAATACCGTAAAGTTATGGATGAAATAATGCTTTGGGGTCGTTGGCGCGATGTCCATCAGGAAGAGAGCTTGGAAACAATGGCGGCCCTTCGTACAACGATTTGCGATCGGCTACGGCTTGGTATGTCTCCTTCTCTACACCCAGCAACAACGACTGATTTTCTTTCCCACTCGGCAGCTTGAACGTACCCCTTCGCTATATGGCTTGAAGTATCAAGACGTTTGGCTTACTGCCTCACAAAAAGAGCGCCTGCATGGTTGGTGGATTCCTGCGAAACAGCCTGATGCACCCGTCATGCTGTATTTTCATCACAATGCAATCAATATTGGCGCCAATGTGAGCCAAGCACTTCAATTTCATAAGTTAGGCTACTCAATTTTTCTATTTGATTACCGAGGTTTTGGTCAAAGTGAAGGGGCCTTTCCTACGGAATCTCAAGTGTATGAAGATGCTCAAGCAGCTTGGAATTACTTGGTTCAAGAGCGTAGAATTCCGCCAAATCAAATTATTATTTATGGCCATTCAGTTGGTGGGGCGATCGCCATTGATCTTGCTGCTAAACATCCAGAAGCCGGGGCGTTAGTTGTGCAAAGTTCGTTTACGAGTATGCGTGACATGACCAAGCGATTCGGATTGTACTGGCTGTTTCCAGTTGAATTCCTACTGAGACAACACTTTGAATCATTAGAGAAGATGAAATCTGTCAGAATGCCAGTTCTTATCATCACAGGAACTGAGGACTTACAAATCCCTGTTGCAATGGGAGAGCGTCTATACGAAGCTGCACCTGAATTCAAGCAACTGATTGTCGTTCAAGGTGGAGGACATGATAACCACTTATCAAAGCAATACAAGCGGCGCTTTAACCAGTTTGTTGAACAAGTGATGCATTAATATGCAGCGGTTTTGTTGGTCGCTCGATCTGCATGGCAATCTGCTGGAGCTAAGTTTAGTTCATCTAGTGCCGCTACACTTTGCTGATAAGCAATTTATGGCTCCACAAACGAGGGTCTTGCCTGGTGCGTTTGCTGCAGGAGATCAGCAATAGTTGACCAGTCTTCGTTTTGCACAGCATCAATGACGTGATCGATCTGAGTTCGGTAAGCCAGGAGCGATCGCAGCAACGACGCCTGGTTGTATTGCGCCATCATCATGCCCAACTCAGGATTGCCACCCCCAACTCGGCTCGTATCGCGAAAACCAGAGCTAGCCAGGGCGTGTGCCAGCTTTAAAACAGTGGAGTCGGTTTCGTTGGTGGCGACAGCAATCAGGCTAGCGCTGACCATGACGGGGAGGTGAGAAATCCAGGCAACGGCGCGATCGTGTTCATCGGGGGTGCAGTGGTGTACCCGCACCTGTAGCGTCGAGACAACGGCTTCCACCTGTTGCACTGCTACAGACGGAGTCGTGCGGGTTGGCGTTAGAACGTAGGGAGCCTGGTGAAATAAACCCAGGTGCGCCGCGTCGATGCCACTCTCAGCCGTACCCGCCATTGGGTGACCGCCAATAAAGTTAGGCCACAGGGGTTCCAGAGTTTTGACAACCCATGCTTTTACAGAACCCACATCGGTTAGCGTTGTTTCTGGCGCTAAATAGGGAATGATTTCTTTAGTTGTGGCTTCCATCACTCCTAATGGGGTACAAAGAAAAACAAGGTCGGCATCTCTTAACACGTCTGCTTTCGTACTTGCTTGATCAACCGCACCCAAGGCGATCGCCCGTTCGCAAGTTGCCGATTTACGGCTAACTCCCAGAACACGATGTCCCTGTGCTTTGAATTCCAACCCAAGGGAACCCCCAATTAACCCTAAACCGACGATGCCGATATTCATTCTTGGTATGCTGCTAACAACTCCTAGCCCATTCTAGATTCCGGGCTGGATTCACTCACCTAGTCGCATCTTCCGCCTACGCTCCCATGAATGCCGAGGAAATTCTTAAAAAGTACGCCACCGGAGAACGCACCTTTGCTGGCGTCAACCTAAACGAGGCAAACTTAAGTGGAGCCAACTTGAGCCACGCAGAGCTGAGTCAGGCTAATTTAAGCGTTGCAAATCTGAGTGGCAGCAATTTGAGCCACGCAAATCTTAGCGGGGCAAAGCTTAATGTGACAAAACTGAGCGGGGCAAACTTAAGCCACGCAAATTTGACAGACGCCATTTTGAATGTGGCAAACCTGGCAATGGCTGATTTAAGCTACGCTGAAATGTCAAATGCCTCACTTGTGAGGGCAGAACTGACTCGCACTGACCTGAGTGGAGCCAACCTCAATCGAGCCAATCTCAGTGGTGCCGATTTAAAGGATGCCAAGCTGCGGGGAGCTGTGCTAAGCAATGCCAACCTGAGCCGCACAGATCTAAAGTGGGCAGTGTTTACAGCCGCAACGCTGAGTGGAGCGAACTTACATGGCACTGATTTAAGCAGTGCTGACCTGAGCAGTGCTGACCTGAGCAATACCGAGTTGCGACAGGCCAATTTAAGCCGTGTCAATTTGCAGGGAGCTAACTTAAGTGGGGCTAATTTGCGCTGGGCTGACTTGAGCGGGGCAGATCTACGCTGGGCTGACTTGAGCGGGGCAAAGTTGAGTGGGGCAAACCTGACCGGAGCAAACTTGAGTTACGCCAATCTCAACGACACGAGTCTGGTACACGTTGATTTAACGCGGGCCAACCTAATTGGGGCCGATTGGGTAGGAGCTGACCTGAGTGGGGCAACCCTGACAGGCACAAAGCTCCACAATGTTCCTCGGTTTGGCATTAAGACAGATGGCGTGATTTGCGAGTGGGTAGACTTAAGCCCTAACGGAGACCAGAGTGTTGTGCAGCGAATTGGGTCTGACCATACCCATGTTTTCTTTCGAGAAGCACCACCAACTGTCAACATTCAGGTGGATGCTGCGTTAGATCACGACACCAACATGTTGCTAGCCGCGACCTATCGGCAACTGATGAATCAGAGTAAGCTCAGCTTTCTGCCACCAAACCTTCAATTGGGTCGTCGCCGCACTACTTTGACGTTTGAAATGATGGGCGATAACTGGCTATTTTTGGCGGCTTACATCGTCATTCTGCCATTTAAGGATGCGGCTCAGGTGCAAGCCCAATTATCAAAAATTGTCGAATTTTTGCAAGCAAAAGAAGTTGCCAATTATTTTCATTCTGAGGGGTATCGCCTGGTTGCCTCAATGCGAGAGATGTTTTTGAGTAGTATCCATGCCTGTGCGTTGCCGGATGAGGTGTTGGCACGATTAGGCAGGTCGAAATTCTTTAAAGCACCCAGTCGCCTGAGTTTGCTCAGTTCAAGCGGTAAGGTGTTAAAAATTCACCATCATCCGCGTTTTGGTAGCCGCTTGATTCAAGAGAATGATGGGGTGATTCCCAACACGTTGCTGAGCGATCGCCCCACTCCCCTACCTGAGTTTGGGCAGTTGATGGAGTTTATCCAGGCGTTTGACTTTACCAACGACCCGCCTCAACGTTCAGTTAGCTAAGCATTCGTGACGCGCAAGGGCGAGCGCGCCGTTTTGACCGCCAAAGCCAAAGCTTAAACACAGCGCAACGTTAACCGGAGTTGGGCGTGTGGTTCTGACAAAATCCAGCTCAAAGGCGGGGTGCCGCAACCCAACACAGGGGGGTAAAAGCTGTTGTTGCAGGGCTAATAGCGAAAAAGCCACTCCCAATGCCCCGGATGCGCCAATCGTATGCCCCGTTGCGCCTTTGGTAGCTAACACGGCGGCTTGGGGAAGCAAGTGCTGGATCAGGTATGCTTCGTTGCGATCGTTGAGTTGGGTCGCGGTGCCGTGAGTGTGGATAAAGTCAATATCGGTTGCAGTTAGTCCACTGCGGTTTAGGCACTGCTTGACGGCAGCGATCGCAGCCTGACTCCCAATTTCAGGGGCGCTGACATGAAATCCATCAGCGGAGAGTCCCGCCCTAAGAATCTGTCCGTAAACCTTTGCCTGACGCTGCTGTGCAAGTTCGGCTGTTTCGAGGACAAAGACGGCTCCCCCTTCACCTAAAACCATGCCCTCGCGATCGCAGTCAAACGGAAAGGCTCCGGTGGGTGCCAGTGCCCCCATCCGGTCAAACCCGGCTAGAGTCAGCGGTGTAATCGGTGCTTCGACGGCTCCCGCTAAGACGCGATCGCACTGCCCTGTGCGGATCAGCTCCGTTCCCTGCATGATCGACCAGATACCAGTCGCACACGCTGCCATTGGGGACAAAACGGGGGCCTGTGTTTGAATGCTCCTCGCAGCTTGTACAGCGGCTGTGTTGGGAAACGTACTCAGCCAGTTTTGCAGGGGATACTCAGGTGGTTGGCTCGTTTCTTGTGTTTCAGTCCAAGATTGGCGAGCGAGCTGCTCCCACCTGGCTTGATTGCCACGACTCGACCCGATCACCACGCCACAATCCACTAATGGAGGGGTTAATCCAGCATCTTCTAACGCAGCTTGGATGACAGCTTGAGTGAGAGTTTCGAGGGCGATCGGGGTTGCGTGAATTAGGGCCAGGGGTTTGGCTGGTAATTCGGAATAGGGCTGACTGAGGCGAATGGCAGTTTGACCAGCGAGTAACTGCTTCCAGGTAGAGTCGCGGGGGCCGAAAGCCGTAAGTAAGCCGATTCCAGTAACGACAATCTCCATTAAGGGTGGCAGGGGAAAGGGAGATAAGGGGATAGGGGATAGGGGATAAGGGGAGGTTAAGCCATGAGGCTCTAGTCGTTCACCAAAAGAACTTTGCAGGGTCGATAATAACTAAGCCATGCGTCATTGGACATTCGTTTTCTCTACCTGGCAAAGTTGGCTTGGCAGACCACCAGCTGCTTTATCAGACGATTCGAGTAGACGGATGGAAGAGTTCTAGTTAATCGGGGCGATCGCGTTACTCTAAGCCTAATTCGCGTTTGAGTAGGTCAATGGATTTGCCAATCACAAAGTTTTCGCAGCAAACAAGCTGAGGCGGACGAATGATATCTTCGCGAGCTGCCGAAATAGCGGCTTTGACCGTTTGACAGCTTGCCTGGTCAGCGATGATGGTCTGGGCACTTCGCACGACGGCATTGAGTTTGTAATTATCGCCGAGCTGGCACGTCATGACTAGCAGATCTTCGCCGCGCAGACTGTGAATGATCACTTCAGCTACGCCAACCGTGCCAGAGCTGAGGCTAACAACGCCCAGGCAGCTTCCTTTGGCTAATTTTTTGATGAGTTTAATTTCTTCATCAAAGTCATAAATGTCGATCGGGATCACGCGGACAGACTTCGGCCCCGCGATCGCCTCGGCTTGCGCTATAAAGTAACGGCTAGTCACCACCGTTCCAGAGCGCGTTTGGTCAAGAATCTGGCCCAACTCTTCTAATGGCACCAGTTGCACAGGGATATTCAGCGCTCGCTCTAGCTCTCTGACAATTACTTCACCTGCCCCAATATCGTGCGAAGGAGCCGTTACCAGCACTTGTGCGCTACACCGTAGTCGCCAGTCGATTTCCGCCAAAAACAGTTCGCGAGCTTGATTGAGTGAGCAGCCCTGCTTTAGAAGTTCGTCAATGCTGCCCTGCACCACCTTATAAGCTGTGGGAAACTGCTCTAAAATCGGCGACTTAACCTTTGAACCACTGTCTTGCACCTGGTCGCGCACGTAGATTCCAGAACCCGCATGAGCATCGACAACCCCTGCATCTTCTAGCTGTCGATAAACCTTACTGATGGTGTTGCGGTGTAACCCAGTTTGCATCGCTAATTGGCGAGTACTGGGCAACCGATGCCCCGGTGGATACTGTCGCGAGGCGATCGCAAACAAAATTTGGTTGTAAAGCTGCGTTGATGCGGGAATGTCACTATCTTGCTGGATGTGGAATTGAACCATGAGCAGGCTCCTCAGCTACCCTAACGATGCTATTGGATAGAAATCTCTATCTTTTGAGCTAGATCTATCTTAGCGACGCACCTTTGCCCTTTGAATTATCTTCCTTCTGGTCAGTTTTGCGCCTTCTTTTTTGTTAGAAATCACACTCAACCAAAACGAATCGATCTATCACTATGCTAGTTTGTGACAGTTCAGAGTGACAGCTTTTCTGCACGAAACCTCAGTGATTTCACAATTTATTTACAACAAGCTTATAAAGCCTTACTCACTGCGATCGCAATTATTCTGCAACTATACGAACAGGTATTTGAAGCCAGTTCTTTCCTAGCAGAGAAAAACACCAACTCTTCAACAATTGCTTTGTTTGAAAATTGATATTTCTGCCGATTGATCAGTAATTTTCACGAAGACAAACTAACAGACAACACCTTTTCTGCTGTCTATATTCCATCTCGCTTCAAACAAACTCCAATAACAGAAACTTGTATCCCTGCCTGTCGCCTCTAGATATTGATGCTGTTTGGGATCCGCGATGGTAACAAATAAGGGTAATCGACGCCCCAGCGTTGTAGCCGTTTCTGATTACGACTATTGATGCACCGCTCGATAGCACTCAACTCTTGCCGCAAGGCTTGCAAAAGTTTGAGGTCGCCGCGATCGCTCGGTGCTTGATCAGGAAACCCAATTTGACCCCAACGGATGCCACTTAAAGCAAACGTTAGCTCCATCTGGGCGAGTTCTTGCTCAGGTGAGGGCAACAACGTCGCGATCGAATCTGCTTGTTCTGGTGGCTGTTGCAGCGACATCGGCGCGTTGGAAACAAACCCACCGTAGTCAAACTGGCTAAAGTTAACGGCAGCGTGTTGGGCCGTGCAGGTAAAGATAAGCTGTGTTGCCACGTCGAGAAGCTGCTGTACTGTCGTCAGTCTGCCGGGTGCTTCAGCCGTAGGAAAATCGGGCACGCGCGGGTAATTTGGCAGATCCTGCAAATCGAGGTCTACCTGAGTGGCAAGCTCAGAGGGTAACCAACTCGGTGCTTGGGGAAATGCATCGGCGAGATCGTGCGATAGGGGTGCGCCCAGCTCAGCGGCCCAGGCTTGCAGGTACGGGTCTTGCTGAACAGCCACATCATCGGGATAGTAGCGACCCAAAAATTGCTCCACGTAACGGGCGATCGCCTCCCACAGCAACAGCGCATCATCTCGATAGGGAAAATCGGCGATGCCAGAGTCAACCCCAACGCCGCGTTGTTTTAACTGGGTGGGCAGGGCGTAACTGGCAAACGACTTCTCTCGGTAAGCTCGGTTAATTAAATCAATCGAAGCCTCGCGGGTGGGGGCTAACAAGTTTTCGATCGCCGCTCCTTCACCTAATAACAGTTGGTTGCCCCGTTGGTTGATTGCTAGCAAAAACCGGAAGTGGGGTTTCAACAGGCGATAAAGCGGGTGGTTTTGGGGGAGTTGGCGCGGTGTGGCGATCGCAAAGGCTTCCATGGCTAAATGGGTATCGCCCAGATGAGCAATTAACTCGTGTTGCGTCAGGTCAGCGCATTGCACCATCAGCTTGGCTCGCATCCAATCATCTTTGGCTGTACCCATCTGTGGGGGGAACAGTACCCTGCCCGATGACAGACGGATCAACGCAGGCTCTAAACCGGAGTCACCGCGATAAAACACCGCAGTGGGGCGACCCACATATCGACCGGGTTGCAGCTCTGCCGCAGTCAAGTCTTTTAAGAAGGAATAATCGGCGACAAACAGGCGGTTGGCTGCCGCTGCATCTGCTAAATCAACCTCTGTTGCGTTGGCTAAAGTTAGCGATCGCCCGCCCACACTCTGCAAAATTGGCTGATCACTGGCTTGTAAACTCCGAATCACGGTAGGGTTACAACCAGCCAACCGTTGACGTGCAAATTCGCGATCGCTCAATTCGCCTTCGCGTTCGTGAATCAAGCTAACAACTGGGCGCGAGCGGCCCAACCCTTCTAATGTCTGGTAAAACGCCTGCCGCTGCTTTTTTGCGGTTTCGGTGGGTGAACCGAAGCTAAATCGGGCATTCATCTGAGCCGCGAGCTTTGCCAGGGTAAGCGTCAGCGTCATATCTCGACGGTCTTGGATAAAGTCTCGGCTGAAGCTTTCACCGGGTGGCAGGCTGAACTCTAACCAATCGGGAATGAAATTAGTGCTAGACAGTAAATTATTAAGCTGTACCCAAGAATTTTTAAGCTTGAGTTGATTTTCTTCAGTTTTTTGTAAAAAAAGACTAATTGGCTGAGAGAGCTGCCCTTGATTTAAGGCATTAGCTTGTAAACGCTCTGCAATATAAGCCACTAGGCTGTCTTCACCAATGTAGCCAAACAGGCGTGCTGGCCCTTGCTGCTTGAGGCTCGTCGGGTCATAACGGTAACGCCCTTTTGACTCTTGAGGGGGGTAGTAAAACTCCATAGCAAACCTGGGGGTGAGGATGAGTAGATGTACGTTTCAGCCGCTTGATTGGCGATCGCAAGGATGTTAGAAGTGCCGGGTTAAACTGCTTTTGATTGGAGATCAGCTTTCAACCCCGGTTCACTCCATTTCACGGGATGCACACTGCAAATCAGGAACTTTCTGCTTCCCAAGCCTCTTCTTAAAGCTTACAGAAAGCAAATCTCAGCATGGGTAAGCAACTCCTATAGAGAGATGACACTCTGGAAACGCCCCTTAAAAGGACTTTGCCTCCCTATAGCTTCACCGCCAGGCGATCGTTTTCCACATAAAGCGACGTGCAAGATCCCCAAAACGCAGAAGAATCTAAAGACAATCAAAGTTTTTTAAGATAAAGCTGATAATTTGTTACTTTCCTTAATAGAGTGCGCTATAACTAACTTAAGAATAAAAGTTGTTTAATACAATGTCTCAGCCATTAGCAACGACTCCCTCTGTTCGGAGCGAGCTACACCATCTGCAAAGCCAAAATGAGGAGCTGCGGCGCTACTTAGCAGCTCAGCGTGCAGTGGTCACTTCTCTAGAGCGGCGCATTGGTAAATCACTAGATTCGATGGGTGTGCATTCTGATCGACTGCAAGCTGTTTCAGAATTGCCAGAGTGGCGAGAACATTTGGCTAAGTTGCAACACGAGGTTGATAGCCTGACTGATCTGCTCGCTGACACAATGCTGTTACAAAAATTAGAAGCTGGTAAAGTCGAGGTTCGGCTAGAGACGATTGAATTACGCACTCTTTTGTTGTCGGTTAGCCGTCATCTGCAAGCTCCTACGCATGGCAGTATTTGTCGTCTCATCTTAGAGTTAGCCGACTTTTTGCCCAGTGTGATTGCTGATCGCGAGCTGTTAGAAGCGGTCATTACCGATCTACTTGCCCGTGGCACCCGTTACTCAGAGTTGACCAGTCCGGTTATTTTAGGGGCTGAGTTAATGGGCGATCGCATCCTGATTAAAGTGACTGCCCAGAGATTTGCACCTCCAGGCAATCGTGACTTTGCCACTGAAATTGTTTTGTGTTGTCGGCGAATTGAGGTGCAGGGCGGTGAAATTAGCTGTCAGCCTGGTCCGGGTGGCAAGCAAACGGTTGTTATTTGTCTGCGCCACCCATAATTCGGCAGTTTCCTAGAGTTTTTTGAACCCGTCTGGGCACACCATTGCTTGCGTCTCTCGTCCCGTAGGCATTGGCGGTAGTTTTGGTAGCAGCGGTTTTGCCACTTCACTTTCACATATCGTTGAGAACGTCCGCAGCTCGTTAGGGCTTGCACCGCCAACGCTAATTAGCCCGATGTAGGTCTTGAACCCCTTATTTTTAGGAATTCCAGCAACCATTACGGCGCGGTTTCGCTGAGGGTAACTGAATATCCGGTATTGGTAACGCTCAGTATTTTCAGAAATGCCAATCTGAAGTTCTTTGATGGTGCTGGCAAA
This sequence comes from Leptolyngbyaceae cyanobacterium M33_DOE_097, assembly GCA_015296075.1. Classification (GTDB taxonomy): domain Bacteria; phylum Cyanobacteriota; class Cyanobacteriia; order Leptolyngbyales; family Leptolyngbyaceae; genus DSRU01. Next base: position 15,894 of record DVDV01000146.1, on the reverse strand, counting down.
GCGCTCTCTTTCCAGAAAATACGCCTGCTGTGCCCGACTCATTGAGCCAACGTAAGTTCTCCCTTCAGCCTGGTAAGCTCGCATTTGCTGCTCGGTCACGCCTGGAGAAACATTTTCAAGGCTGGCATTTTGAATGCCCGTTGTGCTGGCACCTTCTAACACAGCCGCTTCTAGCACTGCATCTTTGAGATCGGCTCCGTCAAGCTTGGCATTCTTTAAGCTACTGCACCGTAAGATCGTGCCATTCATATTTGCGTTTGTCAGGTCGGCGTTGTCAAGTGACAAGTTCGCCATCATCGCATTCTGAAGATTGGCGTTGCTGAGATTGGTGCCTGTCAGATCGCCGCGCAGTAAGGTGATCCCTGATGACTTTAACGACCTAAAAAACTCATCCATGCCCGAGTTGCTGCGGGTATCTGTTAAACAGAAACTTTGGGTAAAAAGGGCAGGGGCTAAATCGCGCAAATTATTATTGGGACTCGCGCCAGAAATGCGCACATCCACAAAGCTGGTGTCACTCAGATTTGCCCCGCTTAAATCTGCGCCCGCTAGCTGAACGCTGCCTAGATTCGTGCGACTCAGGTTCACCTTTGTCAGATTGGCTCCTGAGATATTGACGTTTACCAACGTTGCATCCCGCAGGTAAGCCGACTGAAGATTGGCATTACTCAAATTGGTGCTGTCTAAAACCGCCCCAAACAGGTAGGCCTGGGTTAAATTGGCTCCACTCAGGTTGGCATCGGTTAAGTTTGCAGAACCTAGATTGGCTCCGCTCAAATCGGCTCCTTGCAGGTTAGCCCCAACGAGGTTGGCCCCAAACAAGTTTGCAGTCTTTAAATTAGCTTCACTCAGATCACAACGGGCGCACTGATTAGTGCGGAGTAAGCGCTTGACATGATCAGGATTTGCAGCCTCTGCTGCTGCTGCAAAGCTCAGTAAACACAGGGAGGGAATGAACCAGAGGAGCGATCGCATAGGCAGTCTCGTTATGCATCAGTAATTGCTGCTCTAGCATAATCGCTCTCTAAAAAAAATCGCGAAACTGTTACTCAAAGAAAGAACAGTCAGTTTGATTAAACAACCCAGCCTCTAAATAACTAACTCGCGCAAAGGGATTGAGAGCAGTTAAGACTTGCTGACCATAGCTACGATGAACTACTCGGCTGTCAAACAGCGCAACAACTCCTTGACGCTCACGCACAGGCGCGATCGCCCGTTGTAATTTATTCAACGCTTCAGGGAAGAGGAACAACCGGAACCAATCGAGCCGGTGCTGTTTGTAGTAAGCCACTTTGCCTGCAATTAAAGGGTCTTCGAGCGAAGGAATGGGGAGCGTCGCGATCGCGATCGTCTGAGGAATCGGCAAAACTTTTTGATAGGTCTGCCAAAACTCCCACCCTGTGACCAAAACGCCATTCTCATCCAGACAGGTACGCTCAACCTGCACCCGTGAGCCAAATTCGGCAGCGAGGAGTGAGCCAACCTGCGCTTTGAGCGGAGTGTCACCCACAATTAGCACAGTCAAACCCTGACCGCCTGCACTTAAACGCAGCAGGGTGTGCATTTCTTGCATCAGCGCTGACTGAAACCACTCGGTGTTAGGCATTGGAATGCGCTCAGGCAGGTAAAGGTGGATCAGCTCATCGGAGCGATCGGGGGTGAATTTGACCGAGGTGACATCATCCAGTCCTAACCGTTGACGATACACGGCTGCTTCGGCATCGAGGTCGAGGGCGCCCCCCACTAAAATCACAGGCTGCTGCTCCCACACCTCGCGTAAGACAGAGGAGACTTCAATTGGGCTACTGTTGAGGCTAAATTGCCCCAATTGACGTGAAATGTCAGCCCAGAGCATCTGCCCTGGCTGCGTATACGCCTTTTGAAACTGTTGCCAGCGCGGTGGCAGCAGAGGCAGGGGCGCTGTAGCTCCTAAAAACTCAAACAAACATTCTAGAATCCGCTGCTCGTAGGGTTCTAGCAGGCAGCAGTCGTAGGGGTTCACCGGACGCTGAAAAATTGTTTTGGTGAGCTGTACGCGTGCATCACGAATCGCATCTCCGTGCGCCGGACAGGCTAGCATCAGGTCTTCCCAGTCAGAAGGCTGGAGGTTCACCGTGAGGACAGACTGCACCCACTGCTCCAAGTCGTCAACGCCATCCAAAATGGTTGGAATACCAGGCGGAAAGCGACCTTCTTGATGGAGGCGATCGCGCAACCAACTTTCGGGCGTGGTCAACAGCAGACCATTAAAATCTTCGGCAGGCACGCGATCGCCCGTATAGATGGGCTTGCTTGTCTCAACCCATTGCCGCAACTGAGGAATTTCGACCATCAGCAGGCGTTGCTGCACATCTTCTGGCACAACCAAAATTACGGGTTCTTGCCATAACAGCACTGGCACCAGGTAGCTGAGCCGATACCGCCCCTGGTAACGCGATAGAGCATCGGTCTGGAGTAAGGCGCTACGCCCTAACCGCAAAGCACGCGCCACCAATCGCGCCATTGTTAAGTGGTGCGACCAGTAAGGCTTGCCCTGCTCACGCAAAAAGGCGCGGAGTCGTTGGTGAACTTCTACCTCAATCACAAATGCTAAAACTCGCGTACCAAATGACCTTCATTCTGACACACAGAGAAGAAGGTTCCCAACCGGGGCACCCCGAAAGATTAGAAACCTTTTTCTCAGTAAATCGGAAATTGCAGTAGCCTTCAGATAATGGATCCAAAGTTTGACCCACTAGAAGAATTATTTGGCTGCTGGGTGCAGATGGGTCTGCTAAACCCGCCCATGCAGTTTTCGGATTGATGCAATTCGCGATCCCAAGGATCATGGCTTAAATAAGATCGAACATTTTACCGTCCAAAAGGGCGAAAGACTGTATAGCCTGAAGGCATGCTGCGCTAACGCCCGTGCAAGGAATTGTCGAAGTTATTTAATTCTCGTTCCTTAAGGCAGTGAGGACGGTGAGAGGCGATTAGAAAAAGAAAGGCAGGGCGATCGCCGCGACAATGCAGAGCAAACCCTTCACCAGCAGCCAAAAACGGGGATGGCTGGTAATATTCCACTTGTCAGGGCAATCGAGTTTGACCAGGTCAACCCAGGGCATCACCCCCCGGCGAAACCAGCCCACAACCGATACTTCTTGGTTGACGAAGCTGCCTGCCTGACTCCAGCCAAACAGGAAATTGCCCAGTGGCCCGAACCGAGAAGCGTAACGCAGATAAATCATGCCTGTGTTGTCTTGCATCTTGAGGTCAGAACCTGCCAGATATCCGGCATCACCGCGCCCAATCACTTCGCCATCCAGCTTTACTGGACGACCCCGTAACGGGCTGGCATAGGGATCAGACATGAGCGACAACACATCCGTTGCAGGGGCACGGTTAAAGTCAGGATACATAAACACCATTTTGAGTAAGGTGCCAATCCCTAAGCCCAACAGACCAGCGGCGATCGCCTGCACAGGGTTAATCCCAACAGCAACTAAGCTAAAGCCGACTAATAAGCCAATCCCCAAGCAAATCCAGTCAGCCCAGAGGAGAAAGACATCCAGCGTGAAGTTGCTATAGAGCTTTTTCTTGTTGAGCTTTTTGCCTTCGCGAATCACGTTCGCCATATCAAACTCGGCATCAATACCCAGTTGCTCAGCGTAGGTACTGAGGGCACGCACACGTTTTCCTGTGAGGGGATGGGTTGAGTTTAGCTCCATCCACCAGGCCCAGGGGTTAAACATATCCCAGAGAAACACACGACCAACCTTTTGAGGCTCAGCTGCAACCCGGTAAGCCGTACCCGTTAACGTGGCCGATCGCGGGTCTGCAATGCCGAGGGCACGAGTCCCTTGTAAAACTTTGCTGGGTTCAGTATTACGCTTGCCTTCTTCCATGATGCCGTAGGCGATTTTGACGAGCGATCGCGACAAGCCATTAGGGTTACCTGTTACTTCTGCGGCGAAATGATCGGCGTAGTATTCGCGCGTGCGAGAGAGATAGAGCAACAGGTACTCACCCACAATGTAGAAAATGTAGGCGGTGATTGCAGCGGTGCGGGCACCATTCTTAAAGTTATCGTTGTCGATCGCGCTAGCGAGTTCACGGATCCAGATATAAAGCAGATAGGTGACTTGCACAAGGGTTGCGGCCAGGGTCATCACCGCAAAATCCCAATGCACGATGTGCCCTAATTCGTGGGCGTAAACCGTGGCAATTTCGTCGTCATCCAAATATTTCAGCAGACCGCGACTGACCACTAAGCGGGCGCTATTGGGGAGAGAGCCATAAGTAAACGCTGTTGGGTTGTTGTCTTCAATCAAACCTAGACGTGGTTGCGAAATCTTTTTCTGGCTACAGACTTCTTGAATAATGCGCGCGGTTTCAGGGCTATGGCGATTAATTTCGGCAATATCGATCCAGCGGGTGCCGTAGAGCCAACCCTGCACCAAATCCATAATGAAGGGGGCAATAAAGAAGGTGGCTAGATTAAAGGCGATGGTAATGCCAACCGCGATCGCCAAACCAATGGTTGGATTGTCATTCTCAACAATCAACATCAGCGCCAGCGACAACACCAGCACCATGCCAAACAACAGCGAGATGGTGACTCCAGAAGCGAGAGATAGACTGGATGCGACCCCTTTCATCGTCAGTTTGACGCCTTTACGCGGCGATCGCCCTGCTTTGGGAATCGACTTGCCTGCTTTGACAGGAGCTTTGCCTTTGGTAGCTTTTCCGCTAGCTGGGCTGGGGGCATCGCTAGTAGTAGCTTCGACTTCAGCCGCTTCAGCGGTGGCAGCTTGCGCCACAATTTCAGGGGCGATTTTGTTGAGAAACTCTTTGGCCCAGATCCGAACGTATTCTTTGTCATGGTTTAACAACTGCTGACAAAGGGCGATCGCGGCGTCTTTTTGCTCGTTGCCGTTATACGCCTTAACCAACCACATTTGCGCCTGAGCATAGTCTTTGGCATTGGGGTCGGTGCCTGCACAGTAGCTTTCCAAGGCGGTAACCGCTTCCCCAAACCGCTGCATCTTCAACGCCTGGTTGCCCTGCATCAATAGTGCCGCCGATTCTTCTGGTGGCAGTTGTTTTTGGGAAGCAACGGGCGCAGCAGCTTGAGAAGTGACGGCATCGGGTTGAGCCGTTCCTCCCAATGTGGGGAGAATTTTTTCGGCCCAGGCACGTACTTGCGGCACCGGGGATTGCATCATTCGCTCACACAGGGCGATCGCATCCTTCAATTGGCCGTTTTCCTGATAGGCTCGCACGAGCCACATCTGCGCCTGATAAAACTCTTTCGATTCTGGGGGTGCTTCCCCCCGACAAAATCGTTGTAATGCTCCGATCGCCTCTGGGTAACGCTTTTGCTGAATTGCCGCCACCCCTTGCTGAAGCAAATTTCCTGAAGCGGTCATATTAAAGGCCCTCTTTTGGTAGACAGCAGGGATTCCCACCTAAACGGTTAAAAGAAGTCAGATACACACTGAAGCGGATTTTGTCTCAGCAAAAATTAGCTGATATGGTCTACTTTCAGAGTTCCCTGGGGCAATTCCAGATTCACAAACATTTCGTTAAGAAATTTACCGTTACTTTTTGAGCGACCTTTATTTGTCTGGAGTTTGGACTATTTCAGAAAACACACCACATTTAGAAGGGGCGAACGGCCGTTCGCCCTTACACATAGTGGGAAATGGCATTTAATCTAAAGTCCAAATTTGTGTTAGGTCGGGGAAAATCTGCCAGTCACCTAAGTTGAGTGTCTTCTGGGGTTTAAATCCGGGGAGCAAAGCAAACTGAATCGGTAATGTGAGGGGTTTGTCTCTGTATATCTACTGGGAAATGAGGCGCAGAGTAGGTGGATTGAATGCAAAACGAGGGGGAACCTGAACGAGCAAAAACCGTCTAAAAAGGCAAAAGCGATCGCGGGTTTTAGCACCTGGCGATCGCTCATCTTTGTAGAAGCCATTCAACAGATATGTACCTATGGCAAAGCAAACGCTAATTGCGGGTTTGACAATCAGCAACGGGGCGCGAGGAAGCACCAGCGGCTTACCTAATAGATATCAGACTCAATTTGACTGAACGGTACAAAGCATTCTTGCGGTAACAAAATTGGCTTGACGTTAAAAATCAGCTTGCCGCGATGGGTAAAGCGATTAATTGCCACACCAATGGGGCGTTGGACTAAGTTGGGATGGGCTTCGTAATAAGTCACATAGATCTGCCGGGCTGAGCGCACCAACGCTGGGTCGAGCAGCGTAGTGAAGTCGGGATCATCCATGTGATTTGCTGGTGCAGCAGATCGGTTCATCTGGGTTTGTGTTGCGTATGCCACTGTTAATCTACCCCTAATGCTTTGCTTGAATTTAGTACATTTGTACGGAAGTCGCAAGGGCAGCTTTACAGTCAGTTACCCTGCTAATTTCGTATCGCATCTACGATAGCGTCTCCCATGGCGTGGCAGCCGAGGAGTGTCATATTGTCAGACATAATATCCGCAGTTCGGAAATTGCGATCAAGAACTTGTAAAACAGCTTGCTCAATGCAGTCGGCAGCAGTGGGTTGAGATAGCCCATAGCGTAGCATCATTGCGGCACTAAGCACCTGCGCTAACGGATTTGCTTTATCTTGTCCGGCGATGTCGGGGGCAGAGCCATGTACAGGTTCGTACAAGCCAGGGGCAGCAGAGCCAAGACTAGCTGAGGGCAGCATCCCAATACTGCCTGTAAGCATGGCGGCTGCATCTGAAAGAATGTCGCCAAACAGGTTGCCTGTCACAATCGTGTCAAATTGCTTGGGCCAGCGGAGTAACTGCATGGCGGCGTTATCCACATACATGTGGGTTAACTCAACGTCGGGGTACTCAACCGCCAGGGCTGTGATGCGATCGCGCCACAGTTGAGACACCTCTAACACATTTGCTTTGTCAACGGAACATAGGCGTTTGCTACGCTTTTGGGCGGTTTCAAAGGCGACACGGCCAATGCGATCGATCTCGGAAACGGTGTAAGCCATTGTGTTCACACCACGCTTTTCACCCGTCTCTGTTTCAAAAACACCTCTGGGCTGTCCGAAATAGATGCCCCCAGTGAGTTCTCGCACAACCATAATATCGACCCCTTCGACCACCTCACGCTTGAGTGACGAAGCATCGAGTAACTGGGGCAGGATTTTAGCCGGGCGTAAGTTAGCAAACAGACCAAGGCCAGCCCGCAGAGCTAACAAACCCGTTTCAGGGCGCAAATGGCGTGGCAAGGTGTCGTATTGCGGCCCTCCGATCGCCGCCAGCAACACGGCATCACTGTTTTTACAGGTTTCCAGGGTTTCAGCAGGCAGAGGTTCGCCTTTTTGGTCGATCGCGGCTCCCCCGACCAAAGCCTCTTGAAACGTAAAACCGAGGTCAAACTTTTGCCCCACGACCTCTAAAACTCGGCGGGCAACCGCCATGATCTCAGGGCCAATGCCATCGCCAGGAAGAAGGGTAATTGTGTACTGCTGCGCCATAAAACGTGCTGAAAGAAGTTGCCAAGTCGTTTATCATACCGTGATTCCAGGGGGCGGAGGGAGACGGGTGCGTGTTATGGCTGTCGTTGGGGGATTGGGACATTAGTGAGGGGGTGGGGGTGTAGGAGTGGGGAGTGTGGGCTTTCGGTCTGACCGCTTAAGCTAAAGGGGTTCTACCGTTCGGCTGATGTTTAATCGAAGCCTCTGTCCTCTGTCCTAACTAAGATGACCATAGCTATAACTGTGAGTCAGGAGTTGGGCGTTGGTTGAGGATCAGTTGGGCGAGTTCGATAAAGCCGAGTCCTTCTGAGGCTTCAGTGATGTAGGTGGGTTGGTGGGTCAGGCGATCGCAGTAGCGGTGCAAGTTGGCGACTCCGACCGATAGGGGAAAGCGGGTGTGGTCAAAGAGACTCTCATCGTTAGGACTATCGCCAATCGTGACAATCTGTTTGGGAGATAAATCATTGAAATAGCTTTCTACAACCGCTTGCAGGGCGATCGCTTTCTCTTGCCAGGGCAGTTTAATGTGGCACTGCACAGTGCTGTAGGTAAAGCCCCATCCGGCTGCGGCGCAGAGGGTTTGCATTTGGCATAACTCTGTTAAGGACAGATCGGCAATATCAAACGTCCAATCGGTGAGGCGAAAGCTGTTGTCAAAGGAGGGGTGTAGACTAGGAAACTGCATCCGCAGCTTTTGAAACATCCGCGCGAGTTGCTGCCGATGCGGCTCAATGTCTGGAATTTCGGGTAAAAACGTCTGGGCGGTAAAGGCGCGATGTAGTGTGCCTCCGTTTTCGGCGATCGCCCCCCAAATTGGCAAATACTGGACTAACCCACTCACCCAACCCGCTGAGCGTCCGGTTACGATGAGAACAGCGATGCCTGCATCTGATAGGTCATTGAATGTTTGCAGGAGTTGCGCTGTAAATTTTTCAGTAATAGTCAGGGTGCCATCCATATCGGTCGCAATCAGGCGAATATCCCTAAAGCTGGAGGCGGAGATCGCGTGAGAAAGGGGCTGAGGCGGCATAATCAACAAAGCAATTAGAAATGGTTTAATTATTAGCCTACGATGGGAACCCTGACGCTCAACCAACGCCATAGGATTTATCGGCGAGCAGCCGAGCGGACGGGCATTCATTCCCCTCTGTTGACTGCCTTGTATCGGGTACAGTGTAAACCCCGGTTAGCAGATGGTGAAACGGGTTTGGGGATTTCACCTGCCCACCAAATTGCGCTCCAGCAGATTATGACGTTTAAGCAGCAGGTAGAGGTGGCTGCTAGCACCTTGCGCGCTTTGACCAGCCAATTGACGGTTGCAGGCTGGAAGGGCAAAGAGATTTGGGATAGTGTGACAGGTTCGTATACAGATGCCTTCGTTCAAACAGTAGCTCAGGGTTTCTTAGCACCTGCAAATGATGTGACAGCCGCACGACTTGAGTCCTGTCATGCCAATAAACTGTTGGATGCTTATCGGCAAGAATGCCAGATGCCAGAGTTGCCCCTCGACCAAAGCTTTTTAGAAACTGTGTTGTTAGAGTTTGTCGCTCAGGTTCCGGTGCATTATCTCTCATTGCCCCCTCAGCAGGCTGCGCTGTTAGAGGCAGTGCGACTTTGGTTTAAGCAGGACGATCGCGCGCAAGCCCTGGCAATCCTGCTGCCCAATGCAACCGCTCCGGTGGATGATTTTGAAGGCGATCGCGCTTTGCTACGGGCCATTCAACCTTTTGCTGAGGAGTATGCTGGGTATCCACATCAGCGAGAGGCACTACTGCTACTGGTGCAACGCTGGCGGCAACTAGCCACACGAGAACAAGCGATCGCGACTTTGGCCGTTGACCGCTCACCTGCCGTTTCACCCAAAACCTTTGACGCCGCTCTGATGACACTCATACAGCAGATCCCTTACCGCTACGAAAAGAAGTCAGAGCAGCGGTCAGCTTTGTTAGAAAGCTTTCAGCAGTGGCAACAGCTTGAGACTCGCGGGGATGCCATGATTGTGTTGGGGGTAAACCCCGCACTGTTTGCCACTGAGACCCCAGACCCCGACGAGCTAGCGGCAGCGGCAAATTTAGTGGATCGGGCACTACTCGACTTTTTTGCCCGCTTACCTGCGACCTATCAAGGAACAGAGCAGCAACGCTCTGCCCTGTTTCAGCTGGCGCAACGGTGGTATCAGCTTCTCGATCGCGAGCAAACAATTTGGTTCTTGGCGCGCGAGTTGAATCAGCAGGCAACCACACAGCACCCTGATTTGCCACCGTTGCGGCCCCCCGAACAGTCACGCCTGACGCGCCCTTCAAACTGGACACCCACGAATCTACAACTCGATGTCCCAATTGTGCCGGGAGGCGATTTTTTGTGGGCTGATGCCACGCAAGTTGGCGTTTTTCTGCCAACCAATCAGGCAAGTGTGGATGCAATTATAGAAATGGCAGGTGCTTTTCAGTCCGTGCAGGATCGGTTGGAGCGATCGCTCCGCATTCTTTACTGGTATTGTCCAGTCATCGAAGGGTTGGGGAGAGGCTTGGCTGATTACTTTGCTCTGGGTGATGCGATCGCCTTCTACTGTCCTGGTTATACAGCGGCTCAACTGTATTGGTTCCTGGATGCCTGGTGGCTTGGCGGGTTGGGGTATAGTCAGCAGTTTCCTTACCTGTGCTTTATCGATAATCGTTCGTATCGTGCGCGTTGGTACTTAGACCACTAAACTTTGTTGGTGCTTGTGTAAAGAGCTGAAGAAGATTCCGGTTTATGCCAATTGATTGATGACATCTTTCTCATCCAGGGAACTTTATTATTAGCAGCACTCTAGTCCAAATTGTCCTATGACTGTCTCACCATTCATCACAACCTCCATTCTCGCTCAAACAACCAAACCCAAGCCCAAGACAGAGCAACCTGCCAGCCAAACAGCCGCGTCTGCTGCTCCACCCATTTGGATGTACACCTCCGGTGGGTTGGCCGTTGCTTTGCTAGCACTGGGCTTTGTCTCGTGGCTCCATGCGAAAAAGCTGAAAAAGCAAGTTAAATTTGAAACTTTAAAGAACCGCGAACTTCAGAAGAAGCTGAAATATGCGGTCGAAACCATCGGCAAAATGGAGCGCAACCCCGATTTAATTCACTCGCGTGAGTTCAATCTCGATTACTTGCGCATGCGGATGGATGAAGAGGTCTTCCACTTCGCCATTCTGAACCAGATTAAGATTCGTGTTAAAGAAAAAATTAGTGTCGCCTTACGTCCCACACAAGCGAACCAAGGCGAAATTGGGATTGCTAGCACAGGTCGTCAAATTGACGAAACCTTTGATGTGGAGTACGAACCCGGCGATCTCCCCAAGGGCAGCAAGCGAGTTCTGTTCCGCATTGAAATCAAAATCAATAAGCTGCCAACCCAGCCAACCTCCGTTACCATCAATCAAATCATTGACTGCATGGAAACCTTCTTGAGTCCGGCGGCGGAGCATGATACCTGGCAACCAACCATTCAAGGGCGGATTGCTAACATGCACTGGGATCAAAAAGCAAAACCCACCCCTCTGTTGGTGCTAGAGCAAACCCAAGAAGGCGCAAACGTCACCTTCAGAACCACTCGGATGGCACCTGCCAAAGCTTAGGGACTCTTGCGATCGCCTAGTCGTCAGGGAATTGCCAGCAAGGAATATGCTGCACATTACGGCTACCGCAGCGATCGCAGGCAACAAAATCGGAAGCGACCCACTCATACTCACACTGGCGGCAATGGCACCAGATGTTATTGTCGTTTGCCTGCCGCAGGTGAAACTGCCACTTGGCAAGTTCTTGAGGCGTGAGTGCCGGAGGCTGGTCAGAAGCCATAGAGGGTACCTGTTTATGTGTGGTGTGTCTACCTAAGCCTGATAGCTTCTCTCAGCGACACGCTTCAGCCGCTGTAGTTGAGCCTGCATGTCGGCTTGAGTCCACTTAGCAGCAAACTGTTTAAACCCAAACGCGACAATTGGGTTGGGGATCACAAAATCAAAGCGATTGAGCAGCAGGGTGCCATTGTTGTTTGGCTGGCATTCCCAGCGATCGCGCCCCCGAAAAAAACCATTAAACTCCCAAACAATCAGCCCCGGCTCTCGTTCAACCACCGTACTCTCTAGGCACGGTTGAACCAGCGGCATTTGAATCAGGAAGCGACTTTTGCCACCCAGGGCAGTTGACCATTCTCCAACAGGTTCGCAACGCAAAGCGGGATTGAGCCACTGGTGCATCAATCCTAAATCTGTAATGCACTGCTCAACAGCCGTAGCACTGGCGTTAATTTGGACTGTTTGTTCAAAAACTTGAGCTTCATTCATAGCTACCAATCAAGTCAGGTAGGCTCTCAACTCAGGTAGAAAAGCCTCTGTAGAGAAATCGATTATTTTCTACTGTTTATAGTAAGGCTTCAAAGAAGGCACCCTTGCAAAAACATAAAAATGCAACAAACAACCATAGAGATTGTCTGGTTGTATTCATTGATCCTTCCCTATATGAGAGATCCGCAGTATCCTATGGTCAAAGGCAACTCCTACACCTTGACAATTCAGTACCTACTTCAGCGTAGCCGAACTAGTGGGGCGCAATTTATCCTCTAAAGTGCCTGTATCGCTAGAAGTGTTTCGTGAAAATTTGAGGTAGCGATCTTATTTCGACTAAGAAATTGCAACTTTTTTCCTCTGGCGAGAGTATTTTGCTTACAGACCAATTCGTGCTGCTATGTCAAGGCTTTCACAGACTGAGTTGAGAAGATTGGTGTGAGTATTCAGTCATCAGCTTAAAAGGGTTGATCACTAACGGCTTGAAGTTGCTGAAATGAGTTGTCTTCTGGGAAGAATGCCAAGTTCATACATCAGAAGAGGTTAACCAAAAGTTATGTATAGATTTTTAGAGGGGCGGGAAATGTTGAATTTCTCTCTCCCTTTAACTGGGAATTTTTCATTTGCACAGGTACAAGCCCCTGCCCCTTCAACAGATGCGACATCCTTAGATGCTTGGAATCGCTTTTTTCAGCAAACGAGTGGAAGTTTAGGACCCACTCTTCTAAATCTGCTTGGGGCGATCGCAATTCTTTTGCTAGGCTGGCTCGTTGCTGGTTTAGTTTCTTCAATATTGCGCAAAGGACTGAAAAAAACGAATCTTGATGAGCGCTTTATCGCTTGGACAACAGGTAATCAGCCTTCTGCCAGTCAATCTTCTCAAGTTGAAGGAATTTTTGCATCGGTTGTTTTTTGGGTGATTTTGACGCTGGCGATTGTTGCAGCTCTCAACGTTTTGAACCTAACAACCGTTTCGCAACCGCTTAACAATTTTTTGAACCAAATTTTTGCATTTCTACCTAAACTTGGTGCGGCCGCTTTCTTAGCTTTTATTGCGTGGGTTGTTGCGACGTTAGCAAGGGCCATCGTAACCCGAACAGCAAAGTCATTTTCACTGGATGAACGATTTTTTCAAGATGGTGAACCAACGACTCGAAGCCCCTACCTGTTGAGCGATACCCTAGGAAATGCTCTGTACTGGTTCGTTTTACTGTTCTTCCTGCCAACGATTTTGGATGTTTTAGATCTACGTGGGCCTTTGCAACCCGTCCAGAATTTGTTGAATGACTTGCTGCAGGCTTTGCCTAACATTATTAAGGCGGTTGTAATCGCGGTTGCAGGTTGGTTTATTGCTCGTATTGTTCGCAATATTGTCACCAATTTGCTAGCAGCAACAGGCGTTGACCGAATTGGTGAGCAGTTTGGCATGACACGCAACAAGCCCTCACAATCTTTGTCTTACATTATTGGAACAATAATTTACGTTCTTGTATTGTTGCCAGCAGCGATCGCAGCTCTGGATGCGCTTCAAATTCCGGCAATTTCTGTGCCTGCGATCGCGATGTTAAACCAAATTCTCACGACCCTACCGCAGATATTTACAGCCGTCTTAATTCTCATTGCAGCTTACGTTTTAGGTCGTTTTTTAGCCGATTTTGTGCGCAATCTATTAGCTAGCATCGGGTTTGATAACCTCTACCACTGGCTAGGCATTCAAACAAGCGCGGCTTCTGTTCAGCCTGTGGATAGCACTCCGGCAGAGACTAATGTAAATCTGCCAACTCGTACTCGCACTCCTTCAGAGATTGCTGGGGTGGTTGTGCTGATTGGCATTATGCTGTTTGCAGCGATTGCGGCTTTAGATGTGCTGAATTTGCCAGCCATCCAAAACATCACAACCGGACTGCTTGTAGTGTTTGGGCGAATTTTGGTGGGGCTAATTGTTTTTGCTGTCGGTCTTTATCTGGCAAACCTGGCCTTTAATTTAATCGACAGTTCTAACACTAGACAGTCTCGAATTTTGGCACAAACCGCTCGGATTGCAATTATTGCGCTAGTGTCTGCAATGGCACTACAACAGATCGGGGTTGCCTCAAATATCGTTAATTTGGCATTTGGCCTGCTTTTAGGGGCGATCGCCGTAGCTATTGCCCTTGCTTTTGGTCTAGGTGGGCGTGACGTGGCAGGCGAACAATTACGAGAATGGCTCGACACTTTTAAGCGCAACTAGTCAACTCGACAAAGCTTCAACTCTTGAAATAGCGACTCAAAGCCTCAGAACGAGGCTTTTTTACATCGTCGAAAAATATTAAATAGTACAAAAGTATTGATCTATTCCAGGATATATAGTACAAATATACCAATATCCAGAAACGGCTTCTATCGTCATCGCTAATGTGGTAAGGATTGAGGGTTCTATAACTCCTCCTTCTGACTTGTTATCCCAAGTAGCAGGGCGATCGTATCAATGGCCGTTAATTTGTCGCTGTTTAATTTTTTGTCGTCTGATTGTTTGAGGGTTGAGAAATGGCTCAACAATATTCACGTGGAACAGGTGTGAAATACATGCTAGCAGGTGGGTCTGTTGTAGCAGCCCTCGGTTTGCTAGTTGATCCGGCAAAGCTTCTGCCGGGGCAGTATCCAGTTAAGGATGTTTGCCAGGAAATTGTGCAACCGCAAGCAAAACTTTCCCGCGATGCCTTAACTCGTTTATTGGCAATTCCTGAGCGATCGCACCAAAACCAGGTTCGGCAGGTTGTCGCTCAGCCCTACTGCAATTTAAAGAATCTGCAACTGCGAGTCGGTGCCACTTCTCGACGGGAAGCCTACCCATTAGAGTTTGACCCCAGTACATGGCTGGTTGTGCTGTACGAAGGCGAAGAATACGCCGGATATTCCTTCAGTTTTCGTCATTGAGGCACCCCATGACTTTGTTGCATCACTTGTGCCTTCGACGTGTTTCTCTCTATAGCTGGCTGGCTGTCGTTAGCTGTTTGCTGCTGACCAGTTGCATGCCGACCTCAAATCCTTCGACTCGTCTACAACTGAAATTGCATCAAAAATGGCAGTTGCAACCGGGGGATCGAGTGGCAGGATATGCCGTTTTAGGTGGATTGGGTGACATCACCATCGGTCTAAATCGCGCGGCTGTCTACGCCCCTTTTAATGGTCGTACTCAGAAAGATAGTCGTAACTGCATCGTCTTCTCTAGCCCGGATGTACCCGCTTACCTATTTCGCCTTTGCGGTTTGGAAGATCCGCGTGTGGGCACCCTCAACGCAGGCGATCGCATTGGTCGCGCCACTACCTTAGAGTTTGCCGCCCTGCGTAAGCAACCGAACGGCACCTGGGCGATCGTTGAGCCAAGTCGCCAAATTCTAGAACGGACGCTCAAACAGCCCTAACCCTTAGCAACCATCGCTTAACCACAAACTCGTCTAGCACCAGACGGTCATTTTTTCGTGGCTATCTCCTAAAAGTGGCTTCTTTTTCCCTGATCTTCTTGCCTTCTACGTTCTTTCCCTTTTGCCCTATGTCTCGTCTTCTCCTTTTCCCCCTCATCCTCTTCGCTAGTCTCCTCACTCACCTCGAATCGGCGTTTGCCGCTGATATTGATAATGTTGCCGTTAGCTTCGATGTTCCAGCTACACCTGCTGCCACCGAAACACCTGCGGCTCCGGTTGCAATTCCTGCGGCGATCGCTGAGCCTGCCCCAGTTGCTCAAGCACCTATCCCGGAAGCTCCGGCTATAGCTCCGGTTGTTCAACCTGCCCCGGTCACTCCGGATCCCGCTCCGGTCACTCCGCCTCCTGCTGCCCAAGCGCCCACACCTGCCTCACCCCCCGCTCCTGTGACCTCAAATCAACCCGTTGACATTCCTTCCGCCCCTGAACCAGCCGCCCCTAGCGTCCGCCGACTGGATACCCTGTTCAAAGGTGGCTCGCAGTCCGTGGTAGCTCGCACCGTAGGACACGCCGAAGGCACTCGCACCGCGGCTGGGGGGTATACCCGTGCCTATCGTGGTCATGTAGACCCTGGCAATGGCGTGTGGAACTTGGGCACCTTCTCCTTTCAG
>DVDV01000212.1 GCA_015296075.1 Leptolyngbyaceae cyanobacterium M33_DOE_097 | reverse complement strand
TTGGACGAATTGGAAGCCGTCACGGCCCACCGCTGTCGGGGCTTGCTGCAACGCACCAACTTTATCCGAGGGCTAACAAACTTTTACTGGTGGGCAGAGGCGGTCGGCTAACTACGGCTAATTAACCGGATTTGATATTACCCCCGCGCCCCCGCTGTGTAGGGGCCTCACTCCCCTACAACCCCCGCAAGGTGGTGTCGGTGGGTGTTGAATGGTCAGCTAGCCAGAGGTTGAGAGTAGCAAGTTTGGCACTTCGATTGCTTACAGAGGATACGGGTGGCGTGAGGCGGAGGTTATGAGGGCGATCGCGCGGCTTCCAGCTAATTGACGGGCATTTTCAACCAGTTTGCGACTTCGCTAGCCAACCACTCAACTTCGGCTTCTGTTAGAGGTGGGGTGGTACCTAACTCGTACTTTTGCTCAGCCCAAATCACTAACTGTGGGCTGTCTCCTGGTTTGAGTGCCTTACTGCGTTCAATGCGTTTGATGGTGTGACGCGGCGAGGTGAGAGGACGCCCCGCAGACAGCCCCAAGCGGCGGGTGCTGAGTGAAATCTGCTGAGAATCAATCGTGAGTTGGGTTTGCCCTAAAGTTGAAGGAATAGTGACTTCGAGCGATCGCGCGTCCTTCATGACCGTAATTTTTGTGTTGGGGGGCTTCGGTAAAGGTGGTGTCGTTGTTGGTGCTAAAGGTCGCCCCTGGTCAATGGTTGCAAGGGCTTCTTGGGCAGATTTAACGCGCTTGTCAAGATTAGGGTCAACGAGCCAATCAAGCCAGTTGGAAAATTCGGGTGACAGGTTAGCAATTCGGCTGGTATCGAGCTTAACTCCCCGACGCGGCAGGCTCGAAGGGTGAGTGCCAGTTAGTAAGGCGACGAGGGTTGCCCCCAGACTAAACAAATCAGATGCGGGAATGGCCCGCCCACTAAATTGCTCGGGTGGCATATAGCCATAGGTGCCAACCACCGTAAATCCCGTCGTTTCATTCCCCTTAAAGGTTTTGACGGAACCAAAGTCAACCAGGTGAACCTGTCGATTGGCAAGCAAAATATTGCTGGGTTTAATGTCACGGTGAATCACGGGTGGCTGACAACCATGCAAATAGACCAGGATACTGAGAATCGCTTTTGCCAATTGCCGCGTCTCAGCTTCAGTAAAGATGCGTCCCTGTTGAATGCAATCTTCCAGCGATCGCCCTTCAACATAGGTTTGAATCAGGGCCAAAGCGCGGTCGTTTGGTAAGGGTTGCTCAAAAAAGCCAAGGTAGCGAGGAATGAGGGGATGGGAGAGTGACTTGAGAACTTCGACCTCTCGCTCAAACAGTTTCAAATCATCCGAATCGATTTGATCGGCCAAAAAGAGCAACTTGATCACAACCCGCTCTTGGGTCTGCAAATCACGGGCAAGAAGTGTCCAACGGCCAGTCTGCTTACCAATTTGTTTTTCAACTTCGTAGCGATCGCCCAATATCTGCCCTGACATGGTTCTTCTCCGCGCGTCACGCTTCTTAACACCCTGATGCCTTCAATCGTGCAAAAGTGGATTTCTGAATTTGGTAGGCTTAGCTAGTGGTCTGTAATGTCCGTCTAAATTAACAAACATCTACACTAACCACTGCTACCCGTGGGATACTTTCAGTCTTCCCAGGTTTGCCATTTAATGTCTCACTTAGTGATTCTATGCCATCTATACCGTCCTCTTCGCTGCGAACCCAACAACACCCTGCGATTTGTCAGCTTGCCGATACGATCGAAACGATTTGGCAACAACATTTAGATCTGTCTCCCTACCCATTACCAGCTGAAATGGGGTTTGTTGAAGGGCGGTTAGAAGGGGAAAAACTAACGATTGAAAACCGCTGCTTTCAAACACCTGAGTTTCGAAAGCTCCATTTGGAACTAGCACGAGTTGGCAACACCCTCGACATTTTGCACTGTGTTATGTTTCCCCGTTCTGATTACGCGCTACCCATGTTTGGTACGGATTTAGTGGGAGGTCGAGGGCAAATTAGTGCCGCGATCGCTGACCTGTCTCCTACCAGCGCAAACCACACGCTGCCAGATGGCTATCAAACAGCTCTGCACGCTTTACCAGCCCCCCACTTTTCTCAACCGCGTGAGTTACCAGGCTGGGGTGAGATTTTTTCAGAGTTTTGCTTATTTATTCGACCTGGTAGTAGCGAGGAAGAGGTGGCGTTTATTCAACGAGTGGCTGACTTTTTGACGATTCACTGCCAACAGGCGCGACAAACACAAGCTGATCCCAGTCGTGAGCTTGAAAACCTGGCAGGGCAGCGAAATTACTGCACTAAGCAGCAACAAAATGATAAAACTCGGCGGGTGCTTGAAAAAGCGTTTGGGGTTGAATGGGCTGAAAACTATATGACAACTGTGCTGTTTGATTCGGTGTAAAAAAGGCAGCTAAGTTATAAGGTTTGAGTGTTAAATAATTTCAATCTCCATTAATCGATGAGGTTCTGCCACCCCTGGGTCTGAAAGCAGTTCTTTTTGCTAAAACTCAGGATAAAATGCCAGTTTTTCGCTTTTTTCCAATTTAATGCGCTCACAAAAAGCGGCGAAACGGCTGGGGTATGCCTTTGATGGGTTGTTTTTAGGCGAGTCAGCCGAGGTGCATTATGGCCAGAATTAACCAACCGCTCCCTTGGGATATCAATCCTAATGGGGCATATGTGCCAATTTTGGTTGAGGGTAAAGTGGTTGGGTTTTGTCGGCCTGACTTTGCGAAACGCATTGTAGACACGATGAATGAGTCTGACAAAGCTCGCAAAGCCTTGAAGATGGCGTGTTATGACCTGGTCGCCCGCTCTGGGGGTGGCAGCTCAGAAGTTGACAGTCTAGCCGAGCAATATCTTGCTAAAGCTCAGCGGCCTAAAAGTGGCACTGGGGCGATCGCCCTGCTGCTCAAAGATCGGCAAGAGGAGTTAGACCTCACCGACGACGAATTTGCCAAGTTTTGCGATACCTTTCGGCTTTCGCGGGATGAGTTGTATGCCATCTATGCCGGAGCCGATCTCGACAGCAATCAACTTACCCCGCTGGCTCGCATTTTGGGTTTAAGCGTGGATGACCTGATCGACGTCTGGAAAGGTAGTGACTAGGTAAGCCATGCCCTCCCAGCAGTTAAAAGCGGGCTTCGTACTCAATCTGGAGGCGACTGTCGCCAGAGAAGTCAGTTGAGCCACGAATCAAGGTGCGATCGTTGATGCGATAGCGCACCCCAAACTGGAATGGATCGTCATTTGTAACGATCTTAAGCACTGAGACAGAGACATTAGACGTAATATCCACGGCGGCTTCCGCTGCTAACCCCAAAGTCGAAGGATCGTTGTTGCCACTGTCTTCGGCGGCATCTTCACGGGTCAGTGTGGGGAAGAGTCGAAACTCACTCAAGCCGATCGCGTTTCCAATGGTGGTCTGAATGTTGGTGAGCAGAGCCGAACCAGCCAGGTTGGCAATTCCCAATAAGCTATCGCCACGCCCCAGAGTAGTGATAAAGCCACCCCCAATCAGACTGACAATTTCAGTTTCGGTACGGCTGGGGCTACTGGTTAGCTGCAAGTTTTCAAAAATTTGGCTAGCTGGCCCATTGACACTTGCCTGCACCCGCACCGTTTGCAAACCACCGATTTGCGACGCCGGAATCACACTTTCAGAAATCTCAGTTGACGTTGCCCCCGTAGTAAACCGACCCCGCACTTCTGGTACCGACGCAATCAAACGGACATCGAGAATCGGATCTAGACCTCGATTGGGTTCAAAGATCGCCACCTGGGGATAGCCGCGATCAAGTGTGAACTGGGTTGTAAACAGGTTCACCTGACCTGCCGTAAGCGTGATGATGCCTTGCGGCTCCAATTCATTTAAGGGGCCATTGACAACGAGTTCACCTCGCGCAACGAAGTTTAGAATTGGGGCGCTTGTGACACGCAGGCGATCGCCCAACTCAATTCGCAAATCTCTTAGCTCAACAGGTGCTGCTGCCGATGGAGTCGCATTTGGATCGACGGGTGCTTCCCCCTCGCCTGTTTGGGTAGAGGCCAACAACACTTCTCCGTCTGACAGGCTAATCACCCCAGTTAGCACTGGAGCCAAAGCGGTACCGCCCACTTCAACCCGTCCGTTAACACCCCCTCGATATAGGCCCTTCAAGTTGAGGTTAAGATTTTCGAGCGTGACCGCGATCGTGCTACCAAAACTCGGATCGGTTTCAATAAACGGTGCCACCAGCGGAATCACCCCTGCGGCTGACACCTTGCCGCGACTGAATTGGCCCGTAATCGGTTGCTCAATGACAATCCGATCGTCATCAAAGCGCACTAAGCCACTGGCATTGGTTAATGGCTCTGGTAAAGCACGCGCCGCGATCGTAGCATTTTCAATCCGGGCAAAACCCTCTGCATCAGGGCGTAACAGCGTACCCCGCACCTTCAGTTGCACTTCCCCTTGACCATCGACCCAGGCCACCTGGTTATTGAGCAGGTTCAGCAGAACCAATCCTTCATCGCGCACATCAATGTCGAGGGCAATATCACTACTTCTAGGCGTCACTTCGGCGAACGGTAGGCGGTAGGGCAGGCTTCCTGAAATACGAATCGGGTCATCCCCCGCGATGAGAATATTGCTGCCAAAATCAAGCCGAGCATCACTGTATTGGAAGCTGCCTTGCGCCGATTGAATCGCCGTGCCATTCAGCGAGCCATCCGCAATGGTAATTTCCCCTACCGCTTGCGGATTGACGAAGCGGCCTGACAGGGTTGCAGTAGCGTTTAGCTTGCCATCCACAACGACAGATTGAAGAGTTTGAGCCAACTGACCACCCACACTTGCGCTCGTAAACTCTTTAATGGCGTCAATTGGCACGTTAACCATCCGCAGTTGACCGGACTGTTCTTCTCCCAGGAGTTGACCTGAAAAAGCGATCACGGTATCGCCTGATTGCACCCGCACAGGCAAGAGCGTCAGCGCACCATTTTCAAAGCTGCCAGAGACGATGACTTGTTGCGCCTCGTAGTTGCGCCATTGCCAATTCTGTCCTTCCAGGTTGAATTGCGCCGTAACCCCACCCTTTAACGAGCCAGAAGCCTTGATCGACGCATCAAACACACCTTGCAGTTCTTGCAACTGGGGAATAGCAGCTTGCTGGCGCTCAGCTTCCGCTTGTTCTAGCAGCTTGCGCACTTCTGCTAGACGTTGCAGCCGTTCTAAAACTGTGTTGTCGCCTAGTGCTACCGGGCTAGTCTGCAGATCAGCCGCTGTGCCAAAGTTGGGTTGAGGCGTGTTACGAGCAAAATCTGAAAGGTCAAAGACTTGCAAAAGTTCCAAAACATCTTGCACACGACCATCCGCGATCGCGATTTCACCCTCAAATTGCGGGTCGGGTTGCCGCAGATTTGCGGTTGCCGAAATCTGAATCGTTGTCCGTCCCAATTCCTCACCGCCCAGTCCCCGTTGCACCCGCACCAGTCTGGCATCTTCAAGCCGAGCAATCCCATTCGCAAAACTGATTAGACCCAGGAAATTTTCTGCCTGAAACGTACCGATCGCGGGTTGGGCAACGTTTACTTCTCCTGTAACTTCAAACGTTCTCAAGTTCACCGTCAACTGGTCAGTGTTGAGTGTCCCCGAAACGGGATAGGGCAAAGTACCGGGAATATTGGCGATCGCCAGGGGAAAGTTGCGCGCTTGAATGTTAAGGACATCCCCTTGCCCGGTGCCTTTGGCGTAGATTTGGTCACTGCGAATTTCAAAGGCGATCGGTCGGTAATCTGGGGATAGCGTGAGGGCAATTAGATCTCGCTGTCCATTCAGGTTGAGCCGAACCCCGTTGTCCACCAAAATCGTGCCCGTCAATGGCGACTCAAAAGCCGTTTCATTTAATCTAAAGTTGCGCAGGGCAATATCACCCCGAACTTTAGGTGACGCGGGCGAGCCTTGCACCCGTCCGTTGAAGTCCACCACGCCGGAATAGGGGACATCGACTGGCAACGGAATTTCGAGGGCTTGCAGACTCAAATCGCGCGTGCGGACATTTAAGTCAAACCCGGTTAGCGCAGGTGCGCCTGCCCCTTCAAGCTTGGCAAATAGGAAACCAGCCGCGCCAAAACCCGGCCCCACTGCCCGGTCGATCACGACTTTTTGACCATCCCAACGGACATCAGCCGTAATCGGTCGATTAATTAGCGAAACCCCTTCTGAGAGGCGAACCTGCCCTGACGCGCGAATGTTGCCCGGACGGAACGAGGCCAGACTACCGGATGCCGTGAGCTGACCATCCAGTTGCCCTCGCAAGTCGGGTGAAATGCCTGCCAGATTGACATTTGTGCTATCAAAATTAGCCTGCCAACGTCCGCCAGAGGCCCGTAGCTCGGCATCTACCACCCCTCCCTCGACCGGAATGCGTGCATCGGCTGTGATGCGAGGCGCTGACAGAGAACCCGCGATCGCCCCCTGCGCCTGAATCGCACCCAACTCCACCGGAGATGGTTTGCCCTGGTTGTAAGCCCGCGCGATCGCATTCCCCGATAAATCATTTGCTTGGAAGTTCAGCGCCAGTTGAGGTTGTTGGTTCACCAAACGAACTGAACCCGAAGCTGTCACACTGCCACCACTGGGGGGACGCACCGCCAGGTTAGGAATGCGAACCAGGAGATTCTCGGTCGTACCAT
Organism: Leptolyngbyaceae cyanobacterium M33_DOE_097; assembly: GCA_015296075.1. GTDB lineage: Bacteria > Cyanobacteriota > Cyanobacteriia > Leptolyngbyales > Leptolyngbyaceae > DSRU01. The sequence goes on along the minus strand of DVDV01000212.1, from coordinate 14,617 downwards.
TCAGATCGGCGCGACCATTCACCCTACCGATCGCTAGTGGCAAAACTGACGGAGAAACAAACGCGCGAACAATGCCATCCCCCGGCAGATCATTCGCTCGAAAACTCAGGGCCAGATTGGGTGTACCCTGACGTACCCGTACCTCACCCGAACCACTGATGCTACCCCCTTGCTGAGGTCGTGCCACCAAATCATCCAGTGCAATCAATAGATTCTGAGACGTACCCGAAATCGTCGCTCTCGCATCCACTAAGCCAACATCCAACGGTGCATTTTGGACATTCGCATAGGTGCGCGCGATCGCATTACCCGGCACCTGATTCGCCGTGAACTGGAATGCTAGTTGAGGTTCTACGCCACCTAGCTGAACGGTACCTTGCCCGGTCACACTACCCCCCTCCGGCGGTTGCAGCGCAATCTGCGAGAGCCTCACCAGCGCGCGATCGCTCGGCCCCGTAATCGAACCCGTTGCATTCACTCGCCCAATCGGTGGCACTTTTGTGTCCGTTGCATAGCTTCGCACAACCGGATCAACCAACGCATTCCGGACTTGAAAATTGAGTGCTAACTGAGGCTGTTTGCTCAATCTGACATCGCCTCGGCCTGTAACCTGACCGCCACCCTGCGGCACTGCCGTCAACTCAGCAATGGTGAAACGCTGATTCTCTAAGTCAAGCCGAAACTTTGTACTGAGGCGATCGAGATTGACTCGATCAACCCGTAACGCTGACACACTACGCGCCTCGCCCGACAAAAGCGGCTGCTCAAGCGGTCCTGTAATTTTTAAATTCGCCGCCGCATTACCAGCCAACGGTACAGGGGACTTCAAATTGAGAGAAGTTAGCACATCTGGCAATCGTGCTGATTTGACAGTTGCTGTCAGGTTAAAGCCCTTATCCAGATCAATATCACCCGCCGCCGTTAAAGGCACCTTGCCAAACAAACCGCTGGTATCTTCTAAACTTAGAACCGTATCTTTTAGGCGTAACGTTCCGTTTGCCTGCTGAATCGGGGCGGGCGCATTGGGAATTTGCAGATGTACACCCTGGAATTGCGCCGTTCCATCCAATGCCGGATTTTCGCGCCGAGGGTCAAACTCAACCCCGACGTTGGCATCGACCCGCCCTGCTTGCAGCGAAACCGGAAACTTTAACAACCGATCAATTTCTGATGCCAGAAAGTTTTGAGTTCGCGCTTGCAGCTTAATTAAATTGGGCGATCGCTCCTCAGGCACCTCTGCTCTTGGCAACCGCAACGACGACCCCATCAGCTTAATTTCGCCACCCGCCAGCGATCGGCCATCCACATCAAAATTAATTTGCTTACCCTGATCTGAAAGCCGCACTGTGCCATTCGCTGGCTGAAGTCGAATCGGTTTCGCTGGTTTGTCACCATACTTGGCCCACGGCACCAGCGTCACATCTGCATCTCGCAGCGTAATTGTGTCTAAATCAGAGCGTCCCGGCTTTGTCTCATCCTGCTCTGGCAGGCTAATCTTGAGCCACTCACCATCCTTATCTTGATCCACGTAAATGGTGGGGCGATTTGCGGTGATATTGAGATATAGATTTCGCGTCCACAGAATTTTGAGGATATTGAAGCGAATATCAACACTTTCAATTGTCAGCGTATCTTTATCTGTTGCCGTGGGTGGCACAACCGAACGTCCGACTCGAATGCCCGATAATGTCAAACTCTCAACCGGGCCTAACTCTACCGGACGCTCTAAAGACTTCTCCAACTCTCGCTCAACGATGATTGGTAACTGCTGCTTCAAAACTCCATAGCCCCACCAGGCTGCTCCTGCTGCCCCGACCAAAACGATACTGCCAGGTACAAGCAACCGACGCCAGCGACGCGGCGATCGCGGCTCTCTTGATGGATCTGGTTCAGAATTTGGCAGATTATTTGGTTCAGGTGGATTTGTCATGTCCCTAAAATCTCAATCCAGGAAGCGGGGGTAAAAATCCCAGCCAATCTTACCGCCTATACAAGCGGATCTTCACCTCTCCGGCAACCCTTCGTTATAAGGTTTTCAAAGAAAAAACATGAATACCCCATTTAGGATTCAATTCTGCCCCACTCTCAAAACTTCCATCCCACGTCCAAGTCAAACCAATCACGCTCCTTTCACCAACCTCCGCATCACCCCACCCGTTCCTCTTGCTGAGGCTCCAGACCTGCAAACACCCAGCCTCCAGAAAACATCTTCCTTTCTCAGCCTTTGTCAAACCCAGCCATCAACAAACCCGATCGCCCAACTCAAAAGCAACAAAAGGCAAACTCCGAGAAGTTCGTTCTTGCGTTAACCTGGTTAAGCGATTCTTTTTGGTGGCAATCAGCGTGATACCGGGTTATATGAAAGTGGGTCAAATTGTGGCAGCTCAAGGGTTAAAAGGCGAAGTCCGCATTTATCCAGAGTCTGACTTTCCTGAGCGATTTCTAACCCCTGGCAAACGATGGCTGTTACTTCCTGGTGCTGCCGAACCCCAAACCATAGAGTTGCTCCAGGGGCGCTATCTGGATGGCAAAGGTTTGTACGTCGTGCAGTTTGCCGGAGTAGGCGATCGCGAGCAAGCGGAAGCCCTGCGTGGTGCCGCTCTCCTCGTTCTCGACACCGATCTGCCAGAACTCGACGAAGACGAATACCGCGTTCAAGACCTGATCGGCTTACCCGTTTATGATCAAGCCAGTCAAACCCTGATCGGCACCGTTAAACGCGTTTTACCCGCAGGCAACGATCTGCTTGAAATTGAGCGTGTGGCTGCGACTGATCCCAAAAGTAGCCTAGTCCTAGTCCCTTTCGTAAAACCAATCGTCCCCGTGGTGGATTTGCAACAACGCCGCATCGAGATTACTCCCCCACCCGGATTGATTGACCTCTGACACCGATGAAAAACGTGACAACCAATCCCCGGCAGCAAGCCTTCCTCGCTCTACGTGCCATTCAACGGGGAGCTTTCGCCGACGAAGTGGTCGATCGCACCTTACGTGAAGGCCAACTCGACGATCGCGATCGCCGCCTCTTCACCGAACTCGTCTATGGAGCCACTCGCCGCCAACGCACCCTCGACGCTGTAATTGACCAACTCGCCAGCAAACCAAGCGATCGCCAACCCGAAGACCTCCGCCTGCTGCTGCACCTGGGCCTCTACCAACTCCGCTACTTAAGTCAAATTCCCGCTTCAGCTGCCGTTAACACCACCGTCGATCTAGCCAAACAAAACGGATTCTCAGGTTTATCGGGCTTTGTCAACGGTGTCTTGCGCCAATACACCCGCTTATCCGCCGGAGAAACTGATCCCCTCCAATTACCCACTGATCCTGTTGCACGAATTGGCATCAAGCACAGCTTCCCCGATTGGATTGTGCAAGTCTATTTAGACCAACTCAGTAGCGACGAAACTGAGCAACTCTGCGCCTGGTTTAACCAACCACCCCATATCGATTTGCGCGTCAACCCAATCAAAACTTCCCTGGAAACAGTTGAGGCCGCCCTACAAGCCGCAGGGATTAGCGTTACCCGCTTGCCGCATCTCCCCCAGGGCTTACGGTTGCTTACCCCACCTGGCTCAGTTCAAGCCCTCCCTGGTTTTGCCGAAGGTTGGTGGATGGTGCAAGATGCTAGTGCCCAACTGGTTGCCCATCTTGTCGATCCGCAACCGGATGAAGTGGTAATCGATGCCTGCGCCGCACCGGGAGGCAAAACCCTTCACCTGGCAGAGTTGATGCACGATCGCGGTACTGTCTGGGCCTGCGATCGCACCCCATCCCGACTCAAAAAATTAGCCCAAAATCGCGATCGCCTTGGCTTTCAATCGATCCAAATCTACACCGGAGATAGTCGCACACAACCCCAATTTCAGGCGATCGCTGACCGAGTTTTAGTCGATGCTCCCTGCTCAGGTCTGGGCACCCTTCACCGTCACGCCGATGCACGCTGGCGACAAACCCCCGAATCAGTTGAACAGCTTGCCACCCTCCAAACGGAACTTCTCACCGCCGCCGCTGACTGGGTTAAACCGGGTGGTGTGCTTGTTTACGCCACCTGCACCCTACACCCGGCTGAAAACGAAGCAGTGATTCAAACTTTTTTAGCGCAACACGAGTCTGAGTGGCAGCTTGAACCACCAGCACCGACTCATCCAGCAGCGGCCTTTGCCACACCATCTGGTTGGGTCAAAGTATGGAGCCACCAGCACGACATGGATGGCTTTTTCATGGTGCGGCTAAAAAAGCATTAAGAACCACGTCCGAATTGGCTGACTGGCAGCAAGATAAAGGAAGAAACGCAGGAGAACGCATTCTCCTCTGGCACTCAACACCCCAACACAGGAGTCGCCCATGACTGTGGAAACTCAAGATGTCAAAACGCTGATCAAGATCCTGATTGGTGCTGCCTGGTTAGACGGTAAGATTCAGCAGGAAGAACGTGAGTACCTGCACCGAGTTGTGCGTGAAAAAGGACTTGAAAACGACGCCGAGCTAAGCCCATTGTTATATGAGTTTCGCCCCGTCAAACCGCAAGAATGCTACAACTGGGTTCAAGAATATCTGGGTAGCCATCCAACCTCTGAGCGGTGCCAACAGTTGATCGAGGCCATCAGTGGGCTAATTTACAGCGATGGTACTGTTGCCAATGAAGAAGCCAAGTTGTTGACCGATTTACAAGTGATTGAAGAAAGCGATAAAGGCAACAAAACGCCTGACCATTCTGTCCTCAATGCAGTGCGCAGTCTCTATAAACGCTGGGTTAATAACCTCGGCGGTTAACGATTTAAGGGGCGATCGCCTGTCTCAGCTTGAGAACTCAAGCCGACTGATTTCTGATTGAACTCTTAGGATCGCGAATTGAATCAATCCGAAACTTTTACGGGCGGGGTTAGCAGACCGATCTGCACCCTGCAATGGGTTTAACGGCAAAATCCGCCCCTAGCAAACATCGATCTTATTTAATCTATGATCCTTATGAATCGGCGTTCTCTTCGGCTTTGACTTCGGGAACGATGTTTGGACGGCCCTTATCTTCCCAACCAGCAGGGCGCTTGGAGTTATACCAGGCGATCGATCCGATCGCAACGGCTGCAATAAAACCGACGACATAGACAGCCGTAAACGCTGCTGGAAATTGCATCCCAGACTTAGCAGGCACTTCTAGCAAAAAGAACATGAATCTCGCTCCTCGGATTCCTGGGGATCAACTTATAAATGCGAGTATACCAACGATGCATGGTCAAAATTGAGCACATTTGTTGGAGAAGTTGAGAACATCGCAATCAAAAAATACATTTGCGATAGCCGAGATCGCCCCAATCCCTCCAACTATTCCCCCTTTGAAGCTGGCGGACAATCAACTTCAGGGAAAAGTCCTTGAGCGAGGCCGTCTGCTAAGAGCAATGCGCACAGCTCAGGAATCACGATCCCGATTCGTCAAAATCCAGTTTTTGCTGCACTGGAAGCCGCGAAAAGTAGAAGCCAAAGCCGATCGCCCCTGCGTAAATCAACCAACCCAGCCAAAAAACAATGCCGCCCACCAGTTGATCCTGCGTTAACCACCCCAGCTCACTCAACAAATAATTCCAGTCATGCATGCCGTTATCACCACCCAAAAGCGGCAAAACCAGCGACTGAGAATCTTTGATGTAGATCGAAACGTCCCAAAAGTTTTCGCCCGTCCAGCAGGCAGCAACAGCCGCCGCAAACAATTGGCGAGTGAAGACAAAGTAACCTGCGATCGCCGCCGGTAAAAGGATCTGAAACAGAGAGCCACCCAAAACGGTCATGAACTCGCCCAAAATCATAAAGATCACATGGCCCGCCTCATGGAAGATCAGATTTGCACCGTGAATAAACCGCATGAGAAAGGGACTCCCCTCCAGAAAGGTTTCTACGGTGTAGTATTTCGACCCAAACAAACCATAGGCCGCCAAAAATGCCATAAACCCAACTTTAAACGGGTCAACCCGCTTCAACCAATTCCGCACATCCTGCACCGTTAACACAAACGGCTCTTTGCGCTTTTGGGGATGCCTCCCAGGTTGGGGGCGCGATCGCCCAGCAGCAACCGATTTAGAATTCACTGCACCAATCACGGGCGACTGCGGACGCTCCTCTAAGGAACTGGTTACTGCTTGCGTAACCGGAGCATCATACGTTTGCACAACCGGGGGTGTGACCGGGCGATCGCCCGCAAGAGGTAAAGCTACCCTCCAATCAGGTTGAGTGTGTCCGGCTTGGCGACCATAGACCACTACCTGCTGAATCGCCGCAAGTTGTAACTCCGCAACAGCATTCTGCACGACCACAGCCAGGTTTTCAGCTGTTGTTGGGTGGTTTGACTCTAGCAATAGATGAAGGCTATCGCCCTTGACACTGGCCTTGATCGTCAGATCTGACAACAGCACATGCTGGCTCAACAACGCCGCGATCGCTCGTGGATTCCCCGCTTGAGCAAACTCCTTCAACTTTGCTGCATCCATACTGCGCGCCCCTTTGGTTACGTTATCTCTTTCTTCACCAAAAACCCCCATAATCAGCATTCCCACGCTGACTACAGGGGCGATCGATCCAGGGAGGTTAGAAGCTAGTTAAAAGCTCAGTGCCAATTGCAATTGGGCCTTCGAACGTGTTTGGGGAGCTGGATCAGGTTTTGCTGAGACCGCAGGGCAATATCGCGAAAAACTACAGCGATCGCAGTGAGTCCCTGGCGTTGGCTCCCACCCACGGTCATATCGCAGACGCATAGCCAATGCCCCGATGAGTTCTTGCACTTGTTTACGATGGGCAGGAGTAGCCTCAAACTGCACCTTTTCCCCAGTTCTTAAAAATAACAAACTGAGAACTCGTAAACTCTGATGATAAGTCTGTTCAAGTGCCAGGTAATACAGTCCAATCTGAATATCAATTTCAGGAGCATCTGGTAAGCGCACCTCTCGACCTGATTTGTAGTCAATTAACTCCAAACCATCCGACAAAAAATCAATGCGGTCGTATCGACCCGTAATCAAAAACTCCAAGTTTTCAACCTGCAAAAAGCCCTGGATTTTTCCTTCCACCGCAAGCGGTTGGCGGAGGGCAACTTCTGACGCAATAAAGTTGTGGTAATAGTTCTCTAAAATCTCTAAGCCTTCAGTGACTTGATTTTGGGTCAAGCCCTCAGAGTGTTGCTCCCAACAATGCTGCACCCAACGCCAATCAGGCACCGCAGTTTGGTAGTCCCAGTCACGATGACAGCGGGCTAAAGCCTGGTGAAGAGCCGTACCCAACGCCGGAGAACCAAAAAATTCATTCGATGCGACACCGCGCTCATACCGCAAGTAATAAGCAAACGGGCAGCGATGATAGGTTTGCAACTTCGTGGCAGAAATTTGGTAAGGCATAAGAGAACCAAAGATTCAGATCAAGCAATCTGTTGTCGCAAGAAAACTGTAACCACCAATTCAAGAATTGGCTCAACTTTTTCTAGCTGCTTTGCCCAACTGGGTGTTTAAACAAAGTATCCAAATAAATTCGAGAAGCTTGCCGTTGAAAGGCTCCTTCTAAGGCCGAGTCACCACTCCGGTTTTGCAATAGGAACAAGGATAAAGATGCGGTAAATACACGATCCTGATCCCAATCGGGACGTAGTTCTAAATAGCTTTTGAGAGCTTCGTGCAGAATTTCAGGAATCTCGACTTGCAGGCTGATGGATGTATTCATAGACGGTTCTGTGGATTAGCGGTGAATAGGTAAAATAAGCACTAAAAACTGGCGCAGCCATGCCGTTGTTGACCACACTACAGTTTTCTGAATTGGCTGTAGTTCTGATTTACTAAGGCTTTGGGCGCTGTTTCGTTAGTCGCTACATTGTGCAGTCGGCAGGGCTGAATTGTCAATGCTGCGAAATGTTAAGCAAAGCCAGAAACGAACTTTTGGCTCACGAGAGAATCAGTGTTTGAGGCATATTTTTGTTACATAACTTCACAACTCGCCTGTTCGCGAACCCCTTCTTCGCCTTATTTTAAGCAACTCCCCAAATGCCGATGTCTTCGTCAAGCCTGTGGATAAATCAGAGAAAGCTGTGGATAACTTGGGGACAACCTGTGGATAACTGTGAAAAACAGTGTGGAAAGTATGTGGAATTCATGGGGAAAAGTTAGTTGATTGTAACGAATTCTAAATTTCAAGAAAATTCAGACTCAATCGAAAATTGGGTTGAATATGACTCAAAAGAGTACAAAAGTATCACAACAAAGTGGATCCAGCCGATAGTTTTAAACATATAAAAAGTTACACACTTAAGCAGGTAAAGATTAACGAATCAAAGATGATAAACAAAGACAATATGAGGCTTGCAACATTGCAGTTGCAAATCATGGTATGAGGTTCACCATCTGATTAAATTGTCGCCGTCACTCGTTATCACAAGAGCAACTGACGAGTCCCAAAAGACTCACACGATCGCGCCGCCACCTTAGCCGCACCCGCGAGACTATCGACAAATGAATGCTGCAAGATGAAGTAGCAAAACGCGCCATGAAAGATGTCCCCCGCGCCTAAAGTATCCACAACCTTTGTTGTTGGTACGGAGAGTTGCCCTGACCCAGCTGCGCTGTGATATACAATCGGCGCACTACCGTTTGTCATAGCAATAAATGGCACCCCTAGCTGCTTGAGGTAGGAGATCGCAGCCTCTTGGGTCGCACATCCAGGCGGGTGAAAGTTTGCCGAGCCGATTACATAGTCAGCCTGTTGCAGCACCGTTTCAAATCCTGGCTTCCAACTGCCACCATCCACCACCACCGGAATGCTACGCGCTTTTGCTAACCGGGCGATCGCGGCTCCGATAGCCATTTGATGCCCATCAATCAAGACCACATCGACTTCGTTCAACACCTCCGCAGACACGGCATCCGCCTCTACCTGCACTTTGCTGGCATTAATCGAGATCACTGCCCGTTCACCAGTGGTAGCCGTGACGACAATCGATGACACCGGAGGAGATGCTTGATGGTGGGGCAGCAGATCCCACAAATCGACCTGCCATGCTTGTAAATCCGCCCGAATCAATTGTGTAATCGGGTGTTGACCCACCACACTCACGACCGTTGCTGCACCGCCCAGACTGCGAAAGGCGATCGCGGCATTGGTGGCTGGCCCACCTGCGGCTACGGTATAGTCCGTTGCTACTTGTTTTTGATTGGCACCAAGCGTTTGATTAGCCAGATATACAAAATCGAGGGTTGTTAGCCCAACAAAGAGTCCATGTGGCTGTCTGTCATTCATGGCTCAATCTTAACAGTGGCATTAAAGCATGCTTAAAAAGCTTTTTCACCTAGTTAGAATCAACCACTCGCTTATTCTCAAGTTGTTCCAGTTAAGCTCTTTTCAAGTTGTCTTAATTCGTTGACTGATGAACTCAACAGCCGCTTTTACTCCATCTTCTGGCCTAATGCCTGCGCTTGATCGCGCATGGTCGTGTCACTTGTCGCAAGGGCGATCGCAGCGGCTAATTTCTCAACACTAGGCTACTTTTGCGGGATTGGTTTAGACCCAACACCAACTCAAACACCCGCTGTCCCCCAAACGGCTGATCTCCCAAACAGGGACAGCGATTGAACATCGCCACGAGAGGCAATCGTGGGAATTGTTATCGTGGGGCTATCCATGCCCCCACTTTAACGCAAGCATCCTCAAACTAACGGGGGTTGCGGCTTTCTAGCCAAACCAGCACGTCTTGAATCGAATCGTAGTGTACGGTTTCACCCGTGGCAGGGTTATAACCTTTCCAGTGGACAACGCCGTTGGCATCTTGCACCGATGAAATAGTTGGTTCTTCCACAGGGGTAAAGAAGTCAATGACCTGTTGAGTCAGAGTTTGCAGGTGAGTTTTCCAGTTCCTTTGTGGTTTTGCGGCAGGAAACTCGCGACCAATCGGGTTGGGGTGGTAATAGTTGGTTTTCATTTGGATTTTCCTTATTCCTTGATACATTTTTAATTTAAATCTTCTGTATCTTTAATTACAAAAAGCAGGCTTCATGAATTATATGAGAAGGTTCGATTGTATACAGTTCCCTTAACCAGGGTTCTGCATGATGGAGAGGCCATATTTTTACTGGAATGGAAATTAACCGCCAGAATCAGCTCAAACTTTCTCAATTGCGAATCATGGTCGCGGTGGCTGATTACGCCAACTTTAGTGAGGCAGCGTTGAGCTTAGACATGTCGCAGTCAGCCGTGAGCCACGCGATCGCCGCCCTAGAAGAACACCTAGGCGTTGTTGTATTTGTGCGAGGTAGGCATGGTGCCCGTCTGACCCCAGTGGGTGAACAGATCACCGAGTTAGCCCGCGAGATCTTGCAACGGGTCGATGCGATTTACAAAGTTATCGAGGGCGATCGCTCTCTTAAAGGCGGACATATTCGCGTTGCCACCTTTCGCAGTGTGGCCAGTCATTACCTCCCGGCAGTGATTGCCCGCTTTCGCCAACAGTACCCCGACACCATTCTCACGATTGACGAAAAACTAGACTCACCTCATGTTGAGCAAGCCTTGCGCGATGGGTTAGCCGACATCGGGTTAACGGTTTTGCCCGTAGAACCTGATTTAGAAGCCTGGGAAGTCTTGCAAGATGAGTTTGTAGCGCTGATGCCGCCGCACTTTCAACTCAAAGGTGACTCGCTCACCTGGAAAGAGCTGCTGTCTCAACCGCTCATCTTGCCATCTTCCACAAGTGTGCTGATGCAAAAGCTATACGAACATGCGGCTGAACATGGCTATAAACTGACCTCAACTTACCGCGTTCGCACAGACTCTACGATTGTTGGCATGGTGGCTCAGGGCATTGGCGCAAGCATTTTGCCGTGGCTCTCAGCTCAACCAATTCCGGCTGGGGTACACGTCTTCAGTCTGCCCATCCCGCTCGAACGGCCAATCGGAGCCGCCATCCTCGCTGATGCCCTCCACTCACCAATTGTGTTTGCCTTTATTGATATGCTCAAAAACCATCAGGGTAAGCCTTCAGCGGCAGCACGATTGCCCAAAGCTGAGCCATAACGCACCCACCCAAACACACCCATCAACTTACGCGGCGCTCTGGGCTTTTTGCTCCAGTTCTTCTCGACTCAGCATCGATTTTGCAGGCAGGTAAAACGTGCCACTATCAGACATCAGGGAAAGAAAATGCAGGTAATACTTGACTTCACCGTTTTTAGAAACCTCGTAGACCTCCATGCCAATATCATCTTCAATATCTTCCTTTTCAACCTCGTAGCCTTTACGCTGAAGGTCGGCTAAAACCTGCCTGGAGACTTCTCGCATCCGAGCATCCGGCACCCGCCAACACGTCTCTTGCTGGTCATCACACGCCTGTTCTGCGCCATTGGTTTGAGGGACAGTGGCAAAGACATCTTGAGTTGGATTGCCCTCTGGGACTGGCTCGTTGGGAACAGGTAACGGATCCGATTTGGCTTGTGATGATGTGGCGGGTGATTGTTCGGCTGGGGGCTGAGCAGGGGAAGGGGACATCTGAGGAGACGGCTTGGGAGTGACCGCCATTTCAGTCTGAGTCTTTTTGGGTATGGGAGTCGTCTTAACGGGCAGGCTGGCTGGAGCTGGTTGCTCAACCCGTTGGCGGATCACTCGCTTTGGAGCTACTGCCACCTTTGGGGCGATCGCAGGGCGCGGCTTTACACTATTTGTCGGCTTAACCACCAGCATTTGAGAACGGGTTGGAGTAGTCAACTTGACAACTTTGACCGGTTTCTCCGCGAGCGGGGGGCTGGCATCTGGCTCAGAAATTGGCAGCAAAAAGAGAATGCTGTGTACCCCCGCAGCCGCGACCAGATAGCTAACCAATCGATGACGCAATAGTGCTTTAAACAAAGGAAACCTGCAACCCAATTGACAACCGTTCTCATCATAGGAGTGATTGAGAAATACTGTCAATTAATTGAGTCTCACCTACTCTGGGCTGCTAACTATCAACCACAGACCCACTTTAGGCAAAACAGGTCAAGAGGCAACCACCGACGATTTAGGACGGGCGAAAATCATGCGTCCGGCTGAGGTTTGCAAGGAACTTGTCACCACGACTTGCAGTTCTCCGCCGACATATTCGCGCCCATCTTCTACCACAACCATCGTGCCATCCGTCAGATAGCCTACCCCTTGATCCGGCTCTTTGCCTTCTCGCAGGATCTTGATATCCAGGCTATCCCCTGGCATGTAATTGGCTCGAATGGCCTGGGCCAGATCATTCATATTCAGCACCGTCACCTTCTGAACGGTTGCCACTTTATTCAAATTGAAGTCAGTCGTCATTAAGGTGCCGTTGATTTCCTGAGCCAGCCGCACCAGCTTCTCATCAACGTTTTGCAAGTCCTCATAATCCGCCGAGTGAATGATCACGCGATCGGGAAACGTCTCTTTAATGCGGTTGAGCATGTCTAGCCCCCGTCGGCCTCGCACCCGCTTTTGATCATTTGACGAGTCGGCGATTTGTTGCAATTCACGCAGCACAAACTGGGGCACTAAGAGTTGCCCTTCGAGAAACCCGGTTGCCAATAGTTCTTCAATGCGTCCGTCAATAATGCAACTGGTGTCAAGCACTTTACTGGTTGCAGGCTTGAGGGTGCCCTCAGCAACAAGCATTGTTTCTACCGTATTGGGGTTGATCAACCGCAACAATGCACGCCCATGTGTATCGGCTAACGAACTACCAGATACCGCAAAGACAATACTGCCCAGGACGGCCACCAATGGCTTAATAAACGAAAACTCAGGTGGAATTGGCAGAAGAAACAGCGGCGCGAGCGTCAGGTTTGCGACTAACAGGCCAATCACTAACCCGATCGCACGGGTCAATAGGCGATCGGCAGGCATCGCTCGCACCTGCCGCTCAACCCGACGGTACCCCGTTTGGGCAACCAACCCCAGCACAAAACCAAGTAACGCGCCAAATCCGGCGGTCACAAGGCGAAGTCCTTCTTCGTTGGTAACTTGCGACAGGGCACTGCTGGGTAGCTCTTCGATCCCCCGAAAACCGATACCCGCCCCTGCTAAGATGAAGGCAATGATAATAATTGCGTCAAGCATAATTGCGCCATTATGAAAAGGTGCTTTTCTCTACCAGTGGTGACTCAACCAATCTTGGTAAGCCAGCTAAGCTCCTTGAGGATGGCAGCAACCCGATCAAAGATGGGGATGCGGTTACAAAAGGCAAACTGGCTTAATAAGCCTGATACAAGCTCATTATAACCCTCAAGTCCATAATGCTTTCGATAGAGGTATCCGCCCCTGGTAGATCGGCCATCGCAACGGCGGCCTATATCCACATTCCATTCTGTCGGCGGCGCTGCTTTTACTGTGATTTTCCGATCGCGGTAGTGGGTGATCGCCTGCGGGGAGAAGCCTCTGGCACCATTCGCCAGTATGTTGCAACTATTTGTCAAGAAATTCGGCAGAGTGTCAACTTTGGCAAACCCCTTGCAACAATCTTCTTTGGTGGCGGCACCCCTTCGTTGCTGGCTCCCACCCAACTTAATCAAATTCTAGAAACACTAAATCAAACCTTTGGGATTGCACCGACCGCCGAAATTTCCATTGAGATCGACCCTGCGACCTTTGATTTGGCTCAAGTTCAGGGTTACAAAGCTGCCGGAGTCAATCGCGTGAGTCTGGGTGTACAAGCCTTTCAGCCCAAGTTGCTGGCTCAAGCAGGGCGATCGCACACTGTTGAAGATATCAAAGTCGCCTTTCATACCCTGCGTCAGGCTGAGTTTGAGAACATTAGCCTAGACTTGATTTCAGGTTTGCCTTACCAAACCCTGGCGGATTGGCAGGCATCTCTAGAGCAGGCGATCGCCCTGAATCCCACTCACCTCTCTTGCTATGACCTGACCGTAGAAGCGGGCACCCCCTTTAGCCGCCAATATAAACCCGGCCTTGCCCCGTTACCTTCGGACGAGATGACAGCCGAGATGTATCGCCTTGCCCACCAGACACTGACTCAGGCAGGCTACTCACACTACGAAATCTCGAACTATGCAAAACCGGGCTACCAGTGTCAACATAATCGCGTCTATTGGGAAAATCGCCCCTTCTACGGCTTTGGTATGGGCGCGACTAGCTATTTACAGGCAGAGCGGTTGGCTCGCCCCCGCAAAACCCACGAGTATTACGAATGGGTGCAGCAACAAGCCAACTTCTCCCCATCGCATACCCCATCCGACCCCACCGAAATCCTGTTAGACACCTTGATGCTGGGCTTACGTTTAGCCGAAGGAGTCGATCTGGATGCATTGAGCGATCGCTTTGGTCAGGCGGTGATTCAGCGTGTGCTTGCGTGCCTTGCCCCTTATGAAAAACAAGGCTGGCTCATGATTGAACGTCCCGTATCTCACCACCTGGGGCGCATCTGGTTAACCCAACCTGAAGGTTTTTTGTTTTCTAACGTCCTACTGGTGAAGCTGTTTGAATCATTTGCGGACTAGGGCGCGTTAGCTCGACCATAAGAATGCCCTCCTAGGAAGAAGATTTTGGAGATGAACGGGTTTGTTGCACGGCTTGTCGTAGTCGTTCTATCAGATGTTCGTTGTCAGGAATTAGGTAATTCCCTGAAGGGCGACGAATCAGATCA
>DVDV01000310.1 GCA_015296075.1 Leptolyngbyaceae cyanobacterium M33_DOE_097 | reverse complement strand
TGGAATGCGCTGGAGTGAAACTGGTTTCAATCATTTGCTGCATCTCCGGGTCGCCTGGGTAAATGGGAGGTTCGATTCCTTGTTTGGCGATCGCCCTCTGTCTCCCACTCTGTACTCCCCCAACCGCTAGATGCGCCCATTTAGAGGTTTATTGGCCTAGACCTGCTTCTTGAGCCAAAACCCCTTTCCAATACTCATCTCTTCAATCTATATAGGCATCCAGTACTATCCAATTTGGAAATCAAGGAAATATACCATGAGTACGGCAACTAACAGCGCAACGAAACTCGTTCACAACATGCTCACATCACTGGAAACTTTAATGAGCAGTTTGACCTGATCAGCATTCTCTATCACTCATTGGAAGGCACCCTTGCCGACGAAGCTTACTGCCAAGATGCTGAGCAAAGCGGTGACACTGAACTCCAGCAATTTTTCCAAGAGTTAAAGAACAAAATCCAAAGATCTGCAGAACGGGCAAAACAGCTTTTAGCAAGTCGTATCGAGCGGTAATTGAACACACGCTGCTAAGTAAAGTAGAAGAGATAGACCTTTTCTCTATCCAGGACTTGAATTACACTTGTCCAGCTTGCCAAACAGACAGCAGTGCCCATTTGATTAGAACTTTGAGTATCTAACTGAGGGAGCCTACGAAAAGGCTATTTCTTAGCTAGATATTTTAGCTTTGCTCTATCTAAAGCATCAGGCTACATCTTCTATACGCTTATCAAGATCAGCATTCATTACGACTTTTCTCACGTCCAGAAAGTAAATCGAAATGTACTGCTTTTGTTTCAGTCAATATTTCATACCAGCACATTAGTCAAGAACCCAAAAATTCTTTACATCGCACAAATTAAATGGGGGGATTAAGGTGAATCAATTATCAATTGATGAACTTAGAGACTTAATTGAACAAGCACAAGGAGCATGTGTTTCAATCTACATGCCAACAGTCAAATTAGGAGCAGAAACACAACAAAACCCAATTCGCTTTAAAAATGTGATTAAGCAGGCAGAAGCCAAATTGCAGGAATATGCCCCTGAACTAAAAAACAGTGATGTATCAGAGTACTTCCAGGCAGCTCATGATTTGGATCGAGAAGAATTCTGGCAACACCAAAACGAGGGGTTCGCACTGTTTATTTCTGAAAACTTTCTGCGCTATTACTGCTTACCTATAGCCGTTGATGAAATGGTTGTTGTCAGCGATCGCTTTCATCTGAAACCTTTAATGCCAATGCTGACAGGCGATGGACAATTTTATGTCTTGGCACTTAGCCAGCAACAAATTCGCCTATTTGAAGGAACTCATTACAGCATTCACGAAGTAGAAATCGAAGGCTTACCACAAAGCATAGAAGAAGCTCTCCAATACGATGAAACTGCGAGAGAAGGGCAGTTTCGGCAAGGCACATCATCTGGTAACACGGGTGCGCAGCGTCAAAAAGCAGGAAGTTATCACGGACAAGGAAGCCCTGATCGTGACGATCACAAACGAGATATTCTGCAATATTTTTATGTAATCGATGGCGTGTTGCAGGACTACTTGAAAAATCAGCAAGCTCCGCTTGTGTTGGTAGGTGTCGATTACTTACTACCTCTATATCATGAGGCCAACACTTACCCACATTTACTAGATGAAGGGATTAGTGAAAGCCCTAAAGTTCTACAATCCGAAGAACTCCATACTGCCGCTTGGCCAATTGTTGAGCCTTATTACACACAAGCGCAACAGGCCGCTGTGGATTACTACCAGGAGTTATCTACGACAGAAAAAGCAACTTCTGCTTTCAACGATATTATTCCAGCAGCCTACTACGGAAGAGTTGAACAACTCTTTGTAGCCGTTGGAGAACAGAAATGGGGCACGTTTGACCCTGAAACCAGCGAACTGCATCTGCATCCTGATGCAGAACCAGGCGATGAAGACTTGCTCAATGCCGCAGCAATTCAAACGCTCTTAAACGGAGGAGTTGTTTATGCGGTCAATCAAGAGGAAGTGCCTGACCACGCTTTGGTAGCAGCCGTACTTCGATATTGAGTTCACCAGATTAGGGCTGAGAGGAGAGTGATGCGGGAAGCAGTTGTGGCTCGGTAACATTCCTGTTGATGCGATTTGAAGAGAATAATTTAACAACCGTCCCCGGTTTGGCATGAGACGCACCTCCAATTATCTGCGATCGCCTAAAATGTCAGAAAGCTTTTGCACAAGTAGTTCTGACGTTATGAATCCCTATTCTCTCCTGCTGCAAACTCAACGCCAACGAGTCAGCGATGGTCAATTCGTTTCCATTTTGGACGGATGCGATGCAGTTGATCGGTTCTTGGTGCTGGTGCTGCCTCAACTAGGAGATTTTGACAGCCTTGAATACGCCTGGTGGCTCCAGCGCTATGCCAAACAACTCCAAGCCGCAAAGCTGACTATTCGCGCCATTGGAATTGGCGATCGCTCCTCAGGAGAAAAGTTCTGCACTTTCACAGGCTTCTCTCCTGATGCACTTTTTGTCGATCCAACAGCGGAACTCCATCAAAAACTGGGGCTGTACTCAGGTCTATCGCTAAAGCTTCCGGTGCTTTCACCAGGTCAAAATGCTTGGCTTAACCTGATGCTGATGTGTGCAGGCATCGGTAGCCCCGGCACTCTACGAGAGGTTTTTCGAGGTTATCGCGGCGATCGCCAAGCTCCCCAACTCATTGCGGATGATGAGGTGGTTAAAGCGGCACCTCTCCCACCACTCAAAGGCTCCTTCTTCAAACTGGCTGGTGGAAGCGGATTTCAACGGCCTTTTGAGTTAGCAACTTTGCGCTTACGAAACATGGCAGAAGTGCTAGGCAACTGGAAAACTTACGTCCCCGATGCCACTCACATGACGCAACGGGGAGGCACATTTCTCTTCGATCGCAACGGTGACTTACTTTACGAACATCGCGATCGCGGTATTCTCGGCTTTGCAGCAAACATGAGTCATCCCTTGGCCTTTTTACTCACGGACTCCACACACGTCACCCGGCAATAAAAAAGCGGGGATCTTTCCTCGCTCTTTTTGATCTTTTTTGGAGTGACAAACACGGCTTGAGGCTCAAGCCGCTAATAAAAACTCTTCAATCGCCGCTGCCGCTCCATCCAATTCCACTGCGGGTGCAACCCAATCGGCTACAGCTTTTACACCGTCTGGTGCATTTCCCATTGCTACACCAATCCCAGCGTATTGAATCATCTCAAAGTCGTTAAAATTGTCACCAATCACCATCACGTTTTCAGGTTGCAGCCCGAGAAGATCTTCAGCCAAATAACGGACTGCTGTCCCCTTGCTTACTAACGGATTGGTTGCTTCAAAAAAGTTGGCAACGGAAGTGGTGAGATATAACTCATCTGGACGAAAGCTATCGCGCATCGTTGCTAACAACTTTTGAATCAGTTCGACATCATCAGACATCGCCAATACTTTCGTTGGTTCGCGATGTAGCAGCGTACGCAAATCTCCTACCGCTTTGGGGATCACGCCTGTATGCTCAGCATAGTCTAAAGAAGCATCTGTTAGCTCTCGGACGTAGAGTTCATCATCTAAATAAAAATGGACAGAGAGCCGCGATCGCCAATCCGCTTGTTCAAAGCAATCAAGCAAAGCAGCCGCGTAATTACTTGGCACTGTCCAGTGGCGATGTACCTTCCCATCAGCAGGGTCTTTGATGAATGCCCCTTGATACGTCATTAGAGGTAAGTTTGCACCTACCGTTTGATAAAAGCGCAGGGCTGAGCAATACATTCGCCCGGTTGCGATCGCAACTTGAACTCCTTTCGATTGTGCCGCTCGAATTGCCTGCTGCACAGACTGGCTCACTTCATTGGTTCTACCCGCGATCGTGCCGTCAATGTCCAAAACCAGTAGTCGCACAGCGCTACCATCCAATCGGTTTCCCATAACTGCTCCTAATCAAACATCAACCGCACTTGCGCCATAAGAAATTGATATACCACGGAGTCCACACTTTAGCTTGTCTAGACAACTCCTTTCCTTTTCAGCTCAGGTAGTTGCTCAAGCATAAAAGTTTAGATCAACAAGAGAAATTCAAACGGGCACTTACAAAAGACATACACGCCTTAAAATTCTGCGATGAAACATTAAACCTTTGTAGAGGTTTTCCAAGTTCTGAGTCGTTTCATCAAACAGGGGAAAACTCCCTTTTATCTAGCTATGAACCGTACCATCGGGCAAGGTCGCACCCGAAAGTTTAGCACCGACGAGCTTGACCATAACTCGATTGGGCATGCCAATCTTAGCTCCACTCAAGTCAGCTCCCGTTAAGTCCGCACCGCTCAAATCGGCACCAATCAAATTACTATCTCGCAAGTTCGCCCCTTGCAAATTCGCTTCAAGTAAGTTTGCACGAAATAAATTTGCGCCCTGCAAATTCGCCTGGTAAAGATTAACCCGGTGTAAGAAAGCATCACTCAGGTTTGCATTACTTAAGTCAGCCTTACTCAAGTTGCGCCCAGCTAAATCTTTCTCTTTCAAATTGGCTCCCCGCAGGTCTGCCCCGCTTAAATCGGGCTTTTGAGAATAGGTTGGGGCAGGGTTTTGAGGATATGTCCGTTGGCTAGTCGAGCCATGCCCATTACTGTTGTTTGATGAGTGACCTGTAGAATTACTCGTGGTCTTGGGTGGCTCTGGCTGAGACCGCGCCACATAGGTATATTTAGGTGCTGCATACTCCGCAGATCGCGAAGCGGTGTGAGTCCGGTTGTTTTCAGCCGCTTTCGACGACTCTGCTTTATCGTGAGCAGCTGGGTTGGAGCGTGAACCCTGAGCGTTAGTAGACGAATAATGAGGTCTTGGATGGGGACGGTAGTAGTGCTGATGCGATCGTACATGCGGTGTGTGACCCTGCTCAGCTGAACGACGCAGGCGATCGCGGGCTTCGTTTAATTCCTTTAGCTTGGTTTGAGCCTTTTGCTGAAGTCGCTCATTATCCGTTGGAATTCGATCTGGATGCCAAATAAACACCAGGTCTTTATACGCCTGGTTGATCTCCTCCAGAGATGCACCAGCCTCTAACTCCAATACGCGATAGCACCAGTTCAGATCCCTCATGCCAAACACAAACTCACACTATGGAGCAAATCTCAGTAACCAACACGCTATGGAGTTGTAAGACTTATATCTTATACCCTCTCAAAAATTCTGATGCGCTAACGGCTCATCAAACCATCCTTACACTGCCACAGCAACTCAACACCTGGTTTCTTTTTACCATCCTTGCTCTTTTTGTGCCATCTCAGGGCAAGATCCTTTGACGCAGTTATGGTAACGATAAACATCCTTTTATGTGGAAACTTTACGCCTTGAACTTCGCAAGATGAGGCTTTTGTAAAGTAGGCCACATTTCTCTCCTCACAAATAAGTATCCGTATACGATAGTTACTATAAACTCAGTGCCCTGATGCAACCCGTTTGCTGGACCTTATGTTTTCGCTAGCCGTCAAGTGGGCACTCTGATAGGTAAGTGACCTGATGCAAGTAAAAAGCAGTGCTTTTTGGTTGCCATGGTTTTAGCCATCTTGCAGTGTTATGAATCTAATCCTCCTTTAGATGTAGGAAAAAACTGGAATTATCTTCCTATAGTTTAGTCGTCTACTTTAGGCTGGCATCACTAGCTTTTTCTACCCTGGCATCTTCAACAAAGCGAGCTTATGTTTCCGAAGCGTACAAATTTTATTGCCCAATCTTCTTTTATCAAAAGTGCCCCATACGTCCAGGAGCCACAGCGCTTGCCCGCTTTTGAAGGAGCGTCTACGGGTTATCATTCTAAGGTTCAACTGCTTAACATCACTATTGATAACCTCACGATGCGTGAGCTACTAGAAAAGCTTCACACCGGGATGGTAATTACTCCCAACGTAGATCATCTGGTGAAGTTGCAATCCGATCGCGAGTTTTACAACGTTTACAAACAAGCCGACTTTTGCATCTGCGACAGCCAGATTTTGATGTATGCGGCTCGCTTTCTGGGCACTCCCTTTAAGGAAAAGCTCTCTGGTTCTGACTTCTTTCCTGCTTTTTGTCGGTTTCATCGTAACAACCCTGAGATCAAAATCTTCTTACTGGGTGGCGCACCTGGCGTTGCGGAAACGGCACGACAAAAAATTAACAGCCGGCTTGGCAGAGAAATCATCATCGCAGCGCACTCACCTTCCTTCGGCTTTGAAAAAGATGCAGATGAGTGCGCCAGACTGGTAGAGATGATTCAAGCATCGGGCGCAACCGTGTTAGCCGTTGGGGTAGGCGCACCTAAACAAGAAAAGTGGATTGCTTATCATCGGCACTTGCTATCAAACATTGATATCTTCATGGCGGTTGGAGCTACGATCGACTTTGAAGCTGGTAATATTCGACGCGCACCTAAGTGGGTCAGCCAGATTGGAATGGAGTGGTTATTTCGAATTTTGAAAGACCCCAAGCGCCTTTGGAAGCGCTACCTGGTTGATGATTTACCGTTCTTCTCTCTCTTGCTCAAGCAAAAGCTGGGGGTTTACCGCTCCCCTTTTGAGTAAGTTTCACCCTCTTTACAACTATATAGATCGTTTTCAGGCCGCTCAACTCAAGGGGTCACGTTTGACTGTGCAGCAGTCCTGGGAAAAGTTAGGACAGGTGCAGAGTTAAATTCCTGGTTGGGAACTGCGCGCTCATATCCTCTTGTACGAACCTCTATGCGTAACGCTGTATATCAGTCACCACGTGACTTAGGACAGTAGGAGTATGGGAGTGTAGGATGCATCCCAGTCAGCTTTCGTCCTAACTAAGGTGACCTAAAAGATCCATCAACTTTGACGTGTGGCAATAATTTGAGTGCGTCCCAGTCAGCTTTCGTCCTAACTAAGGTGACTATCGCTATACATTCAAAACTTTTAGTAATATAAAGCCTTAGAGGAAAAAGCAGCATTTCTTACGAAATGTAACCAACACTTAGAAATAAGTAACTTAATTAAGCATTTCTATTTCACTCAGCACCATTTACAAAGAAGCGGTTGTAGGCATTGATCCCAAGCAAACAAGCCTAAACATCAGCCCCATGACTCGGCTTAAACCTGATACGCTTGACCTATCTACAGTGTTAAGTGTCTAGATTGATACAGCCTTTTTAAAGAAATGAAGTTAAGGTAGAAGGCGTGGTTAAATACCTTTTTTCCTGATTTTCTTAGGTTTAAGTGAATTTTATTTTAAGGGATTTTTAGGGTGAGCTACCTTGAAACGAGGGTAGTTATCATGGGTTCAAGCTTTTTGTATTGAGTTTACTCTATCCCTTTCTTTCTTTCTCGTGATGATTTTTTAGGCTTCTGGCACAATTACGAATTCTTAAAAAACTATTAAGAGCTAAAATATGGTGTGGTGATTGGAGAACAATCGTGTTTTTAAGACTCGCAGAACAGCACCGTCTATTTGTACAGGATCTGGTCATGAGCCTTCAGGCACTTGCTACAGTGCTTGAACGTCAAGGTTATTTGGCCTCCTGCTACACTTGCGGCGGACAAATGAACAGCGCATCCTTCATGGTGAGCCTGGGCGAAAACCACTTAATTCGCTTTTTGGTTTCTGATTACGGAATCACGTGGACTGAGATGCGTGATGATCGCGAATTGATGAAGCTAGAAGGTGCTGAAGCGATTAGTCAGCTTCAAGATTTGGCAAGTTTAGTGAAGCACCGTGTGAAGCCCGGTCAATACACCCGCGTTGTCACAACCGCTGATTCAGTTCAATAATTTTACGTTTAAGCTCCCTAAAACAGGGACAATCAATGAGTTGTGTCAGCCCTAATTAAAGTCTGAATCTGCTTGCTATAAGCAGCGAGCTTCATGGGTTTACTCCGGCATCACAACAATTCTTCCTTGGCACGTCAGTCCATCGGCAGAGATTAGCAGGTTCTCAATGTTGACATGGCTGCCTAGCTGAAAAACATGGTTCTCTAGTTCTTTAATTGGCAAACCTCGCTGAGCATTGATATGAGGCAGCCATTCTGGGTTTTGTAAAACTAAACAATTTCCCTGGGCGATCGCTAACCTTGTGCGAATGGCTGCACTGACTTCTTTGCCATTTGCAGCAACCAGGACTGCACCGAGAGTAATTCGCTCAACATCCAGCACAATCTTGGGATCCTTAAGTTCCCAGGCTGCGTTGCTCGCCTCAACATCTGCCTCATCTTGGAGCAGCATCAGTAAAAAGTTTTTGACTGGCTCCTGTAATAACGGGGATTGAAGAGAAGAATTAAGTTCTGTAGCAGCCAGATGAACAGAACCTTGTAGGTCAAAAGGCTTTAGGAGTTGAAAGGCTTTGCCCTGCACAACCTGCCGTAGATTAAACCAGATCTGC
This sequence comes from Leptolyngbyaceae cyanobacterium M33_DOE_097, assembly GCA_015296075.1. Classification (GTDB taxonomy): domain Bacteria; phylum Cyanobacteriota; class Cyanobacteriia; order Leptolyngbyales; family Leptolyngbyaceae; genus DSRU01. The sequence continues at coordinate 2,714 of DVDV01000310.1, read as the reverse complement.
TCAGCCGTCAGCCTGACTTGATTAAAGTGCAACCCTTGATAAATAGCGCGATCAGCAGACACCGTCACCGTCTGAATAACGCCGTTCAATAACTGGCGATCGCCCGACTGAATCGATAAGGCAAGATTTTCAACCAGCTCAAGCTGAGACTTTAACCAAAACTTGACGGCAGGTGACAAGACACGGCTGATAATGCGGCTTTGTTTAGCGGCTGGCATCTCGCTTTGGGTACTTGGCTGAAGCGCTTCACTTTCTGAGGAATCTGAAACAGATTCGGGATCATTCGATGCCATCGGACTTTTATTCATTAACAGACTTAAACCGAGTATAGCGGTGATTGCGATCGCTCGACGGGGTCAAGCTTCGCGATCCCCAGTTTTCGTCAGCCCTGCTACAATGTCAGCAATCCCTGACAATTAGAAGCGGCGAAAACGAGCAAAAGTCATGAAAATTTGACATTTTGATCTCGGCAATCCTATTGTTTTCGTTAGATCGCCACTAGATAAAGCTTTGAGACCCTTGACCAAATCAGCTCTTTCTTGCACGATAGGCTTAACCACTGATCCCGGCTGGCTATGTCAGTCTACAAAGCTACTCAGTTAAGAGTTAGCAACCCATGAGGGAAGCGAGTTATTGGAGAACGCCATGACCAGAGAACGTCCCCCCCTTGATGAAATGACCCTGCGCCAGCTACGCCGTGTTGCTAGCGAGTATGGCGTATCGCGCTATAGCCGAATGCGTAAAGATCAATTACTAGCCGCTATTCAAGAGATTATGCAAAGTCGAGGAGTTGTTACACCGCCGCCCCAAATTGAGGCGCAGGAAGAGGTTGAGGCTGCAAAGTTCGATTTGGGGCCAACGACCCCAGTTGAGCAAGAAACTGTAGATTTAGCCAAAGTCGATGAAGGGTTGTCAGACTTACCCAATGGTTATGGTGAAAGTCGCATCGTCCTGATGCCTCGCGATCCCCAATGGGCCTACGCTTACTGGGATCTTCCCAACGAAAAGAAGCAAGAGGCTCGGCAACAAGGGGGGCAACAACTCGCCTTAAGGCTTTATGACGTGACTGATATTGATATCAACTATCAAGCACCTCACAGCTTGCAAGAATATCCCTGCGATGAGCTGGCCCGCGAATGGTACTTGCCACTCCCGGTTAGCGATCGCGACTATGTAATTGATATTGGCTACCGCTGTGCAGATGGGCGTTTTCTGGTGCTATCGCGATCGCTACCCGTCCACGTTCCCCCTATTTACCCCTCTGACTGGGTTGAAGACCACTTCATTACAGTTGGTTGGGAAAGCAATTTGCAGGGTGCTACCCTCGCCGAGTTAAAGTCACCTGCTCGGCGTCGCCTCTCCACCAATGGCGGTTATGGCCGCATGTACGAACTGGCAAAAGCGGCAGAAGCTCAACGCATTGCAGGCTCAGTTTTTGGTTCGATGCAGCAAGTGCCGGGTTCGATGTCAGGTTCGGCTCAATTGGGTGGCGCATCAGAGTCTGTTAGCTCCTACGTTTTCCCCTCTGGTGTTGGCATGTGGGCTTCGGGGGCTGGCATAACTGCTTCGGGGGCTGGCATGTCCGCTTCAGGAGTTGGCATGACTGCTTCGGGTGTGGGCATGACCATGTCTGGTGCTGGGATGTCGGGTGCGGGCATGATGTCTGGTGTGGGCATGACCATGTCTGGTGCTGGAATGTCCGGCGTGGGCATGATGTCTGGTGTGGGCATGATGTCCGGTGCTGGGATGTCCGGTGTGGGTATGATGTCCGGCGTGGGTATGACCATGTCGGGGGTTGGCATGACGATGTCCGGCGTTGGCATCCCAGGTTATGCCATGTCAGGAGCCGCTCTCACAATGTCGGGGATCGGCATGTCGGGTGTGGGTTTCTCCGCTTCCGCACCGCCCATTCGCCCGCGCCAGTTCTGGTTAGTTGCCGATGCTGAGTTGATTATTTACGGCGCAACAGAGCCTGACGCTACTGTAACGGTCGGTGGTCGCCCAATTAAGCTCAACCCCGATGGAACGTTCCGCTTCCAGATGTCCTTCCAGGATGGGTTGATTGACTACCCAATCTTGGCAGTGGCGGCTGATGGCGAACAAAATCGCGCAATTCACATGAAGTTTACGCGGGAAACGCCAGAGCGTCGCACCAATACTAAAGACGAAGCGCAGTTAGAGTGGTTGCCCTAGCCCGCTCAGTCTTTGAAGTTTACCCCCATATTCCCCTGATCAGTCTGGTCTGGGGGATTTTTTTTGAAAGATGCAAACCCCGGAAATAGAGGATTTTCAACCGGGACTTTGTACCTCTTGCCAGAGGTTTTTGCCTTGCAACCTGACTTACCAAAGAGAGTGTGGCGATCGCATTGAGTTAGATGCCACTTAAACTCACTTTCAGGCTTCAATCTTGATCAACGGTAATGAAGACTATGACTTTCGAAGAAATTAACAAGACCTTAAAACAATTATTTCCCGACGAGATGATTACGGCGGCAACTGACTCATGGCAGATTGAGTCGCCCGATTTTCGGATGTTGATTTTGTTATCAACGGATCAGTCCTGGTTGCGATCGCTCAGCAATTCTCAGTATGGAAATTTAGCTGCTATTGGGCGGAATATCTAGCTCTAGACCCTCCAGCATGAAGGTGAGCAGGTGATCCCAACTGTCGAAATACATATAACGGGTTAACGCCCGCAAATCATCAAAGAAGGT
>DVDV01000326.1 GCA_015296075.1 Leptolyngbyaceae cyanobacterium M33_DOE_097 | reverse complement strand
TCATTAGACTATAAAACACCAAATGAAATTTATAGACATAGTAAATTGATGCTAAAAAAGTCTTAAGAGCTTTAGCTCTTAGGAAGAGGTTCGTAGCTTAGCTTTCTCTGATTTCTGTCTAGTCGATTGGGTCCACCTCAAGCTGTTATGGTATAGGCGTTCATTCCAAGGGGATTTCGCCATGTCTCTACGCTACTGGCTCGCCGCGCTCGTTGCTTCTGTAATCTTACTCAGCTCATGTTTAACGGTAGCGGCACCTGATACCGTTAAGATTACCCCCCTGGGGAGCCATGATGGTGAGTTTTGTGCATCTGATCGCGCTCTGGTACTTGAAGATCCTAAGGGGCTTCGCATTCTCTACGATGCTGGCCGAACGGTTGCTGGAGCAGACGATCCACGCTTGGGCAAGATTGATGTTGTACTCATTAGCCATGTGCATGGTGATCATCTGGGCGATCGCCGCATTGAAGCAGTCAACCAGGGAAGTTGCGCCCAACCTCAAGCCAGCATCAGCACAACCCCAAACTCCAACAGCGTTGATATTGCGGTGAAAAAAGGGGCGCGCGTCATTGTCGGTAGCGAAATGGCTAGTTTTTTGTCGCGCAAAGTTTCCAGTTTAGGTGGCAATCCTGATGCTGTACAACTCGTTCGGTTTGGGGCATCACGTACCATCGATGGAGTTAGCTTCACCACAGTGCCAGCCGTTCACTCTAATGGGCTAAGCGGCGATTTCATTGAAGGTGAGTTAGGTGAGAACCTAAAAGCGGCTGGTCTTACGGCTTATGTGGGGCCGCCAACTGGCTACGTGGTGAAATTTTCAAATGGTCTGACTGTTTATCTCTCAGGCGATACAGGTGTTACGGCAGAACAAGAAACCGTTGTGCGTGGCTTGTACGGTGCAAAGCTCGCGGTCATCAATATTGGTGATACCTTCACAACCGGCCCGAAAGAAGCCGCTTACGTGATTGACAAATTGATTCAACCTGCGGCAGTGATTGCCTCACACGCAAATGAAGCGGCAACAGTCAAGGGCAAACTACAACCCAACACAAAAACAGCGACCTTTATTGCCCAAACAAAAACACTTGTCCATCTGCCACTGAGCGGAAGAACGATCGCATTTGATGCCAGTGGAAATTGCACAGCTGGATGCTCAAAAGGAGTCGGTTTCTGATCAAAAACGGCGATCGCGTTAGGGTCAGGCATCTGGCCCAGCGATTAAGTTGCAAGCTCAGGGTCACCCCCCTCTAAAATGGTGCCCGTGAGTTTTGCGTCCCTCAGATCTGCACCCATCAAATTTGCGTTTTCTAGTGCGGCATCGGTCAAGTTTGCTTGGTCGAGTCGGGCATTCGCAAGATCGGCTTCATTTAAGTCGGCAGCTTCTAAGTTTGCCCCACTGAGATCGGCTTGATGCAAATCTGCTTGAGTGAGCGTAGCTTGAACTAAATTGGCAACTTCTAGAGCAGCCTGACTCATATCTGCCCGGTCAAGTAGCGCTCCCTCTAAAACCGTGCCTTCTAGCATCGCGTTGTTTAAGTTTGCACCTGTGAGGTTTGCTCCAGTCAAGTCTGCACCGCTTAGATCCGTGCTACTCAGGTCAGCATCAGTTAGATTTGCGTTTCGTAAAATTGCACATTCTAAATTTGCGCCTGAGAAAACAGCCGCACTTAGATTCATCCCTTGTAAGTTTGCTTCTGCTAAATCGACGTTGCTAAAATCGCGATCGCCCATTTCATAGCGTTGTTGTAGTTCTTGAATGTCAATTGGTCGTGCCATAACCAACTCCTTAATTGAGCTGTTGAATGAAGCAGCTACACTTTGCAGTAGTGTATTGCTATTTAGAATTTTTGTAATATTCAAAATTATCGATCATTACTTGCTTCTACCTCTATCTCATGCTGTAATCTGCTAAACCATAAAGCATGGATTGAATTTCTGCTTCTCTCTCTTACGACTGACGCCAATAGGATCAGCGATTTAATCTTTTAATTAAGTTATGCGTTTAAACCGCATACTTCTCCCTAACTCTCCATAAGGGAGGTTGATCTGGTTCTCCCTCTAATCTCCTCCACGAGCATCCCATTTTGCAAAAACTGGTTCCCTTACTCTCATAAGAGCAATAGTTTGGGGGATAGGGGGATGAAATTTGTAACTTTCAAGACATTCTCTTAACCTTATCCTTAAGTCATTCTGGCTTCTGCCGCTAGAGTGATACAATTTCAGCAAATCTAGCCCAGGATCAAAAGGATTATCTAGTTGATGCGAATAGCTCTGTGAGTGATGAGCGAGAAACGATTGGTTGGGGTGAACGAGCAGTAAACCAGGTTGCCAAACTGGTTATTTCTCGGCTGGTTGTAGCTGAGCAGATTGATATTTGGGTTGATACCACTTTGCCAAAAACAATGCGAGGAGAGATTGATGCAATTTCTATTGCTCTCCAAGGTTTTTCGGTACGACCAGATCTGCTAATTGAGACTTTTCAGCTTCAGATTAATCAGGTTGTGATTGTACCAAAGCTAGCCATCAGAGGCACGATCCACTTAGTTCAGCCAGCTTCAGGGAAGCTAAAAATCACGTTACGAGAAGAGCATTTGACCAATTTTCTAAGTAACCAATTCATTAATCAGCGATCGCCATCCTTCTCATCTCAACTATCTTCCCTGATTTATAGAATTCATCAAATTAGTGTTTCTTTTGCGGCAACAAATCAACTTCTGATCGCTCTAAATTGGGCATCTGCATCTACTGACTTATACCATTCCACTACACTACTTCTGACTCCAGAGATTACTTCAGAAGGTCAAACTGTGAATTTGGCTATGGCAAGCGTTTCAGGTCAAGCAGTACCGACAGAGTTAGCAACTGATATTTTGCTGGCGATCGCCGAAATTTTGAATTTGGAGGATTTTAAGCAACAAGGAACAGCATTTCAAGTCCGGCAGCTTGAAATTAGCCGTGAAGCATTAGCCGTGTATGCTGATGCAGTCATCCACCAAATTCCTGCTAAATAGCGCAATGTCCATTTTGGCGGTATAGCCATAGTCATCTTAGTTAGGATAGGGGACAGGGGCTTCGACTGAGCCTCAACTCCCTCACGCCCTACCTCATACTTCCAATGTCCTCAGTCACCTGGCGACAGCATCAAGAGGCGATCGACCCACCTTTGACCACCTTTTGATGCTGAATAAAAAACACACTTCACGAAAAAGCCAGACGCCCTTAACGTCTGGCCCGTTTCACTCGTTGAGTTAAACGTTAAATCTGACGAACCGCTCCTTTCGCAGCACTAGTCGCCATTGCAGCATAAGCCTTCAGTGCCTTGCTCACCCTGCGCTGCCGGGGTTCAGTCGGTTGCCAACCCTTCGCGTTTTGGGCTTCACGGCGGCGAGCCAGCTCCGCATCGTCCACAGCCAGATGAATGCGTCGATTTGGGATGTCAATCTCGATCTGATCGCCCTCTTCAACTAGCCCAATTACACCACCCTCTGCCGCTTCTGGAGAGACATGACCAATCGAGAGGCCAGACGTACCACCCGAAAAACGTCCATCTGTCACGAGCGCGCAGGCTTTACCAAGTCCCTTCGATTTTAGGTAGCTCGTAGGGTAGAGCATTTCCTGCATCCCTGGCCCGCCGCGCGGCCCCTCATAGCGAATCAGCACAACATCTCCCGCACTGATCTTGTTTGCTAAAATGGCATTTACAGCAGCATCCTGGCTTTCAAAAATACGGGCTGGGCCAGAGAAAGTGAGGATCGAGGCATCCACACCCGCCGTCTTCACAATGCAACCATCTTCAGCCAGGTTTCCATACAGCACTGCAAGGCCACCATCCTGTGAGTAGGCGTGTTCTTTTTCACGAATCACCCCGGCTTGACGGTCAAGATCGAGACTATCGAAACGTCGATCTTGACTGAAAGCCACTTGGGTTGGCACCCCACCGGGGGCAGCTCGGTAAAACTCATGTACTGATGGTTCATGCGTGCGGCGAATGTCCCAACGTTCTAGTGCCTCAGCAAGACTGTTTGAATGAACTGATTTGACGGATGAATCAATCAAGCCAGCTCGGTCTAGCTCCCCAAGAATCGCCATGATGCCACCCGCCCGGTGAACGTCCTCCATGTGGACATCCGGTACAGCAGGCGCAACTTTGCAGAGAACGGGCACCCGCCGCGACAGGCGATCAATATCAGCCATCGTGAAATCAACCTCACCTTCATGAGCCGCCGCGAGGAGGTGCAACACCGTATTGGTCGAACCACCCATTGCGATGTCTAAGGTCATGGCGTTTTCAAAGGCTTTGAAGCTGGCGATCGCCCGTGGCAACACACTGTCGTCATCCTTTTCGTAGTACCGATGGGCAAGGTCTACGATCAAACGCCCTGCTTCTAGAAAGAGCTTTTTGCGATCGGCATGGGTTGCCAGCGCTGAACCATTGCCAGGGAGAGAAAGCCCAAGTGCCTCAGTCAAACAGTTCATCGAGTTTGCCGTGAACATGCCAGAGCAAGAACCGCAAGTCGGACAGGCAGAACGCTCAATCACCTGAACATCGGAGTCTGAAACGAGATCGTCTGCCGCAGCAACCATTGCGTCTACCAGGTCAAGTGCGCGGGTCTGACCTTGCAAAACGACCTTACCAGCTTCCATTGGGCCACCCGAAACAAAAACTGCCGGAATGTTAAGCCGCAGCGCTGCCATCAGCATTCCAGGTGTGATCTTGTCGCAGTTAGAGATGCAGACCATTGCATCGGCACAATGGGCATTGACCATATATTCGACGCTATCGGCAATGATTTCACGCGATGGCAGCGAGTAAAGCATCCCGTCATGCCCCATTGCGATGCCATCATCCACCGCGATCGTGTTGAACTCTTTGGCAACCCCTCCAGCCGCTTCGATTTCACGAGCAACAAGCTGACCGAGATCTTTCAAATGGACGTGACCGGGCACAAATTGGGTAAAGGAATTGACAACAGCAATAATCGGTTTGCCGAAATCATCATCCTTCATTCCAGTTGCACGCCAGAGGCCGCGGGCACCAGCCATGTTGCGACCATGAGTAGTTGTGCGAGAACGATAGACGGGCATAGCGCAGCTCCAGGATCCTAGTGTTTGATGAACGTACCATATTATCTAACTGTTAGCAGGATCTTGGCCTGAAATGTCATGAATTGAGGCTGCTCTATAAATAAGATCAAAAAACGTCATGCAGACCGTCTTAGCCCTTCTAGTTATGATAATTTTTGGAGACTTGCCACCCAGCTTACTTTTTTGCACCTAAAAAGTGGCTGAAAGCCTGCTCAATTAGCTCTCAACCACTTTAAAGGGGGATTAATTGTCGCGCTTACATCCCAAAAGCGTCTTTGATCTTGTCAACGGTACGCTCAACTGCGCCGACGTTGTCATCGATCGCCCGTTTGGTGCGAGCGGCATCCTCATCGGCGCGCTTTTCAATTCGTGCTGCATCCCGCTGAGCTTTCCGTTCAACAGCACCATTGGTGTCAGTTGAGCGATCAACTCGATTTGCATTTTTGTTCGCGGCTTCCTTCACCTTGTCGGCTGCATTGTCAACCAAGTTTTTGTTGTCGCGCTTCACCCTATCGCCCGCATCCATTGCGGCAACTACAGGTGTCACACGAGCAGCAACGGCTATATCATTGGTCAAAAATGGAGCTTGCCAAGTAAACGCGATCGCGGAAACGAAAAGAAGAGCTGTAACGCTCCAATGTCCCAAAGTTGCAAGCAGTTTAGTAACTGATTTCATAGAATTGTTTTACCATACTGGTCAATTTCACTTTTAAATCATTTCAGGCATGACTAAAATAATCTTTTGATAGAACCTTTAAGATATAAATCTATGAGCTTTGACTAGGTAAAATCTACTTAGAGTTGGAAGGAAAATATCTAAAAGTAGAGTGATTGAAGTTAAGCAACTAAAAACTAAGGTGATACAAGAGTAGTTAATTAACCTGGGAATTATTAGATCAGTGCCAGGACAGCAATTAGCCAAAATAGTAGAAATTGGCAGTTCCCCTAAACCCGTCCGGCTTTTACCAACTTGATCAAATATAGAAAACTAAAATATTAGCCATTGTTCATTAATATTCGAGCGAATGGCTAAATCGACTTGACAATCCCTGCAATGTAACAGTCAGTAGCATGGCTTGAATTAATTCGGGCGATCGCGGCTTTCTGGCTCGACGAAGGTTTATCAATCGAGTTAGGATGGTAAAATGCGCCATCTAAGATTATTGTTTGAAACTCAGACAGCCGCTCGCGAAGTTGCGTTCATGTTGCGATGCCATTATGACGGTTGCAATATGGTCACACTGCCGTTGCTGTACGATATTGCCGCACTTAGAACCGCCATTGATTTAGTCGGGTCTGATTTCTGTTTTGATGGCGATTATTACCCACTTGGGTTGCCGCTCTCTCTTCAGGAGTTAAACCAATTAACAGACGAAAATCTTACTGAGCGGATTTTTCGTAAATCTGAGTTATGGTACAGCCAAACAGCGCTTTAAAACTAGAGATATTATTCACCTCTCTAAACGGGGCAGGGCATCAACCGAGCAGCAATGCCCTTGGGGGGCATCAGTGAGAGATAACTTTTTTAACAGCCGCAACCGTTTCTTCGGGTTTGCCATTAGTAGGAAATACCAAAATACTCTTGATTCGCGTATCCTTCACCAATTCCTTCAAGCGGTGTAATTGTTTGTCAGAGATTGCTACCCCGGCATAATGCTGGGCGTAAGCTAACTCTTCTTTGAAGTTGGCATCATTATAAATTTGGATAAATGCCCGATCAATTCCCCAATTTTGCCAATCAGCTGCAAAGTAGCGTTTCCCCCAGTACGGATTATGGTGGCACAGGTCAAAGCTAACATTTGGATTTTGTTGTTTGATCTCTAGTCGCATTTGCTGCACAAATTTTGTTAACCGAGCCGTGCGATCAACTTTGCCGGGTAATGCGGCGTGATAACCTAGATAGTCATCCCATTGCACAGCGTCGATTTTGGGATATTTACGGACAAATTCAACCGAGATTTGTTTAAATAAATTTGCAACTTCTGGAATCTCTACATCTAGTACATAGTGATCAATACCAGCGTAAGTTTTATCGACTCCCGGTACTATCCATCGCTTAGCCACTGCGACATCAAAAATGGGGCTATTTTCGTCAATTTTAATTCCCTTTTCAAAATAAGCGTGAACTTGCATCCCTTGTTTATGGGCTTCATCAATTAGCCAGTCGAGCCATTGCTCCCGAAACTGATTCGGGCAACTCTTAAACCCAAATGTTTTTTGCATAACATCACTGGTGTACATTGTGCAGCCGTTGCCCCAAACACCGTGAATAATTGTGTTTATTCCTTGCTGACGATAATATCGCACGCGATCGCGAATCATCTGCTCGCTGGCATTGTTTGTTACCTGGTATCGACTTAAATAAATGCCCCGAATCGCTTTTTTCTCCCAAGGAGTTTGGGGCGATCTGTTTTTTGCAGGAGTTACAGTTGTGGAGACGGTTGGCCGGGGTGAAGTAGTCGGCGTCGTTTTTGAAAGAGTTGATGGTCGAGGTGAAGCGGCAATTGGCGCAGGTTGAGCGGGGGTAGGAGGCACGCCAGGAGAAGGTGATGGTTGTGTTGTAGACGTTGCAGGTTGTGGAGACTTAGGGATAACTTTTGCAACTGCATCGGGTAAAAACTGCCTGATGTTGAGCTTGTTTAGTTGGGTAAATCCCCAGCAACTTAAACCCAACAAAATAATAATTACGGAAATTGGAATACTTCCACATCCACACCCGCTATTTTCTTTCTTAGATGGCATAACAGTCCAAGTTGAAGTTCAAGCAATAACCGTAATTTTCTACTAAGCAGTAAATAACAAAGTAACTGTGTCAAGCGATCGCCCCAAACAGTATGAACAGATTTGAGCTGCACATACTAACTAATACTTCCCTAGCAACCACCCAGATTTCTGATCAGCTTCAACTAAACTTACAAAAGATCAGGAGTGACTCTTTACAAGCCCATTTTTCTCTTTGCCCAAAATTCACCCGAGTATTTGAATTATGACTATTGGTAGGGCCAAGTTGCCTCTCTGGAAGGATTAAGTCAAATGGGCAAATTTGAGACGGTAAGGGCAGTTTATTAAATGTTGAGTAATATGCGATTTGGGATTAATGAAATCAAAACAGCCGGACTGCTGGGCTTGCTAAGTGGATTGTTGGTGTTAGGCGGTTATTACCTCGTTGGTAATGAACAGGGATTGATCATCGGCTTAGTATTAGCGGCTTTCTCCAGTTTTGGCTCCTGGTATTACTCCGATCGCGCCGCTTTAGCCTCTTTTCAGGTGCAGCCTTTAACACAGGCAGACGCACCTGAGCTTTACAACATGGTGTCATCGTTGAGCGATCGCGCTGAGATCCCCATGCCAAAGTTGGTGGTAATTCCAACCCAAGCCCCGAATGCCTTTGCGACTGGACGAGATCCAGAACATGCCACCATCGCTGTCTCTAAAGGCATCTTAGAAGTACTGACTCCAGAAGAGTTAGAGGGGGTAATTGCTCACGAGATGACTCACATCAAAAATCGTGACACCCTAACGCAAGCGGTGGCTGGAACGGTGGCTGGCGCAATTACTTACTTAGGGCAAATTCTCAGCTTTGGCTTGCTGTTTGGGCCTGTCAGTCGAGACACACGACAAGGACAAAATCCGTTCGGCTTTTTGTTTCTCATCGTATTAGCTCCGCTATCGGCATCCTTAATCCAACTTGCAATTTCTCGTACGCGTGAATTCGCAGCAGATCTAGGCTCAGCGCAGATTACGGGCAACCCTACAGCGTTAGCTAATGCTTTAGAAAAGCTAGAAACGATTAGTCACCAGATTCCAATGCGTGGCAATCCTACAATGGTTCCTCTACTGATTGTTAATCCTTTACCACGTAAAGGTCTACAAGCTTTGTTTTTGACCCATCCCCCCACCGAAGAGCGTATTCGTCGCTTGATGGAATTTGCACAACAACAGTCTTTGACAGCGGCAGCTATCTAAGACATTCCGTTAAAGTAGAAAGGCAGAAGCTAAAATTCTATAGTTTCTGCTTTTTTGCTTAGGGTGAAGCATAAGCTGAGCAGAAGGGCGATCGCTGAAATCAGAAATTAAACAATCAATTGCCCCGACTCAATATCTTTAATACAATATCATCTTGAACAAGTAAAAATACTCATAGGTGTAGCTCGCACTGTATGTGAACGTTTCAAATTTACTGATTTGGCTCGTCCTCACCATTTACTTGCTCAAATGAATGTTGAATACAGCCTTCTCCATATCCTAAGTCATACAGGCTCGCTTCCTCTGGATCGGTTTCAGGGGGCTGTTTAGAATAGCCCATCAGTGCATCTATTTTACCCTGGCTAAACCAATCTTCTTGAGCGACTTGCTCAGAGATATTTCTGGTATTATTTGCAACCATAATTCCTCTTCTTCTATGTCGCGATTAGATTTTACAATCAATTGTTGTTTTCTAGTTTAACTATCCTGTAGGGGAAATAGCCCTATCAAGAGAGGTGTTATGAAGATCCGTAGAATGAGATCCCTTCTCAGCCCACCTTAAAAAAGCGACTTTGATTAGAAAGTTACACATCAGGTAGTGTAGGTAAGGTTCATCTAATTGGTGCGTAATGACTGGCTAATTAAGGAATGTCATGCCCTGTCTATCATTCACTTATTGGCACGATGGATGAGTCTCACTACCAACAATTCTGTTTCCTTAATTAACCAATTATAGCTATCGCCAGTTGGTTTAGGAGATTGCAAATAAAGGGGGGTGGAACCTCTATACCCCGTCCTAACCTGGATGACTACCGCTATACAACGATACATCGCTTTTGCTTGAGACTTACTATGCGACTTGCCCCTATGAGGGATGTTGCCGCACAAGTCGATTGTTACCGTGAAAGATGAGACAGTTTTAGGGAAGCAAGTATGTTGAACTCCTGGATCATAATTGGTGTTGTCACGACTCTCGTTGCATTTGGTAGTTTGTTTTTGAGGCCACGTGATATTCCCTGGGCTGTAAAGCTCGATCGCCCCAAGTGGTTATTTTTTGAGCCTGCGATTCCGTTGATCTGGACGGTGGCATTTTTTTGTGGGGCTTGGTCGGCAGGGTTAATTTGGCAAAGCGAGCCAGGCAGCCTTAAAACCTGGTTATTCATGGGGCTTTACATTTTGGTAGAAGTTGTTACAGTCGCTTACATCCCCATCACCTTAAGAACCCACAGCCTAGCAATTGGTACCTTTTTAGGCGGACTGGGAGTAGCTTTGGGGATTGTATTGGCATTACTGGTCGCACAACAATCGACTCAGGCAGCTTTGTTGCTCCTACCCTACCTGCTCTGGAGTCCAGTCGGAACTTACACCACACGCCGGATGATTGACCTGAACCCAGAAGCCGCCTAAATCGGGTAGTCAGGGTGGAACAAGAATTTTGCTTTGCTAGTGGGTGTGGCCTCAAAGGCTCCTGGTTAGGGAACAGCGCCAAGAAGCCAGCTACAAAAACTTAAAAATAGCTATAAAACGTGTATATGTCTCTGCCATTGATTCAGCAGAAACATTTTGGCCTGTAATCTTAACAAATTCTGTTCTAAAAAGCTGAGCCTACCTGGCGATGCTGGTGAGACTTTCCACTTGTATTCTTTGCTTTTTCTTAAGTGGTGGGAGAAGAAAACAGGTCTGGGAACACTGAGAATAGAACAATATGAATAAAAATTTTATGGTTCAGTCGGAGATTTTCTTGATGACTTGAAAAGATAAGTGGGTAGGCAAAATTAACAGTACAAGGGGGCGTTGGCTCCAGGCAGAAGGTTTCCACCCTGAAAATCATCTTTAGTTTAATTGCACCCACTTACTTACGACTCAACAAAAACGATTAAAAGTCATTGAATTAATCTCGACAGAATCAAAATCCGAGGTGAGGGCTGTGGTTCAACAAATAGACGCTTCACGACCTGAGTCCAGGCCGCAAACAGACAGCACTTTATCACTCAGCCAAAACCTTTTTGAAGCGCTGCTTGGAACCTATGGTGTTGCGACGATCGCAATGAGCATTGATGGGCAAATTACTTTTGCAAATGATCAGGCTGCAAAAGTGCTAGACCTGCCTCAGTCACTCCTCCCACATCGCATAAACGATACAGCAGAACAGAAAATTACTGACGTTGAAGCAAACAATCTCAAGTCAAAATTGCCCTTTGCTCAGGTTATGCAAACGGGTGAACCAGTTATCAACCTACAACAAGCGATCGCTGACAATGATAAGCAAGAGCGATATTTTTGGGTCAGCGGTTTTCCCTTTAAAGATTCGTCAGGTAAAGTTACTCACATTGTGTTTTCATTGACGGAACGGGCTGAGCCACCCCCCACCCCCGCTGCCGATCATGAGACAATAAAGTTCCAGCACACTTTTCAGCCGAGCCTGACAGCCCAGTTATGGATTGATGCAGACACGTTGGCGATCGTTGATGCCACTCCGACAGTTGCTACCTTTTACGGCTATCCAGTCAATGTGTTACGTCAGATGCAATGGACAGATATCACGCCATTATCGAGTCAAAGCATTCAAGCCAACATTCAGCAGCTACGGGTGTATGGGCAACAACAGCAACTCTGGCCTCACCGTTTAGCATCGGGCGAAGTTTGTCAGATAGAGGTGTGTTTAAACTGGCTAGAAATAGCGGGTCGCAAGCTGATCTGCTCAGCCATTACTAATCTGGTATCCTTGCAGGAACATGGGCTTGCGCTGAAGCTTGGGGTACAACAAGAGCAGTTTATTGAAAACATTGCACGAGCAATTCGCCAATCATCAGACCTTAAAACGATTCTGCAAGTGTCTGTTAATCAAGTTCGGCAATTGTTAGCAGCAGACCGTGTCATCATCTACCGCCATACAGGTCTTGGGGAAACTGGCTCTGTTATTGTTGAGTCGTGCGTGGCTGGGTATCCTACCCTACTTGGTTGGAAACTTGGAAATATCAATATTGAAGAGAAACAATTTGCTGAACCATTTCAACACCCAAAGAATCAGGCGATCGCCGATATCACTCAATGTAATCTGGATGCAGCCTATGTCCAATTGTTAGAGACGTTTGAGGTAAAGGCACAGCTGACACTTCCGATTTATGATGGCGACCAAGTTTGGGGATTACTCATCGCGCAGCAGTGTTGCGCCAATCGAGAATGGTTGCAGCCAGATATCTTGTTGTTGCAACAGTTAGAAAACCAACTTGTAATTGCGATTCGTCAAGCCGCTCTCTCTCAACAGGTACAACAGCTGCAAGCAGATTTGAAGAATGAAATACAAGAGAGAACAAGCCAAGTTAAGCAAATTTTGAGTTCAGAAGCAGTGCTGCGACATATCACTGAGAAAATTCATAAATCATTAGATGAAAAAAGTGTTTTGCAGACTGCCGTTCAAGAACTAAGTTTAGTCTTGAGCTTAAATAGCTGTCACGCAAGCCTATACAATCCTGAACTACAAACAGCGACAGTGCGACATGAATACATCTGTTCGGGGTCAAGCCTCAAAGGTACAACAATTCATATCAACGACCATCCAGATATTTATCAACCACTACTACGAGGAGAGTGTCTTCAAGTCTGTCTACGTGCACCTAAACATAATCACTATTCCCAGTCATCTATTCTATACTGTCCGATCGCTGATGATGCGCAGGGTATTTTAGGAGATTTGATGCTGATCACAACCAAACATCATGTCTTTAAACAGCAAGAATTACAATTGGTACAACAGGTTGCACAGCAATGCGCAATTGCCATTCGTCAGTCGCGCCTTTATCAGTCAGCACAGGCACAAATTCGAGAGTTAGAGAAACTGAATCAAATTCGGGAAGATTTTCTGAGTACAACCTCCCATGAATTACGAACGCCTCTTTCTAGCATCAAAACAGCGACTCAACTGATGGGCACTCTTTTGAGACAGTCAAATGAAGTGCTAAACCCAAAACTTGAACGTTGTCTCAACATCTTGCAAGAAGAGTGCGATCGCGAAATTAATCTAATTAATGATCTACTACTGTTACAGCAATTAAACGCTGGAACTCATCCATTCGTAGTCAGCACAGTCAACTTACAAGAATGGATTCCCCAAACAGTTGAAAAAATTAAGAGTACGTTTAACAAATATCAGCTCAGTTATCAAGTTGATATTTCTTCTGAAATTAGACCAATTAAAACAGATCTTTTTATGCTAAATCGTGTGTTAGAGGAACTATTAAGGAATGCAAGTAAATTTACTCCTCCAGGTGAAACGGTGTCCGTTATAGCAAAATGCATTAAAAATACTGATCAGCATACTTGTGACCAGATTCAAATTCAAGTAATAAATACAGGTATTGAAATTAGTGCTGATGAAATTCCTAATATCTTTAAGCAGTTTTATCGTATCCCCAGCAATGATCCCTGGAAGCACGGCGGAACAGGGCTGGGTTTAGCGTTAGTCAAAAAACTTGTTTCACTTTTAGGAGGCACTATTCAGGTAACAAGTGGTGAATTAACAACCTGTTTTAGAGTTGATTTACCACTCAATTCAGAATTAAGTTAGTAGATATAGGGGAAACGCTACATGGATGCTAATGAACTGATCACTCGCTACTCTCAAGGGGAAAGAGATTTTGCTGGAGTCGAGTTAGTTGATGCCGATTTGTCTGGTGCTGATCTAAGTGAGATTATTTTAGATAGAGCATTTTTGTCATTTGCTACCCTGTCTAAAACGATATTGACAAGGGCCTCTCTAAAAAAAGTGTTTTTGTATGGTGCAGATCTGTCGTATGCCAAGTTAGGGCAGGCAGACATAAGTGAAGCAAATCTCACTAAAGCAAATTTGACAGGGGCCTACCTCGTAAAGGCAAATTTAATTGGAACGAGCTTGAGTGGAGCAATTTTGGTTGGCGTAAACTTACGAGAATCCCAGCTATCGGGTGTTAATTTTTGTGGGGCGGCTCTGAAAGGAATTAATCTCCGGGGGGCTAACCTGAAGAACGCGAATTTAGCTTGGGCAAATCTGACAGGGGCTAAGCTGAGTGGAGCCAATTTGACTGGAGCAAGGTTTACAGGTACGCAACTGCGCCAGGTGTATATGAATGGCGTGAATTTACAAGGCGTTGATTTAGATGGGGTTGATTTCAGTGATTCTAAATTGAGTGGGGTCAACTTTAGCCATGCAACACTCACAGTTGCAAACTTTAGTCGTTCTTATCTGCGGGCTGCTAACTTTGTTTCTGCCAATCTGCGTGCGGCTAATTTGCGTGATGCCTCTCTGCGTCGTGCAGATTTAAGGGATGCTGATTTAAGCGAAACAGACTTACAAGGGGCTGATTTATCTGAAGCAGCTTTAGTAGGAACTAATTTAGATGAGGCTATTTTGTGCGATCGCCAGGTTGCATTCTTTTCTTGATGCCTCATTGAGTACTATTGATCTGGCCTGGCAGGCTTTGCTTTACCCCGATATAGGACTTCGGTACTTTAGGGGTATACGCACACAGTGTGGATCGAGAAAGTCAATGAGAGCAATTAAGCGGCTGTGAATTAGAACAAACCGTTCTGAGCCAGCTTTTGGTTCTCCAATACATGTCTTGAGATCAGCTCGTAATTTTGCGAACCAATAGATAAAGTTAGGATCTCATTCATCTTTTGCATAAACGTAGCATAACCAATACATTCATATCCTATAATTTGCTCGGCAGAGCGAGGTTTCATCATAATTTCTCCGATCGCCCGTTGTTCTCCGTGAAATAGTTGAAATATCGGATTACTGATATTGCTACTATATATTTGATTTGTTCCAAATGCTTTCGTAATACTCACAAGCAACTCACTCAGATGGCGATTTAGCTCAAGATCTCCCAAGTCTAAAAACTGAACTTCTCGTCGTAAAATTTCAACCCAGCCAAAATATTCAGCGACGACATATAGAGTGTTGTTCAGTAGATAATCTTGTTCAGATATAGATTTTTGCTCAAAGTTACTCAAGACGTGATTTCGATGAATATTAAATAGTCGGCTTTGCAGGTCATTGGCTGACCTTAATAAGGGATCCCGATATTTTGACATGAGGGCAATTGTTTGTGCCTCCCGTGATTCTGCTTCTCGTTGTTTTGCTAGGAGATCAGATAGTTGCGCGACTCGCATCTGTCCATAGACGCTCATGGCTGCACTAACGACAGCAACGATCGCGGCGATAATCGCTGTAATCACCTCAGGCTTCATAGAGAATCACCCCGCTGAATCTAAATTCGATGAATATCTTTACAAACGAGAGCATTGAGTACTAATAAAACTACCTCCCTATGTAGATGATTGATTGCACAGTAGGTAGAGAGGTAGTTTTTGTCTGAAAGTTGAGTTTCCCCTTAAAAGAACGCAAATTGCACAGTTGCTAGTTCATTTAATTGGTACGAGCATGGAGTACGTCAAGGAAAGCCACTAATTAATCGTTTGCCTCAATTGGCCAATCGAGGGCAAGTTGCCCGGCCAGCCTGCGTTGGGCGCTTTCTCGTAACGGATGATAACGAGCCGCCTGAGCATCCCGAAACAGTTGCTCTAAACCCACTGAGCGGTAAAAGGCAGAACCACCCATCGCTTCCATTGCCAAATCAACCACGTTAAGTACGGCTCGTGCAGCGAGCGTGCGACCCATCATCACCTGATTTGTAGTCTCAAACCCAGGTTGACTTGTCTCTGCGATCGTAACCATATTTTGTAGAGCCAGTCTCGCAGCCATCAATTCATTCTCAATGCCGCCCACGAGGTAAGCAATCTGATTATTTGCTGGACGTTTTTGAATCACTCGCACTGCTAAATCACGTGCGGCTTCTGCTACACCTACATAGACTGAGTAGATCAATGGAATTGCCAGCATGGAAATGATGTGAAAGAGGGGGTGCCATTTCCCTTGGGGACGTCTTAGCGCAATACCTGCATCAGGTATAAATACATCTGTCAAAACGACGTTGTGAGACCCAGTACCTTGCATTCCCATTGCATACCAAACCGGATCAATTTTGACCCCTTCTGCCTGAACTGGAACTGCAAAATGCAGTACAGTCGCACCCATTTCTGGGTCATCATACACTGCGCTAGTCATGAGTAAATTACCTGCAGGTGCACCGCTAGCAAAAGCTTTGTAACCGTTAATGCGGAAACCACCTTCTACCCGTGTTGCGGTACCAGAGCTTTCTAACCAATCAGAACCACCGCTACTCAGGAGGATAATTTGTTCCATTGCGATGCGTCGCAACAACCCCTCAACTGGTGCGCCCTGATGCTGCCAGCGCCAGGTAGGAATAATTACTTGATGGGTATGCATCGCAAATGCAAGCGCTGTTGAACTGCAATGATGAGCTAATTCACGCAGCACTTCACTCATTTCGGTATAGCTTGCACCACCACCACCAAATTCAATTGGTACAGCAGCCGAAACAAACCCATACTGCCTTAAGTCAGCAAAGTTTTCAGCCACGAATTGATCATTTTTGTTGGCGTTGATAGAGCGTTCTGAAAATTGTAAACCTAACTCGTGTGCGCGTTCTATCCACGGTTGGGTAGATTGCTGGGCGATCGGGGGCTTGAGTTCTAACATATTATCGTCCTTCAGATTTACAGGAATAAAGTTGGAGGTGGGCAGATGTAGCAGATATGCCACTAGAGGGTTATTTCAGCACAGCTCTCTAGAGTTGCCCCCCAAAATGGGGATTGCATTTATCGCAATTCAGTGTTGATTTAGAAATTGTCAGATTGAAAACCGACTAACATTCAATTAGGGGTTTCTGTTGTTAGTTTGTAACAACGACTTAACACAGAAACATGTATCACAACTCCATCCTTACCGATGAAGAGGTGAAGTGCAATGACTCAAACTCTAAAGTTTTTGACTGAAACGCCAAACCAGTAAATTAATTGCATCGAATAGATGATCTAAAAATTTTAAAAGCGCTATGGATGTTCTTTCTGACGTACTGCAAGTGATTCGCCTTTCGGGTGGTGTTCGGTTTCGTACCGAGTACAGTGCCTCCTGGAGTATTGAAACGCCGTCTCCATCCAAATTAGCAGCACTACTGCAAGCACCTTCTCAGCGCATTGTCTCATTTCATATCGTTGCTGAAGGAACCTGTTGGGTCAAACTGGATGGATGCCCTGACCAGAAGTTATCGAAGGGAGACATTATTGTCTTTCCTTATGGCAGTTCTCATATTTTGAGTGATCAACCCGGCAAATCCCCAATTCCAGTTGGAGATATTCTACCGCCCCAACCGTGGTTAGAAATCCCCGTCTTGAAATATGGTGGAGGCGGAGCACCGACCCAACTGGTCTGCGGCTTTTTGATGTGTGATGAATTGTTATTCAACCCATTTTTACAGTCTCTGCCTGTGCTGATCCATATTCCAGTTTTTGCAGAGCCAACTTCGCCGTTATTAGAAACGGGTGTTCACTACATTATTCAGGAAACATTGAGCGATCGCCCCGGTAGCAATTGTCTCCTCGCGCGCTTAACGGAGCTGATGTTTGTCGAAATCCTGCGGAATCAAATGCAACAGATCGCAGACCACCAGATTAGTTGGTTAGCAGCCTTGAATGATGCGATCGTGAGCCAAGTCTTGAATTTGCTCCACGCTCGCCCTGAGTACAACTGGACAGTGACAGAGCTAGCTAACCAGGTCGGAGTTTCGCGATCGACCCTAGCAACTCATTTCACACAACTGCTAGGGCAACCACCAATCCAATATTTGACACAGTGGCGACTACAATTAGCTGTCAATTTGTTGAAAAGCACAGATGCCAGCATAGCCAAGATTGCAGCTCAAGTCGGGTACGAATCGGAAGCTGCTTTTAACCGAGCCTTTAAGCGTCATTTAGGCGTGCCCCCAGCTACATGGCGGCTAAAATCGCTCCCCCTGTGATCAGAACCCTGACTGAGACGAATTGTGTCAATGCACTGGTTGAGGAGCGAGCTGTCAACTTAGGATAAAAACCCTTGGCTACCTACCAGGTCGCACCTGCATTTCATTATCCAAGGCGGGTCAGGTCGCGCGATCGCCATAGCGCTTTGACAACATGAACATCTAAATTACTGCATGTAACTGAATGAAGAAAATGACTACACACAGGGCAGTGCAACACCTTATCTTGCCGCTTAATCTGATCACTATCAATCTCTTGAATCTTCAGTTGTTTTTTGCAGCCCTGGCAGGTCACATCACGGGAGCAACACAAAAGCAGAGACTCAGGTGGAAGCTGGTCTTCTGAAGTTTCAGGCGACGGCTCATTCGCAAACCGAACCTCTAAGTCTGTGACATTCATACCATCTGAAAAAACGGTGACTGGGCCGTCACTCGAAACAACAAATATGATACCTTTCGGAAAGTCGTAAGAGAACCGTTGTGCCGAAGTGTGGCGCGTTCCAGCATGCGCCTCAATTAAGCGCTTACTCGCCTCCGAATATTTTAATTGTGCGCCTACCCCGATCGCCCGGGCTTGCTCATCTAAAATCGCGGCTCCATCAGTGTAAGTTAACAAGTGCCGTAACACGGCAACCGAGCGATCGCTCCCAACTTTAGTTTCAATATCCTTCAACATAAAATTGGGGCGCATATTTTCCCACTCTTCCTCATCTGGCTCTGCCAGACACCAGACTAGCGTCGCTCCAATTTTGCGTGAACTTAAGTCATGAAAACAGAACTCTAGCAGGTCTTTTAAGATTTCAAAATTAGCTTGAGGCGCACAACGGCAGATATTTTTTAAGGCACGACTAATACATGGTTTTTTCTGCCAACTACGATATTGGTGAATAAATAAACCAGCATCACAAAAAAGTTTTGTAATACCATTTGCGTCAGTAATACAAATGATGGCATTTAGCTCTTGCTGAAGCTGAAGTAGTTGCAACTCGGTATAAGCCGCATACTGAGGAATAAAGACACCATGAAACACACCAGATTTAAAGATCGAAAAACCATGACACCCATCTGCTACTCGTCGGGCTTCTGACAAACTGATTGATAGTTTCTGGCAAGTATTTTTAATTGCAGCCACATTATTCTTTTCAAGCACAATAAAGCCGTAGGGCTGTAGTTTACCTTCATGTAGAGTAGGGCTGAGAGCGTAGCTTAGCTCAGCTAAGACGGCAGAGTGCTGCATCAATTCGGGAATCTCCGCAGCGATCCCATTTTGGTGGAGTTCATCAGCAAGAAAAGAGAGGGGCGATAACATCAGTTCTACGGCTTTGACCAATTAGATAGTAAGCAAATGATAAAACAGGTTGCTGCTTGTTTCGACCTCAAGACGAGACGACCCCCAGAATACATTGAATAATGCCTGCCTGATTTTGCTAACTTTTGATCTAGCCCAGGTCGCGCTACGGTTGATCGGACGCGATCGCGGGACTTGCAATAGGTTGTGCCAACCGCATTCGCCGGAGGAATGTCGAAAGGCGCTCTGTTTGAGGATTTGTTAACACTTCCTGGGCTATCCCTTCTTCGCAGATCGAACCGTGATCTAGAAAGATGACCCGATGTGCGACCTCCTGAGCAAACAAAATCTCATGGGTGACAACTACCATCGTCATCCCTTTCTTAGCCAATTGTTGCATCGCCTCTAGCACCTCACCGACTAACTCTGGGTCAAGCGCGCTGGTCGGCTCATCAAACAGCATTACTTTCGGTTCCATACAGAGGCTACGTGCGATCGCCACCCTCTGCTTTTGCCCACCAGAAAGCTCATCTGGGTAAGCTTCTGCCTTATCGGGTAGCCCAACTTCTGCCAAATAATGCAACGCGCGTTCTTGACACTCTTGAACGGGGAGCTTCAAAACCTTAAGGGGTGCCAGCATCAAATTATCTAAAACGCTCAAGTGGGGAAACAAGTTAAATTGTTGAAAAACCATGCCTACTTCAGCATGCAATTGTCGCAACTCTGATTGGCTTAAGTTACGTTTAGAAAGATCAATATCATTCACAACAATGTGTCCACGGTCTATTTTCTCTAAACCCTTCAGACACCTTAGTAAGGTACTCTTACCACATCCAGATGAACCAATTACAGCTAATACTTCACCTCGATCAACATGACCACTAACGCCACTTAAAATCTTAATTGAGCCATAGCTTTTCTCAATTTGCTCAAATGCGATCGCGTGGTTCATAATGTCGAAGATAACGAACTATTACTCTGAGAATAACACCCTGCCTCTAGACAGATTTAACTTGTTATTTAGCTTCTCGTTGACAGAGAGAACTTCTAATTTTCAGTTTGCCTAAACATAGATTATGCCGATCAATTCATCAATATCCCTACTATGACACAGTTTTACAAAGTCAAATGGTTGCGCTTGATAATCCTTAGTCTTAGCTGTTTGTTGCTAGTCCTCACAGTGAGTCTCAGCCAAGCAACCGAACAGAAACAATTAAAAGTGGCTGTTGAACCCGTCTTTGCCCCATTTGAATTCAAATCAGCAACCGGAGAGCTACAAGGATTTGATGTTGATTTAATTCGGGCGATTGGTGAAGCAGCAGGCTTTACGGTAGAGTTTCAAACGATCGCATTCGATGGCATTATTCCAGCTCTGCAAGCAGGCACCGTTGATGCGGCGGTTGGTGCGATGACAATCACGCCAGAACGAGCCAGGGCTGTGTCATTTTCAAGACCTTACTTTAAAGCAGGATTAGCGATCGCTGTTCAAACGAAAAACCAAAACATCAGATCACTGGATGATTTGCAAGGTAAAAAAATAGCAGTTCAAATTGGTACGACGGGGGCTGAAACGGCAAAAAAAATCCCCAATGCCGATGTACGCACATTTAATGAAGCGGTGCTGGCCCTTCAGGAGCTAAGAAATGGCAACGTTGACGCAGTAATTAACGATGCACCCACGACACTCTACGCATTGAGAACAGGTAACTTGAGTGGGATACGCATCACCGGCGATTTTTTGACTGAGGAATATTATGGTATTCCCACACCGCTCAATTCTCAAAATTTGCCACTGATTAACCAGGGACTAACGACGATCTTAAACGATGGCACTTATCAGAAGATTTATCAGAAGTGGTTTAATACCCAACCGCCGCCGCTGCCTCAGTCAATACCAGGCATTGAGCAAACTACTCAACCGGCCAATAGTTTGCAGTTTTTGAGTGTTATTTTCAACGCGTTGCCCGTTTTACTGGCCGGAGCCTTAGTCACCCTGGCGCTAGCCAGCATCTCAGCTTTCTTGGGGCTATTGGGTGGTTCACTGCTCGGCATTGCCCGCTTATCGTCACTGTCTTGGTTGCGTTGGATAGCCAGAGCTTACGTTGACTTTTTTCGCGGCACTCCGTTGCTAGTCCAGATTTTTATGATCTACTTTGGCATCCCGGCTCTCATTCAAAGCTTAGGGATTCAATTTACGTTCGATCGCTTTATCGCGGCAGTCGTTGCACTTAGTTGTAACGGGGCTGCTTACATTGCAGAAATTGTGCGGGCTGGGATTCAATCGATTGAGTTAGGGCAATCAGAAGCGGCGCGATCGCTGGGGCTAAATCCGGTGCAGACAATGCGTTATCTGAGATCTTGCACCAGTTTCAACAAGGGGTTGCCAAAGAAGGAAAAATCTGAAAGAAAGGGCGTAATCAAAATTTAACTGAACGGTTATGGAAACCATTGTTCAACACGCCCAAGGATTAGTG